>CAWUXF010000110.1:0-23918 GCA_963926325.1 uncultured Luminiphilus sp. | reverse complement strand
ACGGTTAACCAGACGTTGGGAGAGTCCGCACCGTTGGCTACCATGACGCGGTAATCCACGATCGATCCCATCGCCTTTTCAACTTCCATGGCTCGCACCCAGGTTGTTTTCAAATTGACCAGGTAGTCATCTAGAAAATTTGTTTTAACGTCCACGACCGTGAGTTCGGTGACTGCCTCGCTCGGACTGTAATCTGTCCATATCTCTGCCGAAACGCCGTTCGTCAAAGTGAGCAGAGCGACTGCGGCTAGGGACCGCTTTAACCAGTTAATATCCAGTGTCATAAATACATCCTTAGTTGGTGTGTAAGTGTTGTCTCATCGACGTTCTCGTTACGACGAAAAACATAGCATTATGTATAATTAATCTGCAATAGCCATGAGACATGCACCAAACCCGCATGCGTCAGACTGGGAAGTATAGAAATTATAGGAAGTATAAAGGCCGTATTAAGCGTAGAGACCCTCGCTGAGTCTGTTGCTTGGGCTTGCTGACCTGAAGAGGTTTGCGCTTATTGATCAAAAAAACCCTGCTCAATGTGTTGGGCATGCCATTCGTATTCATGAACGGGCCCGCAAAAGCCCGTACCACGCGTTTTCTAGCATCAGCCTAGGACAAATCGGTTATAAGTCTGTTGGCTCAAAAGTAATATCAACGCGTTTTAGCCGCTCTACTAGTGACTGTCCCAACGCACTGGCAGGTGTCCAGATACCGCCTTCCACCTTGAGCGGATCATGGGCTAGGCAAAGTGCAGACTCAGCGAGCATACGCGAGGTAGCACCATAGCCAGGATCTCGTTTTCCGGTTACCTGAATCCGCACATCTTTTGACGCATCCTCGGGGTGCTTGGCGTGTGTAAATAGCTTAAAAAAGCCACGCTCTCGGCTTTTTGCATCTGGACCTTCGCCGGGTTTAGGTAGCCAACGTTTTAGTAAGTTTCGACTTGGGCCAAAGCTTAATGCGCCCATGCCCATGCCAAGGCCCGCGGTGAGTAACAGTGCTCTGCCGCGATTGCCACAGAGCTGGGATTCATTGTATTGAAAGTCAGCGCCGTAAATGAGACTAGCCAACGCATTCGAACGTCGTACGACGCGGGTATTAACACCGGCCATCAAAAAAGGTCCGGTCCAACTGCCGAATGTGTCGTCCCAAGCAATGCCCATTTGGTCGGCGGTATCTAGGCCTGGGGATAACTCTGCTGGATACAGGCAATAGGGGTCTTCGACAAGCGCTCGAACGCTCGGATCAGCGCCAGCCTGCTCAAGCAGCAACATGATACTGGCAATAGTGCCACCACTGAGGCTACCGCTAGACTCGCCCATACGACCGATGACTTCACGGGCATAGACACCATGGCGTTGCTGCATTGTTTGCTGTGCGACGAATACACCGAGGTCAAAGGGCACGGAATCGAAACCGCAACAGTGAACTATCCGGGCACCTGTTTCTTCGGCGATAGGTGCGATGCGCTCAAAGATTTCAGCCATCCATTGCGGCTCACCCGTGAGGTCGCAATAATGGGTGCCAGCCTCTGCGCATGCCTCAACCAATGCCGTGCCATAGCGGGCATAGGGGCCAACGGTACTGCAGATTACCCGCGTCGTTTCGGCCATTTTGTTTAGGCTTTGTTTATCGTCACTATCTGCTATCACAATGGTGAGGTCAGGCTTGTTTAGCGCTCTGCGCACGGCTTCCAGTTTGGCCATGTCGCGTCCAGCGATGGCCCAGCGAGTATTGCCTGCGGCTTGAGCGAGGTATTCGGCGACTAATTTGCCGGTGAACCCGGTCGCGCCAAAGACAATTAAGTCAAAGTCTCGGCCGTCATCCTGTTCGAAGTCTTGCGCGCTGTTATCTAAATCCATGGGGAATTCTCGACGTTGACTGGCACCTTTTTGAGGCGATGAAAGATTGCAAAATATTACCGTTTAGCTTAGCAGCTGGGCGTGAAACATGCATTCATTGAAAAGCCTGTTATGCTACCGACCTCGCTGGCGGCGCATTACATCTCACGGAAGAGAAATGCCTATAGCCGATCAAGTACGACGTAATAATGACAAGGAGTGGTTATGCTTACGCGGTTAAAAAGGGCCTTGGTGCCATTTGCGATTTTCGCCTCTGGTATTGGTATTTTTGTGTTGCTTCAAGCCACGAAGCCCGAGCCCGAGTCCAGCGTTGAAATTCCTCGCCCAACCCGCGTTTACACTGAAACCGCAACGGTCGCTTCCACGCAGTTGGCGATTGATATTCAGGGTGAAGTGCGGGCACGAATCAATACCGACATTGTTGCTCAAGTGGGCGGTCGTATCGTGTCGGTATCCACAGAGTTTATTGAAGGGGGCAGGGTGCGCCCAGATGAAGCCCTGTTAATGATTGAAGACACCGATTACCGCTCTGCCTTGAATGAGGCGGAGGCACGGTTGGCCGCTTCTCAGGTTGAGCTCGAGCAGGCATTAGCCGACGCTGATGTCGCGCGCAAACAGCTGGTGGGTCAAAAAAATCCTTCGCCATTAGCGTTGAAAAAGCCTCAAGTTACGCGTGCAAGAGCGGCGATACAAGCGGCTGAAGCCAACATGTCCTTGGCACAAACTAATTTAGATCGCACCCAGATTAGCCTGCCGTTCATGGGCCGGATATCTTCGATCGCTGTGAATCTAGGGCAGTTTGTTAGCCCCGGCAAGGTAGTTGGGCGGGCTTTTGGTACTGATATCGTCGAGGTACGGTTACCGTTAAATGATGGGCAGCTAGGCGCCTTGGGTGTGCCCATTGGCTATAGCGCTGAGGCCGGGCAAGGCTTGCCTGTTGACCTCACTGCGACCGTCGGCGGCGCGGTATACCATTGGGTTGGGCGCTTAAATCGCTTAGATGCGGCAATTGAGCCGACGACACGCACCGTATTTGGCACTGTCGAAGTCACCGATCCCTATGTGGGAGAGGGCATGCCGCTAGCAGTCGGCTTATATGTAGACGCAAAAGTATCCGGTCGTATGATCGATAACGCTATTAGTATTCCCATCGAAGCGCTGCGCGCCGGCAGTCAGGTATTTGTGGTCAACGAGCTGGGACTGCTAGAAGTCCGCGACATCGATTTGATTCACCGCAACCGAGATCGTGTAGTACTCGCTTCCGGTGTTCAAGTGGGTGAGCAGGTGGTGGTCTCGGCGATTCGTAATCCGATTCCTGGTATGCGTCTGCAGTCGATCGATGACCAACCCATTGAAGCTGGCGTTTCCTCAGATATAACTGCGAACTAGGGGGCAATACTATGCAAGGTCTAATCGCATGGTGGGTTCGGAACCCAGTTGCAGCCAATTTACTGATGGTTGGTATTTTAATTTCTGGCTGGTTGGGTTTAACCAATATTCAAAAAGAGGCATTTCCTTCGGTTCAACCTGACCTAGTACAGGTTGAGGTTGTTTGGCCAGGTGCTTCCCCGCAAGAGGTTGAGCAACAAATTGTTCAGCGCATTGAAGAATCCATCAAAAACGTTAGCAATGTCTATCGTGTTACCTCGCAGTCTTCCGAGAACCTTGGCTTTGTGCAGGTTGAAACGTTTCCCAATGTCGATCTCAATGAGTTTCTCGATGACGTTAAGAGTGCGGTAGATTCAATCACCTCTCTACCCAGAGATATTGATAATCCCAGGGTCAGACGCACCGAATGGCGTCAAGAGATGATCCGAGTAGCGGTGATTGGCGACGTCGGCGAGAAGGCATTGACCCGGCTGGCGCAAGATTTACGCCGAGAAGTGGCGGCACTTCCGTATATTTCACAGGTTGAATTATTTGGGGCGCGTGCTGAAGAGGTCACCATTGAAGTGTCGGAGGCTGCACTGCGCCGCTTTGGACTCACCTTCGGTGAGGTAAGTTCGGCTATCCGCAGCAGTTCGCTCAATGTCTCTTCTGGTGAAGTGCGAACGGCGACCGGCGATATCCAGCTGCGCGCTTTGAATCTAGCCGATACTGAAAGTGATTTTCGTAGCATCGTGGTGCGACAAAACGCTGCTGGCGGCTTGATTCGTATAGGTGATGTCGCGAGAGTTATCGATGGTTTTGAAGAGAATGAAATCCTGGCGACCCTTAACGGTGTACCTGCGGTGCTGCTGCAAGTGCAATCCACCGATACCATGCAAGTCGTCAAGGCCAGCGATGCGGTTAAGGGCTGGTTGTTAGAGACGCAGCCTAAAATGCCAAAAGGTGTGTCGCTAGAGTTGTGGTTTGATACCGCTGATATTTATACCTCGCGGATGGACTTGATTGCCTCATCATCCATGATGGGCTTAGTGCTTGTATTTTTGATCTTGATTTTAACGCTGCGGCCAAAAGTTGCTGTTTGGGTCACCGCAGGTATTGGCGTGGCGTTCATCGGTACTTTCGCTTTATTGCCTGCCAATGATGTGTCACTCAACGTTATATCGACGTTTGCATTCTTATTGGTGCTTGGCATCGTTGTTGATGACGCGATCGTTGTTGGCGAAAGTATTCATCATCACGCGCACATGGGATTGCCTGGAGAAGAGGCCGCTATCGTTGGCACAATGTCAGTGGCAAGGCCGGTGATATTTGCAGTACTGACGACTATTGTGGCTTTTGCGCCTTGGCTGTTTATTTCGGGCGCTGAAGCACAGATAACCCGCGAGCTATCTATTGTTATCAGTTTGGCGCTTGTGATTTCATTAGTTGAAGCGTTCTTGATTTTACCATCGCATTTGCGTCATGTTGAACCGCGGAAAAATCTCAAAGGTTTTTCGCTGTGGCAGCAAAAATTCGCCCATTCATTAGTGGCCTTTGCTGATCGGTATTATCGCCCGATACTTGTTTGGGCAACGCAACGACGTTACACCACCGCCATGATATTTTTGGCTGGATTTATTGTTTCGCTGGGTTTGTTTAGTAGTGGCTGGGTGAAGTTTTACTTCATGCCGCAGGTGGAGGGGGAACAAATTTATATCGATGTTTCCTTGCCGAGTGGCACACCCTATAGCCGGTCACTTGAAATACTTAACCGCCTTCAGACTGCCGAACGTCAATTGGTTGCAGAAGTCGCGCAGATTGCCGCTGAAAATGGTCAGCCTGACGCCAAGCTCATTGAAGGTTGGTACACACGTTCGCGCCGTGACAGCGTCGTCGCCATCGTGAAATTGGCGCCACCTGAAATCAGAGCCATGAGTGCACGGGAAGCGGCGGAGCGTTTTCAGGCCTTGGTGGGTGAAATTCCCGATGCGGAAGAGATCAAGGTTAAATATACCTTGAACGATAGCCAAGCCTCGGTCACGTTTCTGCTGCAACATCAAAATCTCGACACGCTTAAGACTGCTAGCGAAGCACTGCAGCTGCATTTGCGCACGTTTGATAAGGCCTTTTATGTACGCGATAACCAGCGTGGCGAGGTCAGTGAACTGCGGATTATGTTGAAGCCGGGTGTCGAAACCCTCGGTATTACGCTGGCGGACGTCTCACGGCAGGTGCGACAGGCCTACTATGGCGAGGAGGTACAGCGCTTGCCTCGTGAGTTTGGCGACGTTCGTGTCATGGTGCGTTACCCGCTGACCACACGGAGCGAACTCAGTTCACTCGATGACTTCATGATCCGCACACCAGACGGCCGCTCAGTCCCGTTGTTGTCGGTAGCCGATATCGAAGCCGCGGCCGGCGTACAGCGAATCAATCGACGAAATGGCCAGCGTGTTGTCACCGTTGTTGCCACGGTTGATCCTGACTCGGTCGATCAGATCAGCACTGCTGTACAAGACAGCTTTTTACCCCAGCTGCGCAGTGATTTTCCTGGGTTAACCATTCTGAAAGGGGGTAGTCAGGAAGCCGAAGAGAATTTCTTCTCTGAGATTACAGCCCTTTATACCGTGGCGCTGTTTGTTATCTATGCGTTGATTGCTGTGGCATTTAGATCTTATAGCTTGCCACTGTTGATCATGACAGCCATACCCTTCGGCTTTATGGGGGCGGTCTTTGGGCACCTATTATTTGATATGCCGATGGCGCTGTTTTCCTACTTTGGTATTGGTGCAGCAGCCGGCGTTGTGATTAACGATAACTTAGTATTAGTAGACTACATCCGGCGCCGAGAGGCCGATGGTTTAGCGCCTTTGGAAGCGGTAATAAGCTCAGGTGTGAGCCGTTTCAGGCCAATTGTATTGACCACAGTGACCACGTTTGTAGGTCTTATACCCATTATGGCCGAGCGCTCAACCTCGGCAGAATTCCTCAAGCCGGCGGTGCTGTCACTGGCCTTTGGTGTCTTGTTTGCCTTGTTTGTTAGCTTGCTTTTGGTGCCAGCACTGTATCTTATTGGATATGATTGGAAACGCAATTTCGCAGCCTTAATGGGCCGCAAAATTGCGCCAATTTCTGTTAACGAGTCCCAGCCATCAGACGCTTTAGAATAGGTGTGATGAGTAACAAAACCGCGGCGCCGGTCAGTCCAATCCAAAACAGCTGATCAAACAATTCAGTGTAACTACTGACAGCATCGGCAACCGCTCTGACTGCCCCGCCAACTTCCGGTCGGGCGGCGATTGCGGCAATTTGGGCGGCGACAAAATTGGAATAAGCTGTCGCCAAGAACCATGTCCCCATCATCACACCGACTACACTGGGTACCGCCAGCTTGGTGACTGCCGATAAACCAACGGGACTCAAGCAGAGCTCACCCATCGTGTGTAATAGGTAGGCCAAAATCAGCCACCAGGCAGAAATAAATCCGCTGCTATCAGGAAACTGAGCACCCAGGACCAGTGCGCCAAAGCCGAGTCCGGCCTGACCAATACCGAGTGCGAATTTCACCGGTGTCGATGGTTCTAAACCCCGCCTGCCAAGGAAGGTCCACAACAACGCGAATACGGGTGCCAGTAGAAATATAAAGAACGAATTGGCCGCACCAAATTGTGCGGCGGTCAGCTGTATCCCCAGAAGTGTGCGATCAGTGACGCGATCAGCAAATAACGTCATTGAGCCCGCCGCCTGCTCAAACAGCGACCAAAATACGACGGTCGACAAAATGAGCACGACAAGCACCATCATGCGACCGCGTTCGACGCTGTTGCAGCGCGCAAAGATGAACCAGCCTAGTCCCACTAATACAGCGAGGGAAACGACGTTTAGGAGTTGGCCTACAACCGCGGTGAATTGGATCAGCTGCCATACCAGAAAAACCCCGGCGAGTGCTGCAACATAGAGCCACGCTTCGAGTGTGAGCGGTCCATGTCGACGCTGAATTCGCGCGGTATCAGTTGCCTCTCCGTGCCCTTCTAGCAGCGGTTGCCCCCACAGGAAAAACATTAGTCCAAATAGCATGCCGATGCCAGCAGCGCCGAACCCATACGACCAGCCATAGACTTCACCGAGCCAGCCGCAGAGCAGCGTTGCAGTAAAGGCGCCTAAGTTGATTCCCATATAAAAAATCGTAAAACCGGCGTCTCGACGCGGATCATCCTCTGCATAGAGCTTGCCGACCACCGTCGATATGTTGGGTTTGAGAAACCCAACACCCATGACGATTAACGCGAGGGAGAAGTAGAAAACTTGCAGTGCTTGCTCATCTCGTTCAATGCCATTTGCGCCGATCTGCGCAGCGCTACCCTCAAACGCCATGCCAAAGTGGCCAGCCACTAACAGTATTCCGCCAAACACCACTGCGCGGCGCATACCGATAAAACGGTCTGCAATAAGACCGCCAAGCACGGGCATGGCATAGACCAATGACGCATAGCTACCCAAAACACCAAGGCCTGCTTGATCGCTAAATAGGTGGTACTTGGTGAGATAGAGTAGGAGCAGGTATTTCATTCCATAAAAGGAAAAGCGCTCCCACAATTCTGTACCGAAGCAAATATATAGACCCTTGGGATGGCCCAAAAAATCTTGTGAACCTGCAGGTTCGGTGCTAGCTGTCGTATTCGTGGTCATAAGTATTTCCGTGTGGATAAAAATGAGACTGTCATTGTTGGTTTTTATCAGTCATCTATTTATTTGTAGAGCGACAATGCCTTTATAGCGTCAAGTGCGTCCTTTGTCGTTTTTTTTGTTGTTTTTATGGGGATCAAAAAAGCACCCCATAGCCTATTCACGAATCAGTCCCTGCATTACGCCACCGCTAACAAATGCGCGCCCGCAAGTGCCTCAGCCATAAGCTTTGGGTCGTTTATACGTTTCACTTGGGCAAATAGCATCGCCGCCTGCGGGTAATAAAATTTTAAATAAACCAGCCACTGCTTAACCGGGTTGACGGCAAATTTAGGGTCATATGCGGCGGCATTGGCTACCATGAACTGGCTGAGCATCGGTTGGATATCGGTCCAATCTAAGGCTGAATAGTCTTCATTATGCAGATGCGCCTGAATAGCCCTGCCTAAATCGGGACGGCACAAAGCACCTCTGGCAAGCATAAAGGCTTTACAGCCACTCATGCCACCGCACGCTTGCACATCGCTAGCGCTCCAAAGTTCCCCATTGGCAATGATGGGAATAGGAGAGCGTGCCACCGCATCGGCTAGACGATGCCAGTGCGCTGGGGGCCGATACGCCTGCTGACGGGTGCGAGCGTGGATAATTAGCTCATTGATACCGCCGCTAATAGCCGCATCCACAATGGCCTCAAAGTTGGCATCATCATCAAAGCCCAATCGAATTTTTGCGGTTACGGGAATATGTTTTGGCACCGCCGCGCGAACTGCACCACAAATTGCAGCGATACGATCAGGTTTGCGCAGCATAACCGCGCCACCTTCTGATTTGTTTACGGTTTTTGCTGGGCACCCGAAGTTGAGGTCAATGCCCGGCGCTTTGAGTCTGGCGACGACTGCTGCATTGGCAGCCATGAGTTCCGGGTCGGAGCCAAGTAATTGCACGTATACCGGCACGCCTGCAGGCGTTAGGCCACCGTGCTTGAGTTCGGGACACAAACGATAAAAGACGCGTGATGGCAGTACGGTTTGTGAAACCCGCACAAATTCGGTGACACAGCGATCATAACCCCCAATCTGCGTCAGCATGCTGCGCATGAGGCTGTCGACGACACCCTCCATGGGCGCGAGAATGAGACGAATAGGATTGTGTTTTGAGGCTTTCATGGGCGCTAAGGGTAACCCAGTCGTGACTAACGGGTAAAAGCATTTGGCTATGGTTCGTGCGCGAGCAGGTGAGCATTCATGAAAAATCGATAAGATCTCGTGTTTTTGACCCATAGCTAAGCGGCGGCGGCTTTTGTAGACTGCAGTCCTGATTGTTAGCAACCGTGGGGCAGATACTCGACAATGAATCCGAATTATCTCGATTTCGAACAACCAATCGCCGAACTTGAGGTTAAGATTGATGAACTAAAACTTGTTGGCAGCGACGCAGAGCTTAATCTCGTTGATGAAATTCAGCGTTTGCAAGCAAAGAGCTTGAAGTTGACCGAGAAGATTTATGCGGAATTGAGCCCGTGGGATATCGTGCGCGTTGCGCGGCACCCGCAGCGGCCTTACTCGCTGGACTACATACCGAAGTTATTCACTGAATTCGATGAGCTTCATGGCGATCGTCGTTTTGGGGATGACAACGCTATAGTCGGTGGCGTGGCGCGCCTCGATGGTAGGCCGATTATGGTCATTGGCCAAGAAAAGGGCCGCACGGTAAAAGATAAAGTAGCACGCAATTTTGGCATGCCTAAGCCCGAGGGTTATCGCAAAGCACTGCGTTTAATGGAAATGGCTGAGCGTTTTAAAATGCCCATATTGACGCTAATTGATACACCTGGAGCCTACCCGGGCATCGACTCGGAAGAGCGCGGCATCTCAGAGGCGATAGCGCAAAATCTAGCGGTCATGTCCCGGTTACGAACACCCATTATTTGTACTGTGATCGGCGAGGGCTCATCGGGTGGTGCGCTCGGTATTGGCGTCGGTGACCATTTGGCCATGCTGCAGTATTCAACCTATTTCGTTATTTCGCCCGAGGGCTGTGCCAATATCATTTGGAAGAGTTCGGAATTTGCTGCTGAGGCTGCTGCCGCGATGGGTGTGACCTCATCGACGCTACAAGACCTTGGCATTGTCGATGCCACGATTCCAGAGCCTCTCGGTGGTGCGCATCGCGACGCTGATTTAATGGCTGAACGTATTCAAGACCATTTAATTACCCAGCTAGATAAACTAACTACCATGGATGTCGATGAGATGCTGGAAGTACGTTATCAGCGTCTGATGTCCTACGGTAACTAACGCGGACGAGAACCTGATGGATGAGGCGCTCAATCAACGTCTCGCCGCGCAAGCTCAAGCGCCGCGCTGGTGGGTTGCACTTTCTGGCGGCGTAGACAGTATTGTGCTGCTCGAGATACTGCATCGTTGGTTGCAGCGAAACGACGGGCCATCCTTAGCCGCAATTCATGTCCATCACGGTCTGCAATCTGATGCTGACGACTGGGCCGAGCACTGCCAGCAGCAGTGCGATCGCCGCGACATTCCTCTGCATATTCACCGAGTGGCGGTAACAAATGCTGCATCTCAGGGTGTCGAGGCCGCTGCGAGAGCCGCGCGCTATGGTATTTTTGAGATGTTGCTGAAAGATAACGAAGTGCTGTTTCAGGGGCATCATCTCGATGATCAGGCCGAGACGATGTTGCTGCGATTATTACGGGGCGCGGGGCCTCAAGGGCTCGCAGGTATTCCCGAGCAACGTCCATTGGGTGCTGGATTTATCTCAAGGCCACTCTTGGATTTTCCGAAACAGCAGCTCGAGGCCTGGGCGCATACGCGTCAGTTGTCTTGGGTGACTGACCCCTCTAATAGTGACACAGGATTCGATCGCAACTTCCTCAGGGGCCAGGTTATGCCCCTTTTAGCACAGCGTTGGCCCGGGTATCGGCAAACATTTGCACGGGCTGCCGCATTGCAAGCCGAGTCGGCGAAGCTGCTTCAGCAGCCAATCTTGCCCGCTTGTGAATCTATTTTCGGCGACCCCGGCATGCGTCTAAGCACGGTTGCGGGTGAGCCGGCCACTGCGGTGCAATTGAATCAGGCGTTACACGCATGGTTGACCCGATTGGGGATTTCGGTGCCCTCGCGTACCAGGCTACAGGAGTTCAGCCGTCAATTACTTACCGCAAGATCCGACCGCCATCCCGAGGTGATCATGGACACTGTGGTCTTTAAGCGCTGGCGAGGTGCCGTTTACCGGCTGCCGGCGGGTTACCAGACACCTCAAGATGGACAGCAGCACACTGCATTGTGTACGCCACAACAAGCCGTCCCCGTCGGCGAACTAACAGTGGCTGAAGATATTGCCGGTGATTGGGGTGAAATGTACTGGCGCAGCTGCGGTGGAAGTTGTCTTCAAGCGGGCACTAAAGTCACATTAAGGCCTGCTATTGCCGGTGAACGCTTCGCCACGCAAAACGCTAAACACAAATCATTCAAACAATTGTGTCAGGAGCGCGGCATCCCACCCTGGTGGCGAGAACATCCCTTGATTGTGTGTCACAAGGCACTGCCGGTTGCTATTTTGGGGGTTGGCTTACTAACAGACGGCACTCACGACCCTGTGAATATGACTGATTTGGGGTATGAGCCAAGATATATACCCTTTGTAGGCTCTAACGCAATTGAGTGATGGGTGCGCTTACTGGTAAACTGATCGACCATCGGAGTGCGGATGGCGACCATCGGGGTCGAGACGCCCCGGCATAATATAAAGCTTGGTGGTCGGCATGACTCGATACGTATTTGTTACCGGCGGTGTAGTTTCCTCTTTAGGCAAAGGTATTGCCGCAGCGTCACTCGCAGCGGTGCTGGAAGCGCGCGGTTTAAAAGTTACCCTCCTGAAACTAGACCCCTATATTAACGTCGATCCCGGCACAATGAGTCCCTTCCAGCACGGCGAAGTGTTTGTCACCGAAGATGGTGCAGAAACCGACTTAGACTTGGGCCACTACGAACGTTTCACGCGAACTACCATGATGCGACGTAACAATTTCACCACCGGCCGTGTCTACGACACCGTACTGCGTAAAGAGCGGCGTGGTGACTATCTAGGTGGCACTGTGCAGGTTATTCCGCATATTACTGACGAGATCAAGCGTCGTATAGTCAAAGGTGCCGCCGGCGTTGATATTGCGGTAGTTGAAGTGGGTGGCACAGTAGGTGACATCGAGAGCCAGCCCTTCCTCGAAGCTGCGCGCCAACTTAAATTGGAGCTCGGGCCTAGCAATTCACTGTTAATGCATCTAACGCTTGTTCCCTACATACCTACAGCGGGTGAAATCAAAACCAAGCCGACCCAGCACTCGGTTAAAGAACTGCGGTCTATCGGCCTGCAGCCGGATGTATTGCTCTGCCGCTGTTCGGTCGAAATCGACGATGGCGCACGCCGCAAAATTTCGTTGTTCACCAATGTGGAAGAACGTGCGGTAATACCTGTTCTAGATGCAGACTCTATCTACACAATTCCAGGCAGCCTCAATGCCAACGGCCTTGATAGCTTTATTTTAGAGCGCTTCGGGCTCGACTGTCCTAAAGCTGACCTCACTGAATGGGATGAGGTGGTTGCCCGCGAACTGGGCGAACGACGCGGTAAAGTTGTTGTCGGTATGGTGGGTAAATATGTCGATCTTGTCGACGCCTATAAATCCCTCAATGAGGCGCTCGGCCACGCGGGTTTACAGACTCGATGCAAAGTTGAAATTAACTATATTGACGCCGAAGATATCGAGACACAGGGTACTGATGTGCTCACCCACTTAGACGCCATTTTGGTGCCTGGTGGGTTTGGCGATCGCGGTGTCGACGGCAAGATAGCGGCTGTTCGCTACGCCCGTGAAAACAATATTCCTTTTTTAGGTATTTGTTTGGGCATGCACGTTGCGCTGATTGAATATGCACGCAACGTAGTTGGCCTATCTGGCGCGCATTCAACTGAAATGGCGCCGACAACACCGCATCCCATCGTTGCGCTGATCACCGAGTGGCAGACTGCCGAAGGTGGGGTAGAGGTGCGTGATGAGAACTCAGATAAGGGTGGCACCATGCGTCTAGGCGCGCAAACCTGTTATTTGACTGAGGGAAGTTTGGCGCACGAACTCTATGGCGCGGCAGAGGTGAGTGAGCGCCATCGCCATCGCTACGAAGTGAATAACAATTACATCGCACAGCTAGAGACGGCCGGCCTGCGCTTTACCGGTTGGTCTGCGGGTAACGAACTGATTGAAATGATTGAACTGCCTGAACACCCTTGGTTCTTGGCCTGTCAGTTCCATCCCGAGTTCACTTCTCGCCCGCGAGGTGGCCATCCATTGTTTACCGGTTACATCAACGCAGCATTTGAATACGCGACCAAAAATAATGCTGAGGCCTAGATAGCATCAATAGAATTTGCTGTGTTTTTTGCAGTCATTGCGGACGAATTGGATAGAACAGCATGAGTCATGAACAGCGCATTGTTAACGTAGCGGATATTCGAATTGGCAACCAACAGCCCATGGTGCTGGTGGGTGGGGTCAACGTATTGGAAAGCCGCCAGTTTGCGATTGATGTCGCCGGTGTTTATGTCGATGTTTGCAAACGGTTATCGATACCACTCATATTTAAAGCATCCTACGACAAAGCCAATCGGTCTTCTATTCACGCCTATCGCGGCCCAGGGATTGAAGAAGGCTTATCAATTTTGGCCGATGTTAAGGCGCGCTACGATGTGCCCGTTATTACTGATGTTCATGCGCCAGAAGAGGCGGTGCTTGCGGCGGCAGTGTGTGACGTGATCCAGCTGCCGGCATTTCTCGCGCGCCAAACTGATTTGGTGAGCGCTATGGCTGCGACGGGTGCGGTGATCAATATTAAGAAACCGCAGTTCTTAAGTCCCGAGCAGATGACCAATGTGGTCGATAAGTTTGTCGAATGCGGCAATGATCAACTGATGATTTGCGAACGAGGCAGTAATTTCGGTTACGACAACTTGGTTGTCGATATGTTGGGTTTTGGCGTGATGCGTCGAGTCACTGCTGAGCGTCCTATCCTTTTCGATGTTACTCACGCCTTGCAGCGTCGGAATCCAGGTGATGCTGCTTCTGGGGGGCGTCGCGGGCAGGTATTAGAGCTTGCGCGAGCAGGCATTGCGACCGGCATTGCAGGTTTGTTCCTTGAGGCACATCCCGACCCTGATAGCGCGCGCTGCGATGGGCCGAGCGCGCTACCTTTGGCGCTGCTCGAGCCCTTCTTGGCGCAAGTTAAAGCCTGTGATGAATTGATTAAGCAGCTGCCAGTATTAGACATTCCCTGAATTTTAGCTCGCCAGATTGGAGAAAAAAGTGAGTCAAATCGTAGATGTACGTGCATTTGAAGTATTAGATAGCCGCGGTAATCCCACTGTAATGGCTGAAGTGACCCTTGCAGATAACGCGTTTGGGAGTGCCTGTGCGCCGTCGGGCGCAAGTACAGGTACCCGAGAAGCTTTAGAGTTGCGCGACGGCGATGCAGCGCGCTATCTCGGTAAGGGCGTCACTAAGGCTGTTGGACATATCAATGGCCCGATTCGTGAGTTGTTGATCGGCTGTAATGCATTGGATCAACGCGCTGTAGATCAGCGGATGATCGACGCAGACGGCACTGAAAACAAAGCGAAATTTGGCGCTAACGCTATTCTTGCCGTGTCGTTAGCGAATACCAAGGCTGCTGCACAGTCGGCTAACCTCCCGTTGTACCAGCATATCGCGAATCTTGCGGGTAACACGCAGTTGACCATGCCGGTTCCAATGATGAATATTTTGAACGGTGGTGAACACGCCGACAATAATGTCGACATTCAAGAATTCATGATTCAGCCTGTGTCTGCACCGAGTTTTGCTGAGGCACTGCGAATTGGCGCAGAGATTTTCCATCACTTGAAAAAGCAGCTCACCGCGCGCGGATTATCTACTGCTGTTGGTGATGAAGGCGGGTTTGCGCCAAACTTACCGTCTAATGCCGCGGCATTGGAAATCATCGCCGAAGCAGTTTCAGCTGCGGGCTATATTTTGGGTGAAGACATCACCTTGGCGCTCGACTGCGCTGCGTCGGAATTCTATCGCGATGGTATTTACGACTTAAAAGGTGAGAATCGTCAGTTTGACAGTGCCGGTTTTGCCGATTACTTGGCTGACCTCGCCGCTAATCATCCTATTATTTCTATTGAAGACGGGCTTGATGAGTCTGACTGGGCTGGCTGGGCGATTCTCACAGAAAAGCTGGGTGATAAAATTCGATTGGTTGGTGATGATTTGTTCGTCACCAATACGCGAATTCTTAAACGCGGTATCGATGAAGGTATTGGCAATTCGATTCTGATTAAATTTAATCAGATCGGTTCTTTATCTGAAACTTTAGACGCCATTGCGATGGCGAAAGCGGCGGGTTTCACCGCGGTAATTTCGCATCGCTCGGGTGAAACTGAAGATGCGACAATTGCCGATTTGGCCGTGGGTACCGCTGCGGGTCAGATTAAAACAGGTTCTTTATGCCGCTCTGATCGCGTTGCCAAGTACAACCGCTTATTAAGGATCGAGGCGGAGCTGGGCTTGACCGCGCCTTATCGTGGGCGTGCTGAGTTCAAGCGGGCCTGATCATGCGCTGGGTCCTAGCTGGGCTGCTCATCTTATTGGTATTTCTACAATACCGGTTATGGCTTGCTGAGGGCGGTATTGCCGAAGCGCTGCGCTTGAGTGACCGAATTGCTAGAGAAGAGGCGCTGAATGCTGAGCTTGAGGCGCGCAATGCGCTGCTTGAGCGGCAGGTATTGGAATTGCAGACGGGTGACAAGGTTATTGAGCAGCGGGCGCGGGAGCAATTAGGCTTGATTCGAGAAGATGAAGTTTACTTCCAGTTTGTAGACCCCGCCGAAACGCCTGAGTCGCGAGATAAAAACCATGACTAGTATTTGGGCGGTAGTGCCGGCTGCCGGCAGTGGTCGCAGAATGACTACAGAAATCCCCAAGCAGTACTTGACCGTTTCGGGTGCAAGCTTGCTTGAGCATACTATGCGCGCGCTACTTGCATCTTCTCAAATTCGCGGTGTGGTGGCGGTTATCGATCCGAGTGATCGGCGAGCGGATCAAATTGCGAGCCTTTCAGATCCTCGGGTATTTACTGCCGCCGGCGGAGCCGAGCGTGTCGATTCGGTGTTATCGGGCTTACAGTATTTAAACGGTGTGGCAGACGATGATGATTGGGTGCTGGTACATGATGCTGCGCGGCCATGCCTGCCTATTGCCGTACTGACACGCTTGATCGATCATGTGGTTGATACCGCACAGGGTGCAATTTTGGCGCAGCCCATTACTGATACGATAAAACGCTGCTCCGAGGCCGGTATGGTGATAGAAACCTTAGACCGAAATGCGCTTTGGCGCGCTCAGACGCCGCAAATGTTTCGTTTGCACGAATTGCGTAGCGCCTTGAGTGCGGCCATTGCCGCAAATGAGGCGGTCACAGATGAGGCTGCCGCTATGTCACTGGCGGGTTATGCGGTGCAAATTGTCGAAGGGCCCGCATGTAATTTTAAGGTGACGGTGTCTGAAGACTTAAAACGTGCAGAGCTGTATTTAAAAGCTCTAGAGGCGGGGCAATGAGTATGCGGATCGGGCATGGTTACGATGTTCACCGCTTTGGCGTGGGGGATAGTGTTACTTTAGGGGGTGTCATTATTCCATGTGATGCAGGGCTAGTAGCCCATTCAGATGGTGATGTTGTTATTCATGCATTATGCGATGCGCTGCTTGGTGCTGCGGCACTGGGTGATATCGGTAAACACTTTCCCGACACTGACGCCCGCTATGCAGGGATTGATAGCCGTACCTTGCTGCGCCATGTGGTGGCACTTGCGCTGGCTGAAGGCTGGCAGGTGGGCAATGTTGATATCACGGTCATTGCCGAGAAACCGCGATTGACATCACACATTGATACCATGCGCGCGCGCATTGCAGAGGACTTGCAGGTGAACCACAGCTCGATAAATGTTAAGGCAACCACAACAGAAAAGCTCGGTTACATCGGTCGTGAGGAGGGCATTGCCAGCCATGCTGTGGTGTTGCTCTGTGAGGCCCGCAGTTTATGATGGATCGCGCAGGTATTGGGATGACGTCGATGCGTACCCGTGAGCGTTTAATTCAGCGCCTGATGGATCAAGGCATCAGTAATTACGCGGTACTAGATGCCATCCGAAATACCCCTAGACATATCTTTCTCGATGAAGCGCTAGCGACCCGAGCCTACGAAGATAGTTCGCTGCCGATTGGCTTTGGCCAAACACTTTCGCAGCCCTATATTGTTGCGCGTATGACAGAGTTGGTGTTGGCTGCAGGAAAACCGGAAAAGGTGCTTGAAATTGGCAGCGGCTCTGGCTATCAAACGGCTGTGCTTGCCCCTTTGGTTGGTGAAGTCTATGGCATTGAGCGTATCAAAGGGCTATTGGATAAATCTCGCCAGCGGATGCGTGACTTACGGCTACGCAATGTGCAGCTGCGCCATGCGGATGGACTGGATGGCTGGCGTGACAAAGGCCCCTTCGATGCCATTATAGGTTGCGCAGCGCCCGAACATATTCCCGAGACTTTGCTAGATCAGCTGGCCCCAGGGGGTCGCTTGGTTATGCCTGTTGGTGGTGCACAACAACAACTAGTGGTCGTTGAGATGACCCCGAATGGGCCTGAGCAAACGGTGGTGGAAGCGGTTAATTTCGTTCCGATGCTGCCGGGCACTCAGCGATGACTATTGAACAGGCGCCCTCAGTAGAAATGAGTCGCTTGGCGATTTTCTGGCGCGGGCTTGCGATGGGTGCTGCAGATATTGTGCCAGGTGTTTCGGGTGGTACGGTGGCGCTCATTAGCGGCATTTACGACCGTTTATTGGCGGCGCTCGCAGCAGTGAACATGGCCGCAGTCAGCGACTTGTTTGCGGGTCGCTTCAGTGCATTATGGCGGCGTCTAGACGGCAATTTTTTGTGGCCATTATTCGCAGGCATTGCAATAGCTGTGGTGGCCCTCGCTAGCGTTGTTAGCTGGCTACTGACCCATTACCCGCTACCCTTATGGTCGTTTTTTTGTGGTCTGGTACTTGTTTCGGCCATCTACTTGGTGCGCAGCGAAGCAACCGCTGCGTCTGGAAGAAGCGTGCTGCTGATGCTGACTGGGGCGCTGGTCGCGGTCGCTATTGCGCTGGCGCCGGGCATTGGATTTGTTGACGGCAATTTGGGGTTTTTCCTCGCCGGTAGTTTAGCCATTTGCGCAATGATTCTACCGGGTATATCGGGGAGCTTTATTTTATTATTGTTGGGCATGTATGGTCCGGTGATTCGTGCACTGGTGACCCCTGAGTTGCTGCCGCTGCTGGTCTTTGCGCTAGGTTGCATGGCAGGCCTGCTCACTTTTTCTAAACTGCTTAATTATCTCATTCAGCATTGTCGGGCTGCGACCATGGCGCTGTTAACGGGCTTTCTTTTTGGCTCACTCACAGCGCTTTGGCCATGGCGGATTGTGCTCGAATCAGTCATTGATCGGCATGGTCAGTTGCGGGCGGTGCAGACGGTGCCGGTACTCCCCGGGCGTTATCTTGCAGAAGTTGCCGATCCACTTGTGCTCAGTTGTTGCGTGATGACCATCGTCGGCGGTGCGCTGATTATGGTGGCGCATCGTGTCAGTCGGCCCCCGAGTTCGGCAGTGACATGATCCGTTGCGCCGCTGGATTAACCCTGCTGCTGGCTTTAGTTGCGTGCGCGGATAATCCACAGGCGCCTATTGAGGAACGCTCGGCGGGTCGTGGGTCGACCGCCAGTAAAACCGCGGCAGCCAAGCCTGACTACGGAAAGCCACTGATAGTTGGGCCTAGTTATCGGGTACGGCTTGGGGATACGCTATACGCCATCGCATTTCGTTTGGGTATGGACTTTCAAACGCTGGCGGCGATGAACGGCATCGAGAAGCCCTATATTATCCAGCCGGGCCAGACAATTAAGACCGTCAGGCCTAGATCTAGTATTAAGTCGGCATCAGCGAAGCCGGTGGCATCTTCCACAAAAACTACAAAAACTACAAAAACCACGACAACGCCAAAAACGACAACTCCAACTATTGCCAAAAGTGCTGCTAGCGGCAAGACCGCGCCTAAGGCTACCCCAAAGGCGACGGTACCCAAGACTAAAAGCACTGCTTCACCGTCATCTAACTCCAATAGCCGTAAGACTCTGGGCCCGGTCCGTAAATGGCGTTGGCCTAGCGCGGGCAGGGTGGTGCGTAGTTACTCGACCAACCTGCATAAAGGTATTGATATTAGTGGTCGCCGTGGAGACGCTGTTAGCGCGGTGGCAGCTGGGATTGTGGTTTATGCAGGCACCGGCGTGACGGGCTACGGTGCGCTACTCATCGTCAAACACAATGATGAATATTTGAGCGCTTATGGTCACAACGACGCGCTATTGGTGGAAGAGGGTGCTTACGTTAAGGCAGGGCAGCGAATAGCGCGCGTGGGGAGCAGCGGCACGGATACTGTGAAATTACACTTTGAAATTCGGCGCAACGGAAAACCTGTTGATCCGTTAAAACTATTGCCAAAACGCTGACGCAGGGTGGTGGGTGGCTAGCGGCGGGGGAGCAGTCGCCGCCACCGATTACCTACACGTATTGGTATTGTGCTTATCGCTCGAGCAATACCAATTTGTCGGGCTTACCTGCCCAGTCTTCTGCGTCCTCTAGCGGGGCTTTTTTCTCAGTGATATTGGGCCAAATCTCGGCCAAATCTGTATTGAGCTGCAGAAACTCTTCTTGGCCTTCGGGGAGCTCGTCTTCAGAGAAAATGGCATCTACGGGGCACTCCGGCTCGCACAGTGCGCAATCGATACATTCATCTGGATGGATAACAAGGAAATTAGGCCCCTCGTAAAAACAGTCCACCGGGCAAACTTCGACACAATCGGTGTGCTTGCACTTGATGCAGTCTTCGCCAACAACAAAGGTCATAGGTAACTTCCTGTAAAAATTCAGCTGCGAAGGATACTCTGCAATGGCTCGAAAAAAAACGTTAACTAGCTGCTAAAGTTATATCTTTGTCGTCTTAGCATGTTACCAGCATGAATTTTTAAGTTTGGCCCGTCAATAGTTGGCCTAACTGTCTTGAATTTAGACCGTTGCATTTAATTACCCTGCACTACGAACGCTCTGACGCGCTTGTCTGGAGTAAACCATGATGCTGAACTACTCGTCCGCCTGTTTTTTGAGTGCATAGAGCAGCTGCAATGCCTCTCGTGGGCTGAGATCATCTGGATCGGTATCGGCAAGTAATTTAAGCGCGGGATGCACCGTGGCAATCTGGAATAAATCATTTTGTGTCGGTGAGGGCTGCTGGTTCTCTGTCGCCCCGGTTTCTAGCAGGCGTAATTTCTCGCGTGCCAGCTGCAAAACGGGCGTGGGTACGCCGGCAAGTTTAGCAACTTGAATACCAAAACTTCGATTCGCGGGCCCTTCTTGAATATTGTGCATAAACACGACGTGATCTTCGTGTTCCGTCGCATCAAGATGCACGTTGGCCATACCATCACAATGCTCAGGTAAGACGGTCAGCTCAAAGTAGTGTGTGGCGAAAAAGGTGAATGCTTTGATCTGGTTAGCAAGTGTGAGTGCGGTGGCCCAAGCGATGCTTAATCCATCGAAGGTACTGGTACCACGACCAATTTCATCCATTAAGATAAGGCTGCGCTCAGTGGCATTATGCAGAATGTTGGCGGTCTCAGTCATTTCCACCATAAAAGTAGAGCGCCCAGAAGCGAGATCATCTGATGATCCGATACGGGTAAATATTCGGTCGAGCAGCGACAGTTGCGCGCTTGTCGCGGGCACAAAAGCACCGACGTGCGCCATCAGTGCGATGAGGGCGTTCTGGCGCATATAGGTTGATTTACCGCCCATGTTGGGGCCGGTGATCAGTAACATGCGTCGCTGGTTATCGAGACGAGTGTTGTTGGCGATAAACGGATGTTCGCTGACTTGTTCAACGACCAAATGCCGCCCTGCCTCAATCTCTAATAGCGGCGTCTCGCTAAAGGTGGGCCGACATAGATTGAGCGTTGTGGCGCGCTCGGCAAAACAGGCGAGTAGATCGATATCCATTAATGCTTGGGCAATGTCTTGTAGCGGCAGCAGCTGCTCAGCTACGCGCTTCACTAAATCTTCGTAGAGCGACTTTTCTCGTGCCAGCGATCGGCTTTTAGCTGACAGGGCTTTGTCTTCAAACACTTTGAGCTCAGGGGTAATAAAGCGCTCGGCATTTTTTAGTGTTTGTCGGCGGATATAATGGCCGGGCACTACATCTGACTGGCTGCGGCTCATTTCAATGTAGTAGCCGTGGACACGGTTATAGCCGACTTTAAGACTGCTAATGCCGGTTTCGGCCCGCTCTTTGGCTTCTATTTCTAATAGAAATTCGCCGGCGTTTTGACTGATGGCGCGCAGTTCATCGAGTTCGGCATCGTAGTCTTTGGCGATCACGCCACCATCGCGAATTAGCACTGGCGGGTTCTCAATGAGTGCGCGCTTCAGTAAGTCGAGCAGCGTGGGTAGGTCGGTGAGTTGTGCTTTAAGCGTACGAAGTTGCAACGCCATTTCGGGTATCGCACTGCGTATAAGGGGCAGGCTCTCCAAAGTATCAGCAAGTCGGGTTAGATCTCTGGGTCGCGCGGAGCCGAGTGCGACTCTTGCCAAGATACGCTCAACGTCAGCGACTGACTTTAAGTGTCCTCGCAGATCTTCGAACACATAATTTTTTTGTAAGTCGGCAACGGCATCTAGTCGTTCTTCTAAAACGATGCGGTCGTTAACAGGTCGATGTAAACAGCGACGTAAATGACGGGCACCCATAGCGGTGACAGTAGTGTCGAGTACAGAAAATAGCGTGTATTCCTCCCCACCATTTAAATTCTTATCAATTTCCAGATTGCGTCGCGTAGTGGCGTCAAGGGTGAGCGCATCATCAAGCCGTTCGCGGCGCATGCTGCGCAAATGGGGAAGATCGTTGCGCTGCGTGTCCTTAACGTATTCAAGCAGCGCACCGGCGGCACAAATAGCGATCGACAAGGTCTCGCAGTCGAACCCGCGCAAGTCCTTCGTTTGAAATTGTTGGTTGAGTGCTCGGCGCGCCGCATCTTCATCGAATAACCATGGTGCTTGATGCCGTAATCCTGGACGCTGCGCCAGGCAGTCATAACTTTCGCCATCGGCGATTAAGACTTCTGCAGGATTTAAGCGTTCAACCTCAGCGGCAAGTGCGTCGCTGCCTTCGAGTTCAGTAACAACAAAGCGGCCACTACTGATATCTACCCAGGCCAAACCGTAGTGCGTCTGTTGGCGATTAATCGCCAATAGCAGCGAATCACTGCGCGCATCTAATAGCGATTCATCGGTGAGCGTGCCGGGGGTGACAATACGGACAACCTTTCGGTCGACGGGGCCTTTACTTGTTGCGGGATCGCCTAGTTGTTCGGCAATGGCAATGGAGTAGCCGGCTCGGACCAGTCGTGCTAAATAATTTTCGGCGGCATGATGGGGTACTCCAGCCATTGGTATTGGATCGCCATCAGATTTACCTCGCGCGGTTAGCGTGATGTCGAGTATTTGGGCGGCTTTTTTGGCATCGTCGTAGAACAATTCATAAAAATCGCCCATGCGATAGAACAATAGCGAATCGGGATGGTCACGCTTGATGCCAAAATATTGCTGCATCATGGGTGTGTGCCCGTTTTTGTCAGTCCCTTTACTCATAAGGCTTTCAGGCTGTATCCCTTGTAAACGCTAGCATTTTCGATTTTTTGCATCCTCTTAGTTAGTCTTGTCACAAGACCTCAAATAGGCATTATAGACAGAATCTCGACATATCTGCGAGAGAAGGCGTGGGGTGATATCGCTTCTCTGTTGCTAATCCAAACTTCAAGAGCGGCAACAGAGACGGTGTTTGTTTGCACAGCCAAAAAATGCACGCCAGCAAGGCCAAGTCAGTAGCAATGCCTCAGAACTTGTCTGGTTCAACGGGCGTGCAATTTTCTATACTTTGCGACGAGCTTTTGTAACTATAGATATTGCTATTGCTATTGCTATTGCTATTGCTGTAGCGATAGCACAGCTAATGTAACCCCAGCGAGGTCAATATAAGCAAAGGATGTTAACTACTAGCAGAATCATGGGCATGCTGGCCTTGACTAATCAGCAGCTTATTATCGCAGGCAGTGCCGTCTTGTTAGGCGTACTCGCCGCCGGCGCTCCTCCCATTAAAGTGGGTGGTTTGTCTTTGTGGCTGTATTTAACACCTGGGGTCATTGCCGCGTATTGTTTGCCACTAAGTGTGATAACAATAGCGGCTTGCCTGTGTACCATTTCTGCATATCTGATTCTCAATAGTGAGTCTCCAGTATTGGTAGCATCTTTCGCTATTGAGGCAATCGTTTCGGTACTACTTTTATTGTGTTTATCCTGCTGGCGAAAGGTCAGCGCTAAAACAGACACGTTACTGGTATCACTCTTTTTCTTGTTATTGGTCGCTGTGCCTGCGCTGACATTGGTAGAGTATTACGTTACCGGTTTGGACTGGGTTTTTAGTCTTTTCGTGGCGATTCGATATGCCATTAATAGCTTGGCATGCATAGTTGTTGCGCAAGTACTGATGGCCGCTGTCATCTTGTTGCCTAATAAAGCGCTTGCCTCTTTGAAATCGACGCTGGGTGTTAAGGCATCGATGACTTATGTCATAGAGTTAACCGTCGGTAGTATCCTGACATTTAATTTGATCTTAATGCTGGGTATTTATTGGGAAGCCTCATTAAGGTTGACAAGCACTAGCATTAACGACGGAGCCGACCGCCATTTTCAGACAATTATGACGTCCTCTGAACGACGAGCCATGAGCGGAATTCAGGGGCTTTCTA
>CAWUXF010000109.1:0-15905 GCA_963926325.1 uncultured Luminiphilus sp. | reverse complement strand
AACCAGTGTGGCTGGCCAATGTGGTGCACGTAGTTAAGGCCCATGGTCTGCTCGTGCATCGCTGACATACCGCTCAGTGAAGAGGCGCCAATGGTGCTGCCATGATAGGCATTTTTGCGGCTGATGATTTGCTTCTTGTTGGGCTTGCCGAGTAAATCAAAGTAGCGGTGCACTAGTTTGACTTGTGTATCGTTTGCTTCGGAGCCTGAATTAGTGAAAAACACGTGCTGAAAGCGCGCCGGCGTGAGCTCGCAAAGTTTTGCAGCGAGTTCGACCGCAGGCTGGTTAGAGCAGCGGAAAAAGTTGTTGTAGAACGGCAGCTCGTTGAGCTGTGCAGCGACAGCCTCTTTGATGCGGTCTTGGCTATAACCTAAGTTGCAGCACCACAAGCCGGACATGCCATCTTGGATTTTATTGCCATCAGAATCATAGATATAGATATGTTCAGCGCGGCTGATGATTCGCCCGCCGTTTGCGGCGTAGTCTTGGAAATCAGTAAATGGATGCAGATGATGTGCCTGATCCATATGACGCAGTGTTTGGGTGTCGAGTTTTGCAGTCACGGGTATGCCTCTACAGATTAGTGAATGTGCACATAGTTCCACATATTGAGCAACAGGGAATCACCCCATTAGGGGTGTAATGACGGCTTCAGCTAGTGCCACAATCCGAATTCGGGCGGTCGCAGCAGCAAATTGAGGGCTTCGATGTTCGTGTGGCTAGCGCCATAAAAAAAAGCGCCCGATTGGGCGCTTTATCCTTGTTCGGATTCACTGTAATTAATCCCAGCTGAGACCAGTGCGTAGACCGAAAGTCAGTGGGCGCATAGGGCCAAAATTGTGTGAGGGCAAAATGCCGCCGTTCAAATTCTGACCATCCCAAGTGAACTCATCAAATAAGTTCTCAGCATAAGCTTCGATGTACCAGCTGTCGTTCGACTCATAACCTACGCGCAGGTTAGCAATGACAAATGGGTCGATGTAGTTTTCTGGCACACCACCCCAGTCGCCGCCGCGCTCGCTTTCATAGAAGGCTTCGAAACTGCCGGTTAGCGAGCCGTTCCCCATCGGGAAGTTCGCATCTAGCTTGGCCGCTGCGGTGATTTCGGGTGCCCAGAACAGCGGGCTGCCCTCGCAGTCGCTGGTACCGCCACAGAGCTCTTGAATACTGTTTGCTTCGGTATCTAAATAACCCGCGGCGACATAGAGCGTGAAGTTTTCGTTCAGGGCTACCGTGGTTGATGCCTCGATACCGTAGCCGTCAGTTTGCCCGACATTGAGTACGCGACCCGCAAAGCCACCGTTGCCATCTTCTACATAGGAAAAGACCTGCATATCGGTGTAGTCGTAAATGAACATGGTGACATCAAAGTTGCCGCGGCCATCCAAATAGCTTGTCTTCATACCAATCTCGTAGGAATCCACCGACTCGGGATCAAAGGTGCCGGGCAAATAGCCGTCTGCTTGGGTAATCCCTGTTTCGTAGGCTGGCGGAATACCGCCGTTGGCATCTTCAATCCAGAAGCTACCAAAGCCCCCTGATTTATAACCCTGGGTATAGCTGGCAAAGAACATAGTGTCGTCGGTTGGTGTCCATATCGCCATTGCCCGAACAGTAGTGTCGCTCCAAGATTTTTTGTCGGTGATATAACCGTCAGTACTAAAGCCGTAAATCGAGTAGGGTCCTAAGTAGCTCTCGGGCTCGATAACAGAAGTCGAGAAGCGCTTATCATCTTCGCTGTAACGCACGCCGAGCTCGACGCTAAGGGTGTCGGTTACCGTGAAGTTGGTATTGAGGTAGGTTGCCCAGCCCGCGAATTTCCCTTTGATTTTGCCAGACTCAGTCAACTTTCCATCCGATAATGAATACCACTCATACCCATAGTACGCGTAGAGATCGGCACAACCACCAAAGTCATAGCCGGGGTAGTAGCTGTTGCCATAGAACTGACAGAAGTAATCTTCTGTACCGATGTTAGTGAACTGAGAGTCTAGATCTTCCTCGTAGTACGACACGCCGGTATACCAACTGAGCGGGCCGTCACTATTGGACGATAGACGGAATTCCTGCTGGAAATAGGTGCCCGATTGGTCGAGTTGGAAGTTGTTGATGCTGAGCGGGGTGCCGTCGTAATCCTCGCTGTAGTAATAGTCGTGATCTTTGTAGCCCGTGTTCGACGTCAAGGTGGCAAAGCCGAGGTCGTAGTCAATAAATAAACCCAAGGTCAGCACCTTGGCGTCGTCATGGCTGCCTTCACTTTCGTCGGAGTCTATTTGCTCGCGATTACCGCCAGGCGTTGGATCAGTGACCATTGCTTCGTCAAAAGCATCCCAAACATCGCCTGAATCAATGGCGCGATATACCGACCCAGACTGTTTGCGATCTTCATATTCGACCACAGTATTGACCGACAGGCGGTCACTTTCATACATGGTGGACCAGCGCAGCGCCCATTTCTTATGGTCGATTAGGTCGCTGCCATCAAACACGTTATCAGCGAAACCGTCTTCCTGAGAGTAGTAGCCGGCAAGACGCATAGCGAAGTTGTCGCTGATCGGAATGTTAGTCGCCGCTTCGATCACTGCGTGGTCGCGTTCGCCAATATCTAAATCGATATAGCCGTCGCTGCTGTCTATATTGGCTTTCTTTGTATAGACACTAAACGCGCCGCCAATAGAGTTACGGCCGAACAAAAAGCCTTGTGGGCCGCGCAAAATTTCAGCGCGCTCAATATCATAGAGACTCGTCACTACCGCGCCGTTGCGGCCTTCATAAAGGTCGTTTTTAAAGAAAGCCGATGAGGGGTCGCCACCGACACCAAAGTCCTGTGTACGCACGCCGCGCACACTAATGGCGTCGATGAAACTGTCTTGCGAGTTACCGCTGACACCGGGCGTATAGGACACCAGATCTTTGATATCGTTGAGGTTAGTGTCGGCGATAAAGTCACCCGATAGCGCGGTAATGGCTAATGGCACGTCCATCACGCTCTCTTGCCGCTTAGTCGCTGTAACGATGACCTCTTCTAATGTTTGAGCAAAACTACTGGTGCTCACTAGCGCCGCAGAAACCGCGAGCGGGAGTGCCGTACGGCGAAAATGTGCAGACAGCAGGGTGGTTGAACGCGATTTAGTCATCAAAAATTCCCCTAAACAAAAAGACAATGCAGTCAGGTTAAAAACTGTAAATTAACAGCAATTTATATAGCAATAAAGCGAGTTTGCGTCTCGTTTCACCCTATGTACAGCGCAGATTAGCTGTATTTTTGCGTAAACCTTGCTTAAACAGGTTATTGCTGCACAAAAACGCCCGCAGTCTCCAACGCTATGCGCATGGGCGTGAGCTGCTTTTCATAGCGCCTCCAGCGACCAATGGAGCGGGTATGGGCGGGCTCGCGGACTTGTACGGCACTCGCGGTGGCAACACCTGCTTTGCTTTGATGAAAGTCTAGGCAAGCCGCTTCCCAGGGTAGCCCAAGCGCAGCAATCAGCGTTTTTGCGTGAGGCTCTAGGTCGCTTGCCGCCGCTTCGTAGCTGATATCGATAATCCTACCGGGGAACTCGCGGTGCCAGTGCGCCATTAAGTCGCGATAGCGCGCATGGTGTCTGGCCATTTCGGTCTGTTCATAAGAGTGTAAATAGGCGTCAGCAAACAACTGTTTAAAGCTGGCAAAGCAGGCATCCATGGGGTCGCGTACCAAGTGCACAACTCGGGCGTTAGGCAGTGCCGCCAAAATAAGCGGTAAGTTAACGTAATTTAAAGGTAGCTTGTCGACAAATCGCGGGCTTGTGCCCCGCAGCCGCGCTGCGGTTTGCAAATACATAGTGCCCACTTTTTTCGGGTCGAGATCGACCGCTTTTTCAAACAGTTCGGCGCTGAAGCGCTTCGGATTTTGATACCGGCTGAGTCGCCGAATGGCCAAGCCAAACTGCTGCAGCTCACCTGCCGCATGAACCTGTGAATGGCTGGTGATAATGCGTTCGATCAAAGTTGTTCCGGTACGCGGCTGGCCAAGTACGAAAATGGGCGATGGATCCGGGTTCCCCGGTGGCTGACTTGCCAGCCAGTCGCTGTTAAAGCGGCTTTTGAGCGTCTCGAACATCGCTATTTCACCTGCCTCATCGAACTCAACGGTCTGCCGCCGAGCAGCTGCACCGTTTGAAAATGCGTCAAAAGCGGCGTCCCAATCGCCTAGATCTTCGCTTTCTTTGCCAATAGCGTAGTTCAAAAAAGCCCGTGCTCGATGGGCATTGGGGTACTGCTTAACCAGGGCTTGCATGGTATCAATATGCGCTGCATCGGTAGCTTTGACGGCGTTGGCCAGGCCCCAATGTCCCTGTGGGTTGCTGGGCTCTAGGGCGATGACATCGCGGAAAATTGCTGTTGCCTGCTCGATCTCGCCAAGGAAAACTAGCGTGTTTGCCAGGTTCATCATGTAATGCGGTTGTCTTGGCGCCAGTGCATTCACTCGGGCAAAAAACGCCTTTGCTGCATGGTATTCGCCGAGCTGTGAGAGTACGCCACCAATAGTATCGAGTACCGGCGGATCTTGTGGCTTGATACGGCGCGTTTCCTTTAGTGCAGCTTCGGCCAGCGCAATGCGTCCCTCGGAGACATTTAGGCGCGCTAGCTGGGCCCATGCCGCCGCGTGATTTCGGTCGAGTTTGACTACAGATTTAAAGGCTTCATGGGCAGTTTGGCGCTCTTTGGCCTCCATCGCTACGAGGCCAACTAAAAAATGCGCGGGCACTAGGTTGGGGTCAGCTTTTAGGGCGATTTGGCAGGCCTGAGCTGCGCTTTGGAAATCGCCAAGGTTGAGTGCTTTTAAACCTCGGTCTAGTGTCGCTTGTAGTTCGGCGCTCATGTGATTGGATCCTGCGGCTCAGAGAGTTCGGGGTTTACTGTGGTAGGCGATGAGTGGATCGCTTGCTCCGCCATCAGGGCTGTGGGCCAGCGCCTCCATAAACAGATAAAACAGTTCCGCTTGAGAGCTGACATCGAGCTTTGCATAGGCATGTTTGCGGTGCAGCTTTACAGTCTCCATAGAAATGGCAAGTTTTTCAGCGATGATGCGTGTGCTGTTACCGAGTAATACCAGCTCGGTTACTTGCCGTTCGCGGCGCGTCAGTACGCTGCTACCAAATGCCGACAAAGATCTATGAAGTTGCTCGCGCAGCCCTACCTTGTTGGGCGGGTTATCAATGTACCGCCAGTGTTGTTGACAGAGCGCTTCGATGACGGTGAATGCAGCTTTTAGTATCTCCGCCTGGCGTTTGCCGAACCGTTTGTCATCGCCGGTCAGCCCCAGTGCGATATTGAGAAAGTCGCCGCCACCGAGATCAATCAGCAAGCCACACTCATCTTGATACCCACAGTTGCGGTACCAGCTGCGATAGTACTCGCTCTCCTTAAACCCTTGGGGTGCGAGCTCACTCAAGCGAAAGACTCCAAACCGATGGTCGTAGGCCGCGGCGCGGTAATAAGGGTCAAGTAAAAAAGGCCCGCTTAAATAGGTGTCGAGTGTGGTCCGGCCGAGGCCCGCGATCGGTTGTGTAAAGACGATGCGGGGCAAATGACCCTCGCTGTAATGCAGGACACTGCCATCATCAGCCTCGACGAGTACCTGTAATGCGCCCACAAGGACGGCGGGAAATGTCGGATCCCCGATCAGTGGCACCAAGCGGGCGATCGCCTGAGAAAATTGCGTCAGTAATAGCATGGGTTGAGCTTATCTCGACTCGGCGCTCACGCCCAGTGTTCTGTAAGGCGATTTAATGGTTATCTGTCGCCAGGCAACCCTATAGTGGGAGCGAAGTTTGATCTAAATTGCGCTAATTTGTTGTTCTTTAAGCGCGTATCGTTGGTTCAGTTGGTTTCACCAACACTTTAGGTCTAAAATGTTACCTGTTATCACGAAACTCCAAGAGAGCAATGTATGAGTGCAACGGCGAAAAAAGTCTGGCAAAAGTTGGATTGGCAAGATCCGTTTCTGCTTGAGCAGCAACTGACCGATGAGCAGCGCATGGTGCGCGATTCGGCGCGACAATACGCACAAGAGCGTTTACAGCCTCGTGTCCGGGACGCTTTTCGGAATGAAGCGACGGATCCTGATATTTTTCGGGAGATGGGTGAAATGGGTCTGCTGGGTTCGACAATAGACGGCTATGGTTGCCCGGGGGTTGATTATGTCTCCTATGGATTAATCGCCCGCGAAGTTGAACGGGTTGATTCCGGCTACCGTTCGATGCTCAGCGTGCAATCTTCACTGGTCATGTATCCCCTCTATGCCTTTGGAGATGATGCGCAGCGCGAGAAGTATTTGCCGAAATTAGCGACCGGTGAATGGATTGGCTGTTTTGGACTCACCGAGCCCGATCATGGCTCAGACCCCGGCGGTATGATTACGCGTGCGCGCAGCGTCGATGGCGGTTACTCGCTGACCGGCGCCAAGATGTGGATTTCTAACAGTCCTATTGCCGATGTATTTATCGTCTGGGCAAAAACCGATGATGACGTGATTCGCGGCTTTATTCTTGAGCGCGATATGCCGGGCCTGTCGGCACCCAAGATTGCCGGCAAGTTGTCACTGCGTGCGTCGATCACCGGTGAAATTGTTATGGATAACGTATTTGTTAGCGAAGCGCAGTTGCTGCCCAATGTGCAGGGCTTAAAGGGCCCATTTAGTTGCCTAAACAATGCGCGTTACGGTATTGCTTGGGGTGCATTAGGTGCTGCGGAAGCGTGTTGGCACGCGGCGCGTCAGTACACTTTAGATCGTAAGCAATTTGGTCGACCGCTGGCGGCAAATCAATTGATTCAGCTGAAATTGGCTGACATGCAAACCGAAATTAGCCTCGGATTACAGGGTTGCCAACGCGCCGGCGAATTGATGGATGCAGGGCAAATTGCGCCAGAACTGATTTCATTGATTAAGCGCAATTCCTGCGGTAAGGCACTGGACGTGGCGCGCAAAGCCCGTGACATGCTGGGTGGAAATGGTATTTCGGATGAATACCCCGTTATGCGTCACATGTTGAACTTGGAGGTGGTGAATACCTACGAGGGCACGCATGACATTCACGCATTGATTTTGGGGCGCACGCAGACGGACATCCCTGCATTTTAGTGCCGGCAAGCAAGTAATCCACCGCAGGCGCACTTTTGCGTGAGCGGTTTATCGTGAATTTTGGCCGGTCTATGCGCATCGCAAGCGCTTATGAGTGTCGGCGCAAAGGTCATTAGCGTTGCGGGCACTGGTTTAGGACAAGGCGCTGTTTTTGGCTTTCGTTACTTTCTGGGCGCGGATCAGTGCGGCGCTGGTCAATTTAAGCGATTGGATTAACCTAATCGTGAGGCGCGATACTGTCGCGGGCTGCTGCCGATAATTTTGCGAAATAGCCGAGAAAAATAAAGCGGGTCATCATAAGCCAGACTCGCTGCAATGCTTTTAATGCTGCGCTCTGTGGTATCGAGTAAACGGCAGGCGGCTTCCATTTTCATATGTGTGAAATGCCGAATAGGCGGATAGCCGGTTAGCATTCGATAGCGATGGCTAAAGTGATATTTTGACAGCCGGGCGATACTTGCTAGGGCGTCTAGATCCAATGCCTGATCTAAATTGTCCTGCATGTAGGTCTGCACATTTATCAGATTTAACGTCACAGGTTCTGCAATTTGCTGCCGCGATTGCAAGCCAAATTGCGTGAATAGCTGGCGGAGTTGATTGGCTGCATTGACGAAAGCGGCAACGCTATACCCGGTGCGTCTCACTGCGAGCAAATTATTAAAAGTGGCGATTAACCCAGGGGAAGCACCGATGTAGAGTTTCAGTTGATCCTTGCTGTAACCCATGTAATCCAAGAAGGTGTTGGCGCTGTCGCCCTGAAAATGCACCCAGTAAAGTGTCCATGGCTCATCGCTGTCTGCGATGTAGTTATGGCTAATGCCTTGACGGAGCAATATGAGGTCACCCGGACCGACGCTACTGCCGACGCCATCGACCGTCAAAGATCCTCGGCCATCAACGCAATAAAGCAACAGGTTTTCGTCAGGGCGTAAACGCTGCATACGATGGCCTAGCGCTTTTGGGTAGTAGCCCATGGCAGTTGGATAGCAGTCTCGCGTTAGCGGATGAAGCATGAGTGTATTAAGTATAAACGCCGGTGCTATAAAGCGAATGCTATGCTCTGACAGTGGCCATCTCGACGGTGAGGTCATTGTATTTACCGCCTATTTTTCTTTGAATGAAGTAAACTGAATACCGCAATATAATCCATTTATTGAGCAATTTCGTCAATATGCAGTGTGCCTATAGGGTGCTATGTTAAGCCTCTTATAAAACCAATGGGCAAATACGCCCAAGGAGAACCCCGATGTCAGATCCAGCAGCTGAAATTGCCGCGTTAATTGCGCGCTCACGCAAGGCGCAAGCGCAAATCGCTAACTATACCCAGGCACAGGTCGACGAGCTGATTACGGCGATGGTCTACGCCGTAGCCCGTGAAGATCGATCAGAAGAGATTGCGCGGTTTACGCTCGAAGAAACGCAGCTGGGCAACTACGAAGGCAAGTATCTAAAAATTCACCGTAAAACACGCGCCACGCTCATGGATATTATTAATGACAAGTCAGTGGGCGTGATCGAGGAGCTACCCGAGCGAAATATCGTCAAAATTGCGAAGCCAGTGGGTGTTATCGGTGCGCTGTCGCCGTCGACTAATCCGGAAGCGACGCCAGTGATAAAGGGTATTGCAGCAGTCAAAGGGCGCAACTCGATTATTGTTGCGCCACATCCACGCGCAAAACTGACCAACAAAAAGATCTGCGATTACATGCGTGAGGCTTTGGAGTTATGCGGCGCGCCAGCAGACTTGGTGTTGTATATAGAAATTCCTTCATTGGATTTGACCAATGAGCTCATGGCGCAATGTGACCGCATATTGGCCACTGGCGGTGGCCCTATGGTTCGTGCCGCCTATTCTAGTGGTACGCCAGCGCTGGGCGTGGGTGTGGGCAATGCCTGTATAACCGTTGATGACACAGCTAATCTCGATGAGGCTGCTGAGAAAATCCGTATTTCTAAAACGCTCGATCTCGCCGCGTCATGTTCATCTGACAACTCAGTGTTGCTGTTTGAGTCTATATACGACGAGATGCTTGCCAAGCTGCTGGCTGAGGGCGGCTACTTACTCAACGCAGAAGAGAAGGCAAAATTGCAAGCGACCATCTGGCACGATGGGCATTTGAATACCGCGATTGTTGCGCAGTCCGTTTATAAGATTGCCGGCATGGCGGGTATTGATCTGCCCGAAGGCAGAGAGTTTTTAATTATTCCAGAAACTGGGGCAGGTCCTGACCATCCGTTCTCGGGCGAGAAGCTGTCAGTGACTATGGCACTTTATAAGGTCGCAGATATCGATGAAGCGATTACCCTGACCAATGCCATTCAGGGGTATCAGGGCGAAGGCCACTCCTGCGGCATCTACTCTTACTCAGATGACAATATCATGAAGTTTGCCCATCACACGCGCACCTCGCGCATCATGGTCAATCAGCCCCAATCAGCGTCTAACAGCGGTAATTTGTGGAACGGGATGCGGCAGACATTCTCCCTGGGCTGCGGCTCTTGGGGCGGTAACTCGACTAACAATAATATTACTTGGCGGGATCTTATTAATGAAACTTGGGTTTCTAAGCCCTTGGCCAAAGCTAAAGAAATCCCCTCTGACGAGGAATTATTTGGTGCTGTGATGGCTAAGTTTAATTAAGCAAGCGGATCGGATAGGGAGAATTTTTGGTGGATTTTAATTTATCGGATGATCAGCGCTCTTATGTAGAAACTGCCCGTGCGTTCTCCGAAGGTGTTTTAGCACCCGGCGCCGCGCATTGGGATGAGCACAGTATCTTTCCTATCGAAGTTTTAAAGCAGGCCGGCGAACTCGGATTCATGGGTATGTATACCCCCGAGGCCGCAGGTGGCTTGGCGATGTCTCGATTGGATGCCAGTCTTATTGTCGAAGAGCTAGCCAAGGGCTGTACAACGACTGCGGCGTTTCTAACGATCCATAATATGGCGACCAACATGATTGGTAAGTACTGCCAAACTGCTGCGATAGACACGTGGTGCCCCGCATTAGTCAGCGGTGAAAAGCTGGCGTCTTACTGTCTGACCGAACCCGGAGCCGGTTCCGACGCCAGCGCACTGCGTACAAGTGCCGTTCGCGACGGTGATGATTATGTGGTCAATGGCGCAAAGGTATTTATTTCTGGTGCTGGTGATACAGATGTTTTAGTGGTCATGTTGCGTACCGGTGGCGCGGGTGCCAAGGGCGTCAGCGCACTGCTGATTGCCGCTGATGCGCCGGGCGTTACGTATGGCAAAAAAGAAGCCAAGATGGGCTGGAATGCGCAGCCGACCCGGATGGTTAATTTTGAAGATGTCCGCGTACCCGTGGCTAATCGCTTAGGGTCTGAGGGGCAGGGCTTTGCCATTGCTATGGAAGGGCTCGACGGCGGGCGGATTAATATTGCGACGTGCTCGGTGGGTACCGCGCAAAAAGCACTAGAAGATGCCACCGCTTACGTGTTGGATCGCAAGCAGTTCAATAGTGCAATTGCAGATTTTCAAAATACCCAGTTTAAACTCGCGGATATGCTCACTGAATTGGTGGCGGCGAGACAGATGATTCGCTTAGCGGCGAGTAAACTGGACGAAGGTGACCCACAGGCGACTACGTACTGCGCCATGGCTAAGCGGTTTGCTACCGATGTCGGCTTTAACGTCTGCAACGATGCCCTTCAGCTTTATGGCGGCTATGGATATATCAAAGAGTACCCAGCTGAGCGCTATGTGCGTGACACACGGGTACACCAAATTCTTGAAGGCACCAACGAAATTATGCGTGTCATTATCGCGCGCCGTCTCTTCATGGACGGTGCCTTGGAGGTTATTAAATGAACATTAGTCCATCAGAAAAAGTCAAAGTCGATATTCAGGGGCACACAGCGGTTATTACTATTGATAACCCGGCAGCTAACACTTGGGATACCGAGAGCCTGCCCGCACTGAAAGCGGTAGTCGAAGCCTTAAATGCAACTAAATCGGTGTATGCCTTGGTACTGACCGGTGCCGGCAGCAAGTTTTTCTCGGCCGGGGCAGATCTAAAGCTGTTTGCCGATGGCAGCCCCGATACTGCGCGAACCATGGCCGATGCCTTTGGTGAGGCATTCGAAGCCTTGGCGGATTTTCGAGGTGTCTCGATTGCTGCGATCAATGGCTTTGCCATGGGCGGCGGCTTAGAAGTCGCTATGGCCTGCGATATTCGTATCGTAGAGACCCAAGCGCTGTTGGCGCTGCCCGAAGCTAAGGTCGGCTTACTACCCTGTGCCGGTGGCACACAGCGTTTGACGCAGTTAGTCGGGGAAGGTTGGGCAAAGCGGATTATTTTGTGTGGCGAGCGTGTGTCGGCAGAAAAAGCGCAGCAGATTGGCCTCGTTGAAGAAGTGGTTGCCACTGGTGAGGCGCTGACGGCGGCACTGGCATTGGCTGCTCAGGTGGGCAATCAAAGCCCGACTTCGGTTACCGCCTGCAAAGAGCTCATTCATGCGGCGCGTGATATCGGCATCGCTTCGGCACTACCCGCCGAGCGAGAAGCATTTGTAGCGCTTTTTCATACTGAAGATCAGCGCGAGGGCGTTAACGCCTTTTTAGAAAAGCGCGTAGCCGAGTGGAAGAACGCCTAATGTCTGATGTTCTAGTGCAAGTACATCAGGCCATCTCGGGCAATATCGGACACCTCACGCTTAATGTTCCCCAAACGTTAAATTCACTGACGCGGGATATGGTTGAGGCGCTGACCGAATATCTTGAGGCCTGGGCAGTCGATGACGCGATAGTCGCTGTTGTGATCGACGGGGCGAGCGAGAAAGCCTTTTGCGCTGGTGGTGATGTGCAAGCGCTACGCAACTCCTGTTTGGTGACCCCTGGGGGACCCTGCGATTACGCCGAGAATTTCTTTGCGCGTGAATATCGAATGAACTACATCTTACATAGATATCCCAAGCCCGTTATCTGCTGGGGACATGGTGTGGTGATGGGTGGTGGCTTGGGTATACTCGCCGCGTGCAGTCACCGGGTGGTAAGCGAGCGCACTAGAATTGGCATGCCAGAGGTGACTATTGCGCTGTTTCCTGATGTTGGCGGCAGCTGGTTTCTCAATAAGATGCCAGGTCAGGTGGGTCGCTTTCTGGCGCTAACCGCGGCGAATATCAATGCCAGCGACGCGCTCTTCTGCGGCTTAGGTAGTCACTTTCTAGCCCACGCACAAAAACAGGATGTGTTGGATCGATTATGTGCGATCGACTGGTCCGAGGACATTGCCTCACCCAGTGATCAGGTCAATGCGCTGTTGGTCGATTTGGGCCCAGCTGTTGATGCGCCCGATGCGCAGCTCGAACCACATATAGAGACCATCAACACTTTAATGGCGGGCAACGACCTGGCTGCGATCGTCAACCGTGTGCAGGGCTGGGTGGGCGATGATCCTTGGCTTGCCAGAGCCAGAGATGGTTTGGCGCAGGGTTCGAAGTTGGCCGCCGCCTGGATTTTCCGGCAGCTGAATGAAAGTCGTCATGCATCGCTGGAGCAGGTATTTGCCAGCGAACTGCGCTTGGGTACTAATATCATGCGCGATCCGGAGTTTGCGGAGGGTGTACGCGCGTTACTAGTCGACAAAGATCGCAGTCCTCAGTGGCAGTTCGACAGTGTCGATGCAATACCCTCGGCAGTTTTGGACGGCTTCTTTACTGCACCAGCAGACATGCCTGCGCTGAACTTGCCGACAGCGTAGACCTATTTAAAAACATGGCGCAGCGCACTATTTACAGCATCGGCAGTTACAGCATCGGCAGTTACAGCACCGGCAGTTACAGTATCGACAGTCCATCTAAGGCCACGCCGGTGATATACCAGTAACTCTCGGCATCAAAAATCGGAGATAGCATGAGCAAAATAGCATTTTTAGGATTGGGCAACATGGGTGGCCCAATGGCCAAAAATCTTATCGCAGCGGGCCATAATTTATGCGTTTTTGATTTGTCCGCAGCCGCATGTGAGGCCTTGGCAGATGCAGGTGCCGCGGTTGCAGATTCCGCTTCGGCGGCGGTGCAGGATGCGGATGTCGTTATTTCAATGCTGCCTGCAGGCAAGCATGTTGCGGCGACATTTTTGGGTGAGTCAGGACTGCTTGCGCAATTACCCGCCGGTAGTTTGGTGCTCGATGCCAGCACGATCGACGCTGAGACCGCAAAGCAAGTGGCGGCGGAGGCGACTCGGTGCAATATCGACTTCATGGATACACCCGTTTCAGGTGGTGTAGCGGCAGCTGCGGCGGGCACGCTAGCATTTATGTGCGGCGGCTCAGCTGAGGCGTTTGCGCGGGCAGAGCTTGTACTTGCGGGAATGGGTAAGAAGATTTTTCACGCGGGACCTGCAGGTGCGGGTCAAGTAGCGAAGGCCGCTAATAACATGTTACTTGCGGTACATATGATCGGCACTTGCGAGGCTTTAGAAATGGGCGTTCGTAACGGTCTAGATCCGGCGGTGCTCTCAGAGATTATGTTGGCCAGTTCCGGCCGTAATTGGTCGCTCGAGGTGTATAACCCCTACCCAGGCGTGATGGAAACTGCGCCAGCGAGCCGCAATTATGACCCGGGCTTCATGGTGGACTTGATGGTTAAGGATTTGGGCTTGGCGGAGCAGGTCGCTGAGCAGGCCGGGGTTGATAATCAAATGGGCCGGTTGGCTTTGGCGCTGTACCAAGCGCATCAGGCAGCGGGCAATGGTCAGCGTGATTTCTCGGGAATTATGCAGCAGCTCAAGGACGACGCGTAGTCTTCGGCCTTGCCGGTCTTAATAGATAGCCAGCGCGTTTGTGCCAGCGCCAATCAAGAGGCCGGCGCGCTGCGGCGATAGAATCGGCATTCAATACTGTTATGTAGTAACAAGGCTAAAACTAAAATGAGCGGCGCTACGGCAAGTCCCGCGATATCGCAAATCCCGTGTTAGCTGACCACCGAATAGAGCGCGATGAGTGGCAAGTGCGCTAGGTATATCGAGTAGGAGATGCTATTTAGCCAACTCGCTAGTCGATTACCTCACGCTGGGCTGGGATTATCTAAGCCGGCGCCCAGTAGTATCACAGCAGCACCCAGACTTGGCACTAACGTCCGCTATCGCGCCTAGGGACGTTCACATGAAACAGCGCCGGTGGGAATACAGCGATCGAAGTCAGCCCATCGATGTCGGGCAGGTGCGCTGTCGACCGTGTTGACATCCCTTGAATCAGATAACCGCCTCGCCGGTCGCGAGTATGGGGGCCGCATCGAGCTGCTCGGCATCCATCATCGTGGCGACGTGCTCCAAGGCCGCGACAATTTGGTGTTGTTCCCAGTTTTGCAGGTGGCTGAAGCGATCGACAAAACTGTCCTGTAAGGGCTTAGGGGCTTGCGCCAAGCGCTCTCGGCCAGTGTCTGTGAGTGTGACGATCACACGTCGTCGATCCACTAGGTTGCGCTCTCGATTCACCAAACCATTACTCTGTAAACGGTTGAGAATGGTGGTGACGGTCGCGAGGCTCAGACTGACCGCCTTAGCCACATCTGAAACAGTCGGTTCTTTTAAGTAGTCAGCAGCGTTTAAAATAACGAGCTGCGGTGTGGTCAGGCCGGTTTCTTTACCCAGTTTACGCGAGTGCAAGTCAGTGGCGCGAATAATACGGCGCAGTGAGATAAGCACTTGATCTTGCAGATCAATCATAGCCGTCGTTATCCCTTTAAGAAGTCTTTCTTATATCTATTTAATGTTGAGCGCTTTCATTATGCGGCGCCAGTGATCCTAACGATTTTTTCAATGGACCTAGCCACGGACCATAGTTTTCCCATTGCGCGAGTGCGGTTGAAAAGATGGGCTGCCGCACCTGCTCCGAAGATGGCGTTCGTACATTGCGTTGAGTCTTATGATATTCGACGCAGGCCGTTTCAAAAGGTAGACCACAAAAGCTGAGCATTCTGCGGACTTGATCTTCTAAGTTGGCCACCACATCTTCATGTTGAACCCGCAGAATATGGTTTGGCATTACGGTGTCCCAATGCGCCATGAGACGAACATAGTCGCGGTAATAGAGGCCTAGATCATTCAGGGAGTAGCTGAAATATTGGCCTTCTGCAAAGAGTTGCTTGAAACCACTGAAGCAGCACGCCATGGGTTCGCGACGCGCATCGATAATCTTCGCATTGGGTAATATTTTTTTAATTAATCCGATGTGCCTAAAATTATTGGGCATTTTATCGATAAAAAACGGTGCGCCTTGGCGGTGGATGCGGGTTTCATCCATGTATTCTTGACCGAGAGACTGCAGCTCGTCCCGACTGAGGTCGTTGAGGTTGTAAGGATAGGGTCGACCACCGGCTTTCTTTCCTAAGCGCCGCAATTTACCGCTTAGCGATAAAATATTGGGTAACTCAAGGGTTCCATCTACCTGGCTGTGTGACGATAAAATCTGCTCAAGTAGTGTAGACCCGGCCCGTGGTAGGCCTAGAATGAAAATAGGATCTACCGCTTGGCAGCCGGTATCGGCGGTGAACAGATCGGGTGTGCAGGCGGCAATTTGATCCTCTAATTCGCGTGTTGTTCCCTCGGGCTGGTATTGAACTTGCGTCCGTTTGATTGCGTTGCCTTTGTTGTAATACCTAAACGAGCGGTCGTATTGCGCGCTGTCTTCGAAGGCTTTTCCAAGCGCAAATTGCAAATAAACACGATCTTGGCCGCTTAGGTAGGGGTCCTTGTCCAACTGCTCCATGGTACCCAGCTCTGCTGAGCTAAACTGGTAGGTTTTGAGATTCGCCAG
>CAWUXF010000108.1:0-25614 GCA_963926325.1 uncultured Luminiphilus sp. | reverse complement strand
CCGAAGTCACTGTGCTTTGGGTCTTTTCGTAAGCCATGGAGTGCTTGATTTAGGTCTAGTGGTTGCTATTTGCCATTATTCGATAACTCAATTTAAGGCGCAAAATTCTCATCATAAAAAGGAATGGGTTATGCTCCGACTTATGGACAATCACTGCTAATAATGTAGAAAAGGAAACGAATCGCTATGTTAAAACATAAAGCTATTATTTCTGGCGCGCTCATGGTGCTGCTTAGTGGTTGTGGTGCTGGCCAGTCGGATCAATCGGGAACCGCGCTTGCCAGCACGCCGCTGGTAGCCGGAATCGATATCGCTGAGTTCGATAGTAGCGTTCGTCCAGGTGATAATTTCTTTCGCTATGTGAACGGTAAATGGATTGATCGCCATGAGATCCCAGCCGATAAGTCGAGTTATGGTACTTTTCAGATTCTGCGTGACGAAGCTCAGGTTAATGTCCGGAAAATTGTTGAAAGTGCTGCTGAAGGCGATTTCCAAAGAGATAGTGATGAGCAGCGTGTAGGGGGATTGTACCGCGCGTATCTCGACAAAGATGCCCGTAATGCGCTCGGTGTTCGGCCGCTAGCGCCGGAATTTGCAGCCATTGACGCTATTAAAAATACTGCCCAATTGACACGGTATTTCGCTGCGGCGAGTCGGCGCGGCTATGATTCGCCCATCGGTTTATTTCAAATGCCAGATCCTAAGGATCCCGCCGTGTACGTTATGGCGCTATACCAGTCAGGCCTGGGGCTGCCAGATCGTGAGTACTATTTAAAAGACGACGAAGCATCTCAAAGAATCCGCGATGAATATGTGGCACATATTGCTGCGATGTTTGAGTTGGCGGGTATGCCGGATGCTGCATCGCAAGCAGAAGACATTCTTAAACTAGAAACTGATTTAGCCCGAGAGCACATGCGCAAAGAAGATCTGCGTGACTGGTCTGCGAATTACAACAAGATTACTCGTGAAGATTTTCCAGCGCTGATGGCCCAAGTAGACTGGGCAGGATTTTGGGCAGAGACTGGCTTTGAAGCTCAGCCGCCCTATGTCATAGCGCTGACGGTAGATTATTTAAATGCGCTAGATAAACAGCTGGCCGAAAGTGCGCTGAATCGTTGGCAGGTCTATTTGAAATGGGTGGTATTAAATAACGCAGCAAGCCGGTTGAGCGAAGCGTTTGATGCACAGAACTTTGCATTTTATGGCGGCGTACTATCGGGTACTGAAGCCCAAGAAGAGCCATGGAAACGCGCGGTTAACTTGGTTAACCGCAGTCTTGGTGAGATCGTTGGCAAAGTTTATGTACGCGAACATTTCCCGCCAGCCGCTAAGGTGCGCATGGTCGAGCTGGTCGATAAGCTAAAACTGGCGTACCGACAAAGTATTGAATCTCTCGACTGGATGAGTGATGAGACCAAGATTCAGGCGCTTGATAAGCTGAGTAAGTTCCGCGCAAAAATTGGCTATCCCGATGAATGGATTGATTATTCGGGTATTGAGATTTCTGCGAATGACTTGTTTGGTAACCTAGCACGCATTACCGAGTTTGATCATCAGCGCTACTTGGCGCGACATGACGGGCCAGTGGATCGTGATGAGTGGGGCATGACGCCGCAGACGGTTAACGCGTATTACCGCAGTTCGCTCAATGAAATCGTTTTTCCTGCGGCGATTTTGCAGCCACCATTTTTTAATATGTCCGCAGATGATGCTGTGAACTATGGCGGGATTGGCGCAGTGATCGGTCACGAAATTGGTCATGGCTTTGATGACTCAGGCAGTCAGTTTGATGGTGATGGCGTGCTTCGTAACTGGTGGACTGATCAAGATCGTGCTGAGTTCGAAACCCGTACCTCCGCACTGGTTGCCCAATATAATAGTTTTCAGCCTTTTGACGATTTGCACGTAAATGGTGAGTACACCTTAGGTGAGAACATTGGCGATCTAGGGGGTATCGGTATTGCGCTGCGCGCCTATGAGCTATCGCTAATGGGTCAGCCGGCACTGGTTATCGATGACCTGACCGGCGTTCAGCGTGTTTTCTTGGGCTTTGCGCAAGTTTGGCGAGGACAATATCGTGAGCAAGCACTGCGTCGACTCATTGCGACTAATCCCCACGCGCCGTCAGAATACCGTGCTAATGGGTCGGTACGTAACGTCGATGCGTTTTACCAAGCGTTTGATGTGCAGCCCACTGATGCCTTGTATTTAGCACCAGATGAGCGCGTCAAAATCTGGTAGCTACAGGTGGTCGCATAGATGATGTCTGTTATCTATTGCCACCATCTATTGCCACCATCTATTGCCGCCATCTATTGCCACCAACTATTGCCGCCATCAGTAGTGCTATCGTGAGTAGTCAGTAACAGGACTTGGCTGTCTTATTCGCCAAACTGCTGCGATGCTAAGCCAGTTTGGTGGCGCAATATTAGGCTTTTGAAAACTAACCGCAGAGTTAGCCTGACAAGATATTTAATTAACTCGATTTCAGAGGGAAGTATTCATGGGCAATATTTTTGATGAGCAGTTGGAGCCTAATGATGCCAATTTTGTTGCGCTGTCCCCTGTAAGTTTCGTTGAGCGAAGTGCAGAAATTTTCGGTGACTTGCCAGCGGTCATTCATGGCGATAGACGGTATACGTGGCAGCAAACTCGCGATCGCGCTGCTCAGTTGGTAGCCGCGCTTGCCGAGCTGGGAATTGGGCGGGGCGATACTGTCAGCGTTATGCTGCCAAATACGCCCGAAATGGTTGAAGTGCACTATGCAGTACCGGCGCTCAATGCGGTGCTAAATACACTGAATACGCGCCTAGATGCGGCGTTGCTGGCTTGGCAAATGCATCATTGTGAGGCCAAGGTGCTGATCACCGACACTGAATTTTCAGCCACTATTAAAAAGTCGGTTCAGTTGTTGATGGAGGAGCATGGCCGCAGCCTAATTATCATTGATGTTGCGGACAGTGAGTATGCAGGGCTCGGCGAGCGAATTGGGCAGCTAGAATATGAATCATTTATTGGTGGCCATTCGCCTGTCGAGCGTTTGGCGACGCCCGAAAATGAATGGGATGCAATTGCGATTAGCTATACCAGCGGTACAACCGGCAACCCAAAAGGTGTAGTGACACACCATCGTGGCGCCTATTTGAATGCGGTTAGCAACGTCACCACATGGCAAATGCCTCACTTCCCAACCTACTTATGGACCTTGCCAATGTTTCATTGCAATGGCTGGTGCTTCCCCTGGGCCATAGCCATGCAGGCGGGCATTCACGTCTGCTTACGTCGCGTCGATGGTGAGACTATTTTGCGGACTATTCGTGAACACCAGGTGGATCACTACTGCGCAGCGCCAATTATTCATAGTCAAATTTATAATGCGCCCACCGATCTTCGCGAGGGTATCGATTGGACAGTGCGCGGTATGGTAGCGGGTGCGGCACCGCCGACGGCTATGATCGAAGGCATGGCGAATATGGGGTTTGATATTACCCATGTGTACGGCCTGTCAGAGGTTTATGGTCCTGTGGCTGTTGCAGCGAAACGACTTTCATGGCGTGATGAGACCTCGGCTGAGCAGGCGCGATTGAATGGTCGACAAGGGGTCCGATATGCCCTGCAAGAGGGCATGACAGTAATGGATCCGACGACTATGACGGAATGCCCAGCAGATGGTGAAACAATGGGTGAAATTATGTTTCGCGGTAACATTGTTATGAAGGGCTATCTCAAAAATCCGGCTGCCTGTGCTGCGGCTTTTGCGGGTGGGTGGTTTCATACGGGAGATTTGGCTGTGATGGAGCCGGACCGTTATGTGAAAATCAAAGATCGCAGTAAAGACATCATTATCTCAGGCGGGGAAAACATTAGTTCGATAGAAGTCGAGGACGCGTTATATCGACATCCCGATGTAGAAGTCTGCGCAGTAGTCGCAAAACTAGATCCGAAATGGGGTGAAGTCCCGGTCGCTTTTGTTGAGCTGAAGTCAGGTGCGACGTTGGCTGATGACGCCTTGGTGGCGCATTGTCGTGGTTTGCTTGCGGGCTACAAAGTGCCCAAGGACATTCGCTTTGAAAGCATTCCGAAAACGGTTACCGGCAAAATACAAAAGTTTCAGTTGCGCGAACGCGCTCAGGCAGGAGGTGAATGACACAATGGATACGAATGAACCCACGCTGTTAGTTGACCTAGATACGCGAGGTGTTGCGACGGTTACGCTAAATCGTCCGGATGCCTTCAATGCAATGAACGAAGCGATGTTAGATGCGTTCAGTGAGGTTCTAAAAAGTCTTGCCGGTCATGATGAGCTTCGGGTTTTGGTCGTTCAGGCAAACGGCAAAGCTTTTTGCGCCGGGCACGACTTGAAGGAAATGCGCGCCGTGCCATCTGATTCGTATTACAAGGCCCTGTTTGGCCGCTGTAGCGAGGTGATGATGGATCTGCAGCGTTTGCCGGTGCCTGTAATCGCTAAAGTACAAGGTATTGCAACCGCAGCCGGCTGCCAGTTAGTGGCACAGTGTGATTTAGCTGTTGCGTCAACCCATGCAAAGTTCGCGGTCAGTGGTGTTAATTTAGGTTTATTTTGTGCCACGCCTAGTGTCGCGCTGACGCGTAATTTGGGTCGAAAGGCCGCATTTGAGATGTTGGTAACCGGTGCGTTTATTGATGCAGAGCAAGCTGTCGCAAAGGGCTTAGTTAATGTCGCCGTATCGCCAGAAGATCTCGATTCGAGGACAGAGCTGCTCGTCGAACAGATACTACAAAAGCCCCAGGTGGCTTTACAGTTGGGCAAGGCGTTGTTTTATCGGCAGCTGGAAACTGATATGTCAGCGGCCTATGTCGATGCGACGACTACCATGGCTTGTAACATGATGGACGAAAGCGCCTTAGAGGGTGTTCAGGCGTTTATCGACAAACGCAAACCCAATTGGCGAGATGACCAATAAACTATTTTGGATTTACAGTTTAACGTGGGGCTTTATTCGTCCGGCCCTAACGCTACCTAGAAAGGCTTTACCAAGACCGACCTATCTCAATTCAGATATCTCCATGACACACTTTGTGCGAGGGTGAACGGGTGAAAGGGTGAAAGGGTGAAAGGGTGAACGGGTGAAAGGAACCTTCGATGTTTTGCGACGACGTCGATAGGCCTGAGTTGTTGCACTTGAGGTCGGGCCCGTTCAGCCCGCACATACGCTTTATAATTGAATAATAGTCGCTACGCCATCCTTGATTAGCGTGCGTGTGGGGGCATATAGCTCACCCTGATCAGTTGTTTCTAGGCGCTGACTGTGACTTACTCATCGTAGAACAACAGGAGTCTCGCCCGTGCATCTTTCACTTATCGCTCGACTAGTCGTCCGCACTATTTCCGTCACTACAATGTTGGTCTGCCTTCTAGTGGCTGCGTTCGCCACGGCGGCACCTGACTTAAAGACCATCATGCAAAATCCAGATTGGATAGGCCCGCCAGTTGAATCCGCATGGTGGCAGCTAGATAGCGATGATTATCTTTATACGGTTAAGCGTCCTGGGGATAATGTCCGGGAGCAGTATCGAGTCAGCCCGCAATCAGCCACTCCTGAGCGGAACGTCGCGAAAGCGCCGCTGAGTACTGACGGGCCGAATCCGATTATTAGCCATGATGGTGAGCGCGCCTTGTCCATTGTGGCAGGCAGTTTGGTACTACGGGAATTTGAATCTGGGGTGCTTAAACGCTTGTATACAGGCCCTTCACCGGTAACCGAAGCGCACTTTAGTGACGATGGCCAAGCGGCTTACTTCGAGGCGCAAGCGCAATGGTGGCGTGTCGCGTTGGTGGGTGCGGCTGCGTATCCATTGACGAATATCCAATTTACATCCGATCCGCTGGAAACTAAGGATGACCTAGAAACTGAGCAACTGCGCTTATTCGCAACGCTTGCTCGGGCACAGGCTAACGGAGTGGCTCAGCAGGATAATATTATTCAGCGTGAGCAGGCTTTGCCTGCGCTGGGTGCTGGGCCCTGGTATCTCGGCGATAAGGTGCAGCTTGCCAGTAGTACGTTATCTGCAGATGGTCGCTGGCTGCTACTCAGTGTCGAGCCTGTTGGTCAAGAAGATGTATCCGATGCAATGCCGCACTATGTCACTCAGTCGGGCTATGTCGAGATTGAAGACGTTCGATCTTTGGTCGGCAGGCCCTCGGCAGGCGCAGGCGAACTGTGGCTACTGGATTTAAAGACACGTAAACGTCATGTTCTGAATCTTGATGAGCTCGGCGGCCGCAGCGATGATCCACTTGAAAAACTAAAAAAACAGCAGTCGCTAGAACCGTATAGCACCGACAATTTACGACCGATTTCGATTGCTGGCATGGTTTGGCATCCAGAAAATGCAGAGGCATTGGTGCAGGTTTTTTCAAATGATTATAAAGATCGCTGGACGCTGCGCATCAATACCACCGACCAAACTGCGAACGAAATCCATCGTCTAACTGACAGTGCCTGGGTGAATTGGGATTTTAATGAGTTTGGTTGGGTGCCTCAGACATCAACCGCATGGCTAATATCGGAAGAGAGTGGCTACGCCCATCTCTACACGATTGATGCTAAGAGTCGTACCCGTCAGCACTCAAGCGGTGCATTTGAGCTCCGAGGTGTTGTATTTTCTTCCTCGGATAGCACTGTTTATGCCCGCAGTAACCGTGCACATCCAACCGAATGGGATTTGCATGCAATTGACCTGAATACTAATAAAGTACGCCAGATCAGCACACTAAAAGGCGTTGAAGATTTTAGCCTACACCCATTGGCCAAAAAGGCACTGCTACTGTACTCGGCCGCTTATACACCGATGCAAGCCACCGTCGTGGATTTGATGAGTGGTGAATTGAGTCTAGCTACCGATACCCGTACCGAGGCATACCGCGCTATGTCATGGCAAGCACCAGAGTATGTGGCGGTGCCATCTACACATGGCGCTGATAAGCCTATTTGGTCTAAATTCTACCGAGCATCACTCGAATTTTCTGGCCCACGACCGGTGGTAATGTTTGTGCATGGCGCAGGCTACACGCAAAATACGCACCATAAGTTTCCCTACTATTTTCGCGAACAGATGTTCCACAATTTACTCACCTCGCGTGGCTATCATGTGCTCGATATGGACTATCGCGCCAGTGAGGGCTATGGCCGTGACTGGCGGGCTGCGATCTATCGTCAAATGGGTACGCCTGAGCTTGAGGACTACATCGACGGCGTCAATTGGCTGGTGAGCAAGCATAACGCTGACCCAAAACGCATTGGCATTTATGGGGGATCCTACGGTGGCTTTATGACATTTATGGCGCTATTTAACGCACCAGAGGTATTTTCCGCAGGTGCCGCGCTGCGGCCAGTGACCGACTGGCGGCACTACAATCACAGCTACACCGCACGTATTTTAAATACACCCGCAGTCGACCCTGAGGCACATCACGTTAGTTCGCCTATTGAGTTTGCTGAGGGATTCGAGGGTCATCTACTGATTAGTCACGGTATGCTCGACGACAATGTGTTTTATAAGGACTCAGTGCGCCTTGCTCAGCGTTTGATTGAGTTAGAGAAAGAAAATTGGGCGCTAGCCTCCTATCCACTTGAGGCACATAGTTACATTCACCCTGAGAGCTGGCTAGACCAGTATCGACGTATTCTCAAACTGTTTGAGTCGACGATTGGTGCGGCGAACCATTAAGCGTGACAGCCTTAATGCATTGCCTGTGATTTTAGATTCAGTATTTTATGTTGTATGCCAAATGTGCTTAATCGTTGTAAGAAAAACTTAGGCTTATCTGTCTGGCGACTTAAAGCATCTCAGCGCATCGCAAACTGATATTTGCGATGCTTGTATTGACGCTTACGTCGCAAAAATCAAAGTGGAGAGGGCCAAGCGCAGTCTATCGCCACCGAAGTTGTCTACCAAAAAACAGCTAATCCACTTTCGGGCCAAGGCGTGCGATGAGTTTGATTGGCTTGGATGGAGCGTTAGCGTAGAGCGAATTTCCGCTACACCCAATATCATGGGAAAAGTCAGAGCCTATTAATCATCGTCATCATTATCGGTCTCAAGCTCCACCTCCACCTCATCAGCGATGCCATCAGCTGGCTGGTTATCTTTTATCTCAACTAAATCACCAATGGCGAGGTCGGCAAAGAATACTTCTGCAGTTAAGTCTTCACGCTCACCAATTTCGTAGCGAGTGCTTGCGTCAACATTGAATGTTGTATTTGCGACCGTGATCGAGGTGCTGGCGACAAAGTCTGTAACCGGACCTTTAACCTCGATTTCATCGTCATCGTCGTCGTTGGTTTTGTTTTTAATGTCTACGCGTGTGGCAATAAAGGCGCCTTCGGTATCTTGGTAGGCTTCAATCTCGACTTTATCGCCCACTGCGAGATCGCTGAAATTCGCGCGCTCGTTGTCGTTCCGATCATCCTCAAACAACGTGCGGCTATTAACCTGTATAACAGTTGCCACACCGCTTAAGGTCACAGTGAAGCTGCGCTCATCAATATTATCTACGATGGCATAGAATTCGATGTCGCCGCGTTCGAGCTCCACCTTAGTGGCTTGTAGAACACCATCTACTACCGGGCCTTTGACTTCTAAATAGACGCCATTCTCGATCACTAAATTGCTGGGTTCGAGGCGTGCATTGGTCGCGTCTACAGCGATGCCACGAACCGAAAAGACTGCCTGCGATTCAAAATCGGCGACGATGCCCTCTATACTAAGTCGAGCACTTGAGTCGTCGTCGCTATCGGAGTCTAAATTTTTATCGAGCCCTTCAAACTCAATGCGCATTGCTGTAATGACGCCGCCCTCTAACGTGCCATTTACCTCGACGTATGCGCCGTCGATGAGGTCCTCGATATTGCCATCTTCAAAAACTGCAGCAGCATAATTTACGGTATACGTACCGAGTCCAAATTCGGTGTCGGTCACGCCGCTGACGGTACCTTTGAGCTCAATGCCAGCTTCTTGTGCGGTAATGCTATCCTCTGCCTCAACGCGGGTTGCGGTAAGGACACCGCCAACATCTTTGGTACCATAAACCTCGATCCACTCTCCTACTGTGAGCAATTCAAAGTCGGTATCTTCGAATACGGTCGCTGTGCGTTCGACAATGACAGTTATGCCTAAGACGGTAAGCGCCTTACTGTCGTCGCTATCAGTCGTGGCAATATCGGTTATTTGACCTTTGAGTTCCGAATCGTAGAACACCCGCCTGGCCTTGCCAGAAACACCATCGTCGGACACTGTGCCGTCCACTCTGACTATCATACCGGTTGCTAAGCTGGCTTCTGAGGCTTCTTCGCCATCATTGTCGATTTCTGCATCATCTGTATCGTATTTGATGCCATTGACGTAGATACTCCCAAAACCGTCGATCGTACCGACTGCAATGATGGCTGTGCCTGTTGATGCGCCCTCATCTGATACCACTGGCGGTATCACCGCAGTCGTAGTTGAATCAGCGCTTGATCCACCTCCTCCACATGCGTACAAAGTAAGGGTAACTACGAGCGTCAGTAGGCATTTTTTCATATTAATTTCCTTGGCGGTTGGTCGCCGGATGGACATAAAGCTAAATAGAATAACTTTATAACACAAATGAATGTCTGCTCATAAGTTTTCTGACAGTCGACATGTAAATTGACCGCTAATTAAATCGCTAATCGGGTTATATTACCGAAGGATCAAATATCCAAAAATCATCGAGGTAGAAGGAAAGTTCGTATGGATTGGCAGCAGTTGGGCGAAGCACTGCCGCTTACTCGCAACCCACTGACACGCTTTATCGGCCGTAGTGCGTTAATGGCTTTGGGGTGGCGGATTGAAGGCATATTTCCTGATCGAAGCAAAATTGTGGTGGCGCTGATACCACATCGTTCAAATATGGACTTTATTTTGACCATTGCGGTTCTGTGGGGTCTAGGACTCAAAGCTAGCTTCCTGATGAAGCATTCTTTATTTTGGTTCCCACTGGGTAAGATACTCACTGCGCTTGGCGGCATTGCTATAGATCGAAGCGGCCCTCAGGGCTTGGTGGGCCAAATGACACGTGAATTCGGTCAGCGTCCTAAAATGGTGCTGGGTATCACGCCTGAAGGTACGCGCGGTGGTACTTCAGAAATCAAACAGGGCTTCGCGCAAATTGCCGCAGCCGCAAAGGTACCGATATTGCCCGCAGTGCTAGATTATCGGACACGCACGATACACTTTGCCGAGATTATCGAAGAGACCAGCGACGCTGATAAAGTTGTCGAATACATTCGCTCAATGATTGTTACGCAAATAAATGGTTCCTAACGGAGCACGGGCTGGAGTCGTTCCCCATTGGGTGTAATACGCTGATTTTTCTAGTTAATCGAGCAGTCGCCAATACTAATAGATAAATTAGCGGTTGCTCGATCAACGTCAATCTTCATGACTAAAACGATACATCCCACTGCAGTCTAATGCGGTTGTCAGAGTCATTGAGATTCGACAGACCATCATCAAGCGTCAAATGTGAGACGTCTAAAGTCACTTTATTATTGTGGCCACTGAAAAACCAGTTGGCGCCGAGCGTAAATTCTTCGCGTTCATTATAAAAACTGCGATCAGATTTATTGGGCTCTTCAACATAGGCATAACGTGCGGCGAGCTCAAGTGGCGCGGGGATAGCGGCTATCCAGTTGTGCGGGAAGTAACCTGCCTGTACGTATGCGCCTGTTAAATCACTACGTGTTCCTTCGACCCGATCGGTAATAAATTTCCGGTGCCATTCTTGCTGAAAAGAAAAGCCGCGGTATTTGAACGCCAATTCTTGAACACCTTGATCAATTTTAAATTGATCATCTGCGGCGAGTTTTGCCTTGGTAAATCCGTCGAGATTGCCGCAACCTGAGGAAGACCAGCGCGTACAGGGTCCTATCGTCGTAAAGCCTGCTACTGCAAATGAACCAGTCGGCTTCTCCGTGAACTCTACATCAGTTTGGCGCCACGCCAGCTCGCGTCCTAAGAAATTCCACTGCAATCGACCCATGTACAAATGATCTTCACCGGCATTGCGGACACTACGACCTTCGCCATTGAACACCCCTGCGTAGTAATTGAGATCAGCAGCAGTTTCTTTAAATAAGCGCCCGCGCAGTTGAACACCTACTTGCCGGTCGACCGTAAATATTCGGTTAACGATGGATCGCTCGACAAACTGCTGTCTTCCTGACGAGTCTACGCGCTCCCGGTTGAGGTCAACTTTCCACTGGCCGACACGAATGCCACCCCAATCCCATTTGGCCAAATCTATGCGGTAATCAATGACTCGCGCGCCTGAAGCGGAAGCGTCGGCATCAACGTCCCGTGAAGGCTGTAGGTCGACTTCGAAGTAGTACTTTAGCCATGGCTGAAACCCATGTCCGCCAATCTTCATACGCAGTCGGCGGGCTTCGAAGTTCGACGATTCATCTTCGCCAAAATCGCTTAGCTGACGCGGATCGGAACTGTAAGGGTTGGTGTAGCGGAGCTGAGCACGCCATTGCAAATTTGTTGCGAAATTGCCGTCGCGGGTTTCGAAGTGAAAGCCTTTAGAGCCATAGCTCGCTATCACTGGTGACTCGGCAGCAATACTGCGTGCCACTGACTGATCAATAGCGGTCTGTATGCTGTCGTCAAGCGAGACCGCCACCGCTATATGCTCTTCGCGCACAATAACCGGTGCGCTTGTCGTTTCGACCTTGCCATTGATCGGCGTCAGAATATCTTCAGTCGTGAGGGTCTCTTTAGCGATTAGCTGGTTGTATTGCGCTTCGGTGATGACACCATTGTTAAACAAAATATCCAATAGCGCTTGATCGGCGGCTACGGCTGCGCTGGCGCCGATGATTGTGCTGACAAGTAGGGCTGCGCAAGTACGAGGGAAAAGTGATAAATGCAACATATCAAGACACCTGAGTTGACGATGTCGGCACTTTATAATGCAAAGATGACACTAATATGACAAAACCGCGCATCAGGCGCGGTTTTGTCATATTAATGTCATCATTAATGCCCATTAACTGGCGGTCACGCAGGTATTGTCCCCACGAAGCGCACTGTGTTAACTATTGGCGATAATCTGCGCTCGGTGCGCTGCTTTCTCTGCGCTGTTGGCAATTTCACCGATGCCAGACAATAACTGATAGAGGAACATGGCATCGATAGGAGAAATTTTGTCTTCGTATAGACGTAATTTTGCACGCAGTTTACTTTGCATTTCGTCCGAAACCTGTTCGTGTTTTTCTACCCCAGTGACCTTGGCCATGATGGTCTTGGCTTGTCGAGTTCCAAAAGCGCCGCGAGATAAGTCTCGGGTGGCCTCTACAACCTCGACCATAACGTTCACCGACTCAACAACGGTTTGAATGTATTTTATAACACTTTTTTCTAATTTCTTGGGAAAGGCGAGCTCTCGGCCGAGCGATAAACCCGCCACATCTTTGGCGTTGTTAGCCATTTTATCCTGCATTCTAACCAGTTCAAGTAGATCTGCTCGGGATACCGACATCCAAAGACCTCGGGGGAGGTTGCGTCGGACTTGTCGCTTAAAGTCATCGGCAATGCTTTCAAGTTGCGCGATTTCTGCCTGCCGTTCTGCAGCAAGCGCCCAGTCTCCCTCTTGTGCGGCTATGAAGTAGCCTTCAAGCTCACCAACACATTTTGCGCAGGCCCGCACATGCTCTTCGAGTAGCGTAAAAGGTGATGAACTGAACACGTCAGAAATTGATGATCCCATAGCCATTTACGCCACTCCTTTGTAGTAAAAAAACTTAAGTAATAAATTATTGATAAACGTAAAAATGTTGGTTGGTTAGCCAAAAATACCTTTTAACGTGAAAAAGAATATCACAGACAATCCTGCGCCTGCCGGCAGCGTAACGATCCAAGAGGTAGCGATGGCGACGACAGTCGGTAAATGCACCGCTTCGACGCCCCTGGCCAAGCCAACACCTAGCACTGCGCCCACTAGTGTGTGGGTAGTTGAAATGGGCAGTCCGGTAGCTGATGCAAGTACCACGGTCGACGCAGCAGCGAGTTCAGCCGCGAAACCACGGCTCGGTGTTAGTTCGGTGATTTTGCGCCCGATGGTTTGGATGACGCGCCAGCCATAGGTGGCCAAGCCGACTACGATGCCAGCTGCACCAACGGCGAGGACCCACCAGGGCAGACCAGCTTTGGCGGTCACTTCACCACCAGACTGTATGGTACTGACGATGGCTGCGAGTGGTCCCACCGCGTTTGCGACATCATTTGAACCGTGCGCAAATGCCATCGCGCAGGCGGTGAAAATCATCAGAATGCCAAAGACACGTTCGACGTTGGCAGCGCTGTTTTCGTCATTGCCAGAAATACGTATACGACTCAAGAGCCAAGCGCCTAAGGCAGCAATAGCGAGGCCTACAAAGGCTGAAATGAGCATGGCATTGGCGAACTTTGAGCCCATACCGAAGTCGAGATCGACACCAATGTGCTTAAAGCCCTTCAGTAAAGTCACCATGCAGATCATGAACCCTACTAGCCACATATACATTGGGACATATTTTTTTGCACGATCAAAGGTGTCGTCATGGTCAAGAATAAGACGCTTAACCGAGACAAATAGGCCGAAGGCAATCGTGCCTGACAGCACCGGTGAAACAACCCAGCTTGCGGCAATGGTGCCGACTTTCCCCCAGGCAACGGCATCGACAGAAATTCCTACAGCAGCAAAGCCCACAATGGCACCGACAATGGAGTGCGTGGTTGATACGGGCCAGCCTTTAACGCTGGCTATCGCCAGCCATGTTCCCGCCGCCAATAGCGATGCCAACATCCCATACACAAGCAGCTCAGGGCTATCGGAAAGTAGCGCTGGATCGACAATGCCTTTGCGAATGGTGGAGGTCACCTCACCACCCGCCAGATAAGCGCCCAAGAACTCGAACACTGCGGCAACAAGAATTGCCTGTTTCAAGGTTAGGGCACGTGCACCGACAGAGGTGCCCATCGCATTGGCAACATCGTTTGCGCCAATACCCCAGGCCATAAATAGGCCGAAAATGCAGGCCAGTGAAAGCAGTATGACGCCGTGCGAAGCGATTATATCCAAGTGCGTGTGCTCCCTTAATCAAAGAGTGGCCAGGTCGTTTGCGCAGTATAGACGATGAAATGTTACATTCTTATGACGATAAGCAGGAAATACAAGGCTATGACAATAAAAATCGTAACCCATTGTTTTTATTAATTTTTTATAGTTATTTCACCTGTTTTTGTGGCACTTATGGTACCAGATAACGGTTAACCTAGCGGGCGTGCACGAATACTACGGCCTTTAATCTTGCCCTGAGCAAGATAGCGCATGGTTTGATGGTGCGCCTCGCGAGTCACGGCTACGTAGCTTGCGTTGTCGAGTATGGTGATTTTGCCAATAACGCTACTATTTAGCCCTGCATCACCCGTCAGCGCACCAAGTACATCGCCTGCCCGTACTTTTTGTTTGCGTCCGGCGTCGAGATGAATGGTAACCATGTCACCTTTTAGTCTGTAGTTAGGGTCCCGGTCTAGCGAGGCTAGCACATCACAGGCACAGGGTTGCCGCTGGTAGTTTTCGATCTGTATCATCCGCGGCGTCTCGGCTTCAGTGACCAAACTTAGGGCTGTTCCTAGCTCACCCGCTCTGCCGGTGCGGCCAATTCGGTGGACATATGTTTCGGCATCTCGTGGTAGTTCGTAATTCACCACCATTGCCAGAGATTTGATATCTAAGCCGCGCGCGGCAACATCGGTCGCCACTAAAACCGGACAGCTGCCATTGGCAAATTGTAGGAGCACCTGGTCACGATCGCGCTGCTCAAGGTCTCCATGAAGCCCGCGAGCTTCAATGTCATTTTGATTCAAGCAGGTAGCAACCTCTGCACACTGTTTTTTGGTATTACAAAAAACGACGGCGTTTTTCGGTCGATAGTGCTCGAACAGCGCCAGCAGCGTTGTTTGGCGCTCTTGTTTTTTAATCTCAAAGAATAGCTGTTCGATCACTGCTTCTTTGTGCCCGACATCATCGTCCGCTGTGACACTGACAGGGTTGCGCTGAATAGCTTGGCTGATCTTACGGATATCATCGGGATAGGTGGCGGAGAAAAGCAGCGTTTGACGGGTTTTAGGCACATGGCTAATGATCGCCTTCATGATCTCTGCAAATCCCATATCAAGCATGCGATCCGCCTCATCTAATACCAAGGTCTGAACCTTCTCGAGGGTCAGCGTGCCTCTGGTGAGGTGATCCTGAATTCTACCTGGTGTGCCGACAACAATATGTGCGCCGTGCTGCAGTGAGTCCCGCTGGGCTCCAAAGGGCTTGCCACCGCAGAGCATGACCAGTTTGATATTAGGCATTCGGCTAGCGAGACGTCGTATTTCTGCGCCGACCTGATCGGCCAGTTCTCGGGTGGGGCAGATTACGAGGGCCTGAGTACCAAAAAAACGTGGGTTAATACTATTGAGTAGTCCAATACCAAAAGTCGCGGTTTTACCGCTGCCGGTCTTAGCGCGAACAATGAGGTCGTGCCCTTCGAGAATCAGTGGGATACCTTGGGCCTGAACCGGCGTCATTGATTGATAGCCCAATGCAGACAGCGCTTCTTGCTGCGCGGGTGAGAGCTTTAGTTGGGTAAAGGCGTTGGCAGTCATAGCGATCTGGAACCGTGTCTTATAGCGAAGGCGGACAATAGCAGAGCCAACGGACTGTCCCGGTAAAATTTTCTATGTATTTGTGACAGCATTGGCCGACTTTAGTGATCGGCCTTCCATTCCATCGCCATTTGAACTCGCCGCTCGACCGATGGGTGGGTATAAAACAGCCACTCTTGCAGTGCCGTGGGTCTTGGATTGCGGTATTCGGCGGTCTTAACTAGGGCGATTGCCAGCGCATCGGGCAAATTAACAGACGCCAGCGAGTATTGATCAGCCTCAGTTTCACTGCTGCGTGACATTGTATTAGTAACGGGTTGTGACAGCGTCATGAGTAGACCGACGATCAGAACCAAGACAGGTAATCCAACGGGATCGGCGATGTCTTCTTTTAAACCAAATAGCCGTGCGATGGGATTGAACAATCGATCGGCAAGTAAAAAGCTGACCATTACCAACACGGTCAGTATGGCAACCACATCCCACACATGACCTAGCACGTAGTGACCGACCTCATGACCGGTGACCGCCTTTACTTCATCTAATGTGGCCTCTTTAAGCGCAACATCGGAAATAGCTATTCGTGCGGAGCTGCCAATGCCACTGACATTGGCGGTGAAGTTATTCGACTGACGCGATCCGTCGTACATAAAAATACGATCTGTCGGAATATTGGCCTCGATAGCCAGCGCCTCTACGGCCTCTTTGACCTCCCCCTCGGGTACAGGGTTGTACTCATTAAACAATGGTTCGATGAAAATTGGGCCCAACAGTAAAAGAAGCGCGATGGCACTGGCGGTGAGCGCACCTGACCAAAGCCACCACAATTTTCCCATCCAGCGAATGAGTGCGTAGACAGCGGTAAAAAAGAGCCCCATAAATACGGCATTTAAAGCCAACCCCAAACCAGATTGACCCAGGAAGTCTGCTATCGGTTGACTGGTGCGCCCGTAGCTCATTTCTCGCCACCAGCCGCTATAGATTAACCAGGGTAGTTCGATAATGCCTGAAAGCACCACGAAAGCTGCGCTGATACAAAATCCTCGTATAAAAAAGTTGCTGCCCTCTAAACCACTGGAGATACGACTCAGCAGCCCGCTGCGAACGACCAGCAAGGTGACCAAAATAGCGACGACCAAACCCCATAACATAATCCAATGGCTGCCACTGGTATAGGCAGCCGCTTGTGCCAGTGCTTCTTCACCTAGACCGTCGATATAAGCTTGTGTTGCTTCGTTTGCATTAAACACCATAGGAAGATCTCGCAGTTATGTGTAAGAGTAGCGGGCGAGATACCATCGCCGCAGTGGCGTTTTTATTTAATCGTAAAGCGTACATCATACTTTTGCAGAAGCAAGTCGCCCATTTGTTCTGTTCGAAAACTAAAAACTCCCCCAACTGGGTCGGCCCCGCCGCTGGGGTCAAAACGAAAATCTCAGGCGTTCACGACCTTTCAAAAACCGTGTTGGCTAAACGTGTTGGCTGAAGATGGACAGCCAGGACTCAGACAGTCGAATCGATGATGTGATCGCTGGCTAAAAAGATCGCGGAGTGTATTTTGCCAATGGCCTGACCGCTTTGACCCATGACCAAACTGCCAGCCCTTCGTTGGGATGCATACGGGCGGTATCTAAGCCGTTGGCCAGATGATAGTCGGAACGTTAAAAAGCCGTGCATGCCGCAAAAAAATCCCAGTTGTTTGTACAGCTAGAAAACCTGGCCTGAAAAAAACAAGGTGTGGCCTAGGCCCATCTTTTGACGTGTACATGCAACGGAACTCAAAAGCATGGATCGGTCTTACCTACCCAAGAATAGGGTTAAGCGTTGCTATCCTTGGGGGTAGAGACTTTGCCGATAGCACGTTGCGTGCCCGGAATGACCAGGCGTTTTTCAAGCCACATCGAAAAAATGACAACAATCGAGACGACCGCCAAGTAGACCAAGCCTGCCAGCATATAGGCCTTGAAGAACTGAAAGTTGGTCGAGGCTAACTCTTGTATACGCGCAAAAAATTCGGTGTATTGGATTAAAAACGCAACAGATGTGTCTTTGATATTTCGGGTCACTTGATTCGTCATTGCGGGAACAGATAGGCGCAGCACCTGCGGCAATATGATTAGGCGGAACCTTTGAAATTGACTAAAGCCCTGTGCTTGAGCCGCATCAAGCTCCGACGCATCCAAACCATTATAAGCGGTCTTCAGATAAGCGGCGTTATAAGCGCCAATATTGAGGGTGAAACCGATCAGGGCGACGGTCAAAGGGGACCATCTGACACCGATTGTCGGCAGACCGTAATACATCAGGAACAGCAAAACGATCAGTGGCATGCCGATAAAAAATGAGATGTAGCCGCGCATGAAAAGCCTGACAAGACTGCGCTGACTCAGCGTTAGATAAAACACCAAAATACCAAACACAAAGCCCGTAATACTGATGCTAGTTGCGAGCAGGAGAGTATTCTCAAGACCGCTCATTATTAATGGCAGTTGCTCATTTAAATCATCAGAAAAAAGACCCCAGTCCGACATTAGATTTAGACCTTCCTGCCGAAAAAGTCTCGGACCCTGGCATCTGGGTGCCCGCTCGACAAATATTCAAAACTGGCTTCGCTGACCACCCGGCCCTGGTCAAGAAAGGTCACGCTATCAGACAGGTATTGACCCAGCTCAAGATCATGGGTGACACATAAAATAGTAACATGTTCAGCATTTAGCCCCTGAATCAGTTCTCCAACTTCGCGCGACATGATGGGATCAAGGGCCGATGTTGGTTCGTCAAAGACCATCACGGCAGGATTCATAGCCAGCGCTCGCGCAATAGCCACACGCTGTTTTTGGCCGCCAGATATCTGCGCGGGGTACTTATGGCTGTGATCGGCCATCCCCAGACTCTCAAGTTTTACCATTGCTTGTTCATTTGCTTCTATACGAGACAGACCCTGGAGCTTGCGTAGGGCAAGTGTGACGTTATCCAATACTGATAGATGGCGGTACAGAGCAAACTGTTGGAATACAAAGCCAATTTTTTGTCGCAAGCGCCTGACATCTATGCCGGGTGACATAATGTCCTCGCCAAGGAAATGAATGCTGCCAGAGGTCGGTTCGACCAAACGGTTCAGGCACCGCAACAACGTCGATTTACCGCAGCCAGACGGCCCCATGATGACTTTGATTTCACCTTCGGAGAGGTCAAAATCAACGCCGTCTAGGGCTCTCAGGCCTTCATACTGTTTAACCAAATCACGGATCTTAATCATAGGTCCATATGCTCATCACCGATGTGTATCGCCATTAATACCCAGTAAAGCCCACCAAAAAATCGCTGCGCAAAATACATGCGGGAAACCGCCACGCAGGTCTTCATGTCGACTCCATACCGGGTATGCGGAAGTGCCGTTCCACCGCCTCAAGGCAGGCCAGCAGAACACGATAAAAAAAAAAATAGAGAATCCCAGCGGCGAGATAAATTTGAATGCCCTGATTTGTTGTGCCTACAAGCGCCATGGCCTGTTTAGTGATATCAGGAATTCCAACCGTGTAAGCGAAAGGTGAATATTTAAGTACCGTGGTAAATTCATTGACCATACCAGGCATGGCCAGCCTTAACATTTGTGGCATCTCGATATACATGAAGACCTGCGCTCTGCCCATGCCAGATGCATACGCGGCAGTGATCTCACTGCTATCCACGGAATGTAATGCACCGCGAAAAACTTCGCCAATATAAGCCCCGGCAATGACGCCTAAGCTCAAAACCATTGCCATGATTGGCGAGACTCGAAAACCAAATCCTGCCAGCCCAAAATAGACAATAAAGAGCAATACCAGCGTTGGTATCGCCCGAAAAACATAGGTAAAAACGTTGAGTAAATAATTAAGCGGAGTTGATTCAAGCTTCCGCAAACCGATCACCGTTAGGCCAATCAAGACGGCAGCTATATTACATGCCAATGTCACCAGTAAGGTGTAACCGACACCTTGGGCGAGCACCAACAGTATTTGCATAAAGTTCACGTCGGATTACTTCATCCACTTATCGATGATTGCCTGTATTTTTTGCTGACCCAGGTCATCGAGATACAGATTAAAATCGTCACGCCGAACAGAGCCTTTGGCAAACGCAAAACCCAATTGATCAAAGCCAGTAAATACATAGCTACTTTTGATAGGCATTTTTAACTTATATATGTAGTTGTTCAAAACAGGTTCTTCAATAAATGCGAGGTCAAGGTTGGCGTTTTCCAGATCAGTCACGACCTCATTGTAAGAAGGATAAAGCTTGGCCTTACTGACATAATAATAGCCCTGCGGCTCGAGCTCAGTTCTGATTAAGCCGTCGTATGCCATCCCTCGAGGGTATCCAATGGTGTACTGCATTAACTCAGACAGATCGTTGATTTCGATGTCACGGCCCACAAGGCTGACAAGGTGCCATGCATTGTCGTAATAGGCATGAGAGAAATCCATTGCTTGCTGACGCTTGGTCGTAATCGAAATGCCTGAGAAGGCGACATCAGCCTGACCACTGGAGACGGCGCCAAGCATTCCCTGCCAGTCATATGACGCGATGTCCAATGTCAGCCCTCTAGAGTCTGCGTAACCTTGGAAGATCTCCAGGTCAACTCCTTGGTATTTGCCGTCTTTTTGAAACAGCATGGGCGGCGATGCTGGTGATACAGCAACTTTGATGACATCGACGCCGACTTGATCTGAACAACCTGCAGTCAGAGCACCCATAAAGGCTAACAATCCAGCGTATAGAATTTTTCTCACGCGTTTAATCCTTATATTTTTCTCAAGAGTTCTGGAGTCTGAGTTATCGCAAGCGTCGACACAAGATATAAACGACGCCCGACTAGGTCGTCTATACGCTGCAGACGCTTGACCAAAAATTCACCACCCAAGTGACCTTTGAGCCTTAAATTTCGTTGCATGATTAACGGCTGTTGTACCAAAACCTTAGGTCAAACTCATCCGCTACCACAACATTCTTGATCCAAATGACCGTTGGTACGGGAGGGTACTCTGTCCAGACGTGGCAAGGCATTTGAGACAAGCGCAAACGCGCAACTAAGGGCATCGGCAGAATGGCATGCTACCTAAAGTGACGTGGTCTTTGCTGGACTATGGACTACGACCTGTTGCGAGAAAACCAATGCACACAGGCGAGCGAGGGCTGCATGGAGGCACTGGCTGCACTTAAAGAACAACGGCAACCTGTGTTACGGGTAGTTGAGCTGTCTGGCTTGAGTTACAGCTTGCGTTTAAAAGCCCTTCTACCCCTAGATACTCAGCAGATTATTTTTTAGGCGACCATATAGGAAGTAGTAGGTCTATTATTTTTGGTGAGACCCAGCGGATGGTCTTCAATCGGCCTGTAACCACGTCGACCTTGAAAATTCGGTGTTAGTTAATGTTCAGTGTGTCCGTTGAAGCTCTATTATTTTCTTGACCCGTTTCTCTGTGCAGCGTAGCGTCTTGCATGTTTTTTGAACTGTACTCATAACGCTGAAATAGCATTTAGGAGAGATTTATGCCGGACGCTTTTATTGTTGATGCATGCCGCACACCTCGTGGCATTGGTAAAGTAGGCAGGGGATCTCTTGCTCATTTACACCCCTCTTACTTGGGCTCGACGGTACTCCGTGCGCTTGCTGAGCGGAATCATCTAAATACTGCAGAAGTCGATGACATTATTTGGGGGACCTCGACGCAGGTAGGCAAGCAGGGCGGTGATTTGGGTCGTATGGCGGCACTCAATGCCGGTTACGCCGAGTGCTCATCGGGGGTAACGCTTGATCGTTTTTGTGGCTCGGGTATTACCACAGTCAACCTTGCTGCAGCACAAGTCATGTCAGGGATGGAAGATCTGGTCATTGCTGGTGGTGCCGAGATGATGAGTTATCACGCTCAGATCGCCGACCCCACCCAGCCGCCTATGTTGGATTCGGGAAATCTTGATCTTCGAGACATGCATCCGCAGTCGCAGCAGGGTGTCTGTGCTGACGCAATAGCGACGCTTGAGGGGATCGATCGAGAGGCGGTTGATAATTTAGCGCTGGTCAGTCAGGCGCGCGCAGCGCGCGCCATCGCCGAAGGACGTTTTAATAAATCCCTTATCACTGTCAAGAACCCCGACGGCACCGTGGCACTTGATCACGAAGAGTTTCCTCGTCCGGAAACGACCAAGGAGGGGCTTGCTGGACTTAAAACGGTCTTTAGCATGTTGCGCGACATACCCATTGATGAGGAAGGTACGACTTATGGCGCCTTGATTCAGCGCAAATATCCTGAGATCACAGAGTTTAATCATATTCATCATGCGGGCAATTCTTCGGGCGTAGTCGATGGCGCAGCTGCACTGCTAATCGCTTCCGAAGCCTACATGCAAAAAACGGGAATGACACCGCGAGCCCGCATTGTCGCGACAGCCAACATGGGTGACTGTCCGACACTCATGTTAAACGCACCTGTTGCTGCTGCAGAAAAGGTATTGATGAAAGCGGGACTTACCAAAGATGATATTGATGTGTGGGAGATCAATGAGGCGTTTGCGGTCGTTGCCGAACGTTTCATTCGTAAGCTGGATCTTGACCGCGAGAAAGTGAATATCAATGGTGGCGCGATGGCGCTAGGGCATCCCATTGGTGCGACGGGCTCCATTCTTATTGGCACCGCACTCGATGAGCTCGAACGCCAGCAAAAGCGTTACGCCCTAATCACCATGTGTGCGGCAGGAGGTATGGCGCCGGCCATTATTATTGAGCGTGTTTGAGAGATTTAGGTCTCAGTGTGTGCCGCAGGTTTGTCCAAAGAGATCTGATCGAGCTGGCATCTGACCAACGTTTTTCTAAGGTGCAATGTTTTAAAGCTTCGTCTATTGAGGAAACTCTTTCCTTTCCAGTTCAAATCAATATGAGTTTGTTTTTGCGCCCAGAATTGTACGTTCACATGGGGTTTGTATGGTTGGCGTCAATGACGAATTTGGTTGCGACTATTCGGTGATGTTTTGATCGCCTGAGAACGCAGCGACGAGAGAGATCTCAAATATAAGAAAACAGCAATTCATAAACAGTACTTAAAGGCGTGCAGCACTTGAAAAACTCCAATACCCACAGGCTCTACGGCATAACCCATTCACTCTATACCGGGCGCGCACGTTCTTATCTGATAAAGAGCGGTATTCCATTTTGCGAGTTATCCAGTGGCCATGAAAGTTTTAAAGCGGAGGTATTACCCGAGAGCAAACTGGCGACCATTCCGGTTCTAGTGACCCCAGAGGGTGAGGTTATCCGCGATGGGGGGGCGATTATTGAGCATTTTGAAAAAGCCAACTCGAGGCCGTTTCAGCCATCGGGTCCAAAGCAGCAGATCGTTAGTACGCTATTTGATCTAGTCGGCACCAGCGGCATGCTACGTCCAGCAATGCACTATCGTTGGAACTATCTCGAAGATAATGGCGAGTTTCTTTACTATCACTTTCTGCATTCCCAGCGCGAGCATCCAGACCGAGAGTCAAAAACTCAGTATATGATGACTAAAATGCAGCATGCTGGACGGCTTTTTGGTGTTGTAGAGGAGACCGCTGAGCTGGTGGAAACCCTCTATCTGGAATTTCTCGAGGCACTTAATCAACATTTCAGTGAATACCCTTATCTGCTAGGTTGGAAACCGAGCATTGGTGACTTTGGTTTGATCGCACCACTCTATGCTCACCTGGGAAGAGATCCTGCGCCGCTGCGAATTATGCAGCAGCGGGCGGTGCGAGTAGCACGCTGGGTCGAACGTATGAACCGCGCTGACCAGGACGTGCCGGAGTTTTTTAACCCAGGGAATAACTACCTTGAGGATGATAGGATCCCCGAAACTTTGGTGACCGTACTCAGAGTACTGGCAGAAGATCTTGTTCCAGAGACCCAGGCGGCGGCAGAGGTGATCAATCAATGGCTGGCTGAGAATCAACCTGAGCCCGGCACCTCGGCCCAGGGATTACTGGCTGATCGAATGTTTGGCATGGCACAGTTTAGTCTGCGTGGCCAGGCTATTAGCGCCGTTGCCCAGTCATATCGCTTTGTGGTGTTACAGAAATTGCAGCAGCAGTATGCACAGTTAGGCGCGGCGCAGCAGCAGGATGTGACTAATCTGTTGCAACGCTGTGGTCTCGAAGTACTACTGACTGTCAGTCTAGATCGACAGCTGGGATGGGCAGAGAATCAGGATATTTGGCTCTAAGTTTCTTTCGCACCCATCTTTTGCACCCATCTTTCGCACCCATTTTTTGCACCCATCTTTCGCACCCATCTTGCGCGCCATAGCCTGCTTGAGAGTCTCCATCGGGTCTTTATTAATGTCGCTAGCATCGTGGCGTTCCGCAAGCGGGTCATTTTCTGCTCCCTAAACTCGATTGACTTTCTGGACGCAGTTTTACTGCAGGGCGCTGTTGAATATCCTGAGTCCAGCGGATCACATTTTTGTAGGGGGTAACATCGAGGAACTCTGCGGCTTCGGAGAGTTTTCCCATCACCAAGGCACCCACCAAGCCATATTGGCCATGTCGGCAATGCTGTGCTCGTCACCACAGAGATAGCGGTTTAATGCTATTGATGCGTGGGAGATCAATGAGGCGTTTGCGGTGGTTGCCGAGCGCTTCATTCGTAAGCTGGATCTTGACCGCGAGACAGTGAATATCAATGGTGGCGCTAAGGCATCCTATTGGGGCGACGGGCGCCATTCTTAGTGGCACCGCACTTGATGAGGTCGAACGCCAGCAAAAGCGTTACCCCCTAATCACCATGTGTGCGGCAGGGGGTATGGCGCCGGCCATTATTATTGAGCGTGTTTGAGAGGTTTAGGTCTCAGCGTGTGCCGCAGGATTATCCGGCGGCGCACAACACAGCGTTAGTGCGCGTGGTAGAGCAGCGGGCGTTACTCGGACGGGTTAGGACTGACTAATTGGCAAATAGTTATTTTTATTTAGCTTCTAGGCGCTGGTTTATCTGTCGCAGTAAAAGCAATGGGGTGAGTATTAAACGCCTACCTGTGATTAAAAGACTGCTAATATACCCTTGGTAATATGAGGCGTCTGGATCATCCAACTATCGCGGTAGGCCGTATGCCTTTTATAAAACTCTATTGAGAATATGAAATGAAAAAACTAGCCCTTAGACTCTACGACGCATACAAGTATATTTTCGACTCGAGCAGAAATCCACTTAGACACATTCCTGACCCAGCCAGCCGAATGTTTATTATGATCATCTTGGCATTTATGTGGAGCGGTACTTTCGCCGTCTATTTGGGAAGCATCACCTATTTCGGTGTCAGCCTGGCTGCACATATCGTACTTCTCCTTATGTTTTTCTTCACCATGGCAGTCTTTTATGATGCCGAGAAAAACAACAGCTCTTGGTTACTTCGGCTGCGCAAGCAGAACAAACAGAAATAGGCACAGAAGTCCGATCGTTCCCATGGGCTTTGCCAAATTGATCAACCGAGGTCGCACAGGTCCGTAGTCAGACCTCGGAACGCCGTCCTGGCGAGTCAAACTCGTATCTCGCGTGATTCAATAGCGTCTGCAGGGATCAAATGTTAGCAGGGTATCTAATCAGTTCGCTAACGAAAGTACGTCTCCTTCACGACTAACAATTTTGTTAGCACTTTAGTCATTGCTTGTCGCCCTTGATCAGCCAAACGCCCCCAATGCTGAAAACCTTCCGGCTCAGTATGGCTAAAGGCAATGCGCCAGCAGCCTTTTATTACCGTATTTCTACTGTATTTCTTGGCGCCGTATGCGTTGGAGTGTCGACGAGATCAGAACAGCTCCAAAAAAATATGCCGATGGTGGGGGCCTTAAATTTGTTAGGGCTAGGTGGATGGTCCCCAAGCGCGCTTAGGGTCGCGTTTG
>CAWUXF010000107.1:0-4190 GCA_963926325.1 uncultured Luminiphilus sp. | reverse complement strand
CAAAGGAATGCCCAAACCCGCATTGGCACCGATCAAACACTCTTTACCAACTGAAATAATAATATCGCCGCCGCCAGACAGCGTGCCCATCGTTGAGCAGCCACCGCCCAGATCCGATCCTGCACCGACCCATACGCCTGCGGAGATACGGCCTTCAACCATGCCTGGACCTTGTGTGCCGGCGTTGAAATTGATGAAACCTTCATGCATCACGGTCGTACCTTCGCCTAAATAGGCGCCCAGTCGTATGCGCGCCGTATGCGCAATACGAACGCCACTGGGGACGACATAATTAGTCATTTTAGGGAATTTATCGACACTAGAAACTTCGAGGACTTCACCGTGTAAGCGGGCATCTAATTGGCGCTGCGCCAGCTCTCGTAGGTCAACTGCGCCTTTGTTGGTCCAGGCGATATTGTGCAGTATTGGGAATATTCCGTCCAAGCGGGTGCCATGTGGCTGAACTAAGCGATGCGAAAGCATGTGCAGCTTGAGATAAGCTTCTTCGACTGAATTGGGTGCGGTATTTTCAGGCATACATGCTGCTACGACTGTGCGACTAGATTGCGAGAGTGCGAGGGTCGAGGCCGCCAAATCTACAGCACCGACTTTTTGAAAGGCGATGGCCAGTTCATTCAACGCTGCTGCATCTAGCTCACCACTGACACCTGCAATAATCTGCGCCAAATCGCCACTGATACTTGATAGCGGTGTGGGGTAAAAAACGTCCAGCACTTCGCCGAGACTATTCTTAGTGGCGATACCTACACCAAATCCATGTACTGAACTCATGCTTATCTCCTTATTCAATTCAAATGCCAAAGCGGCTAGCGTAATCTTGGGCACTAAAGCCAACGGCAATGTCGCCCTGATACTCGAGTACCGGGCGTTTAATTAATGTCGAATGAGCGAGCAAAACGGACAGTGAATCACCTTGCTCGACTTCACTACGCTCGCTATCGCTCATTTGTTTCCACGTCGTGCTGCGCTTGTTGACCAAGGTTGTTTGACCAACAGCCTTTAGCCACCCGGCGACTTTATCTTCAGAGAGTGCAGTCCGCCGAAAATCAACGAACGTGTAGCCGATACCATTAGCGTCGAACCACTGACGGGCCTTGCGAATCGAATCACAGTTCGGAATGCCATAAATGATCGGCTTCATAAACTTCCTCAGTTGTTGAAGATACTGTCGGGTGATTGCGGCAATCAGCGGAGTGTTAGATTAACAAAATGGGGCGGTTAACACAGCCATTGTATCGTATTCTTCTGGCGCTTACGCCTTGTTGACCTTCTTGGGGTGCTTGCGGTTTGGGTAGCATGTTCGGCAAATTTCGCAAACGCGCCCATCACAACCCCTTGCGGTACAGAATTCTCGACCATAAAAAATAATTTGTAGGTGTAGGTCGTTCCACCGAGGTTTTGGGAACACTTTTTTGATGTCACGTTCTGTCTCTACGACATTGCGACCGCGAGATAACCCCCAGCGCTGGGCGAGGCGATGAATATGGGTGTCTACTGGAACGGTAGGCACGCCAAAAGCTTGTGCCATGACTACACTGGCGGTCTTATGGCCAACCCCTGGGAGGTTTTCGAGCGCGATAAAATTTGCTGGAACCTCGCCGTTATGATGCTCGAGCAACAAGTGGCTTAGGCGGTATATGGCTTTTGATTTTTGTGGAGACAAGCCACAGGGCCGAATAATATCCCGAATTGTCTCGACACTGAGCATCGACATAGCTAAGGGGTTGTCGGCAAGGGAAAATAGCGCGGGGGTAACCTGATTAACCCGTTCGTCTGTGCACTGTGCGCTGAGCAGTACCGCGATCAGCAGTGTGAATGGATCTGTGTGTTTAAGCGGGACCGGCGGGTCCGGATAAAGGGCCTGCAATTTTTGGTCAATAAAAGCAATACGCTCAGCTTTGTTAAGCCCTGTCTTCGTTGCCTCTGGATTTTGTATCGTAGACATAGTGAGTTACCAACCCTGCCGGACGGCATCGGCAATACGGCTAGCAGCCTCGGTGCAATCGGCGAGATCGGCGACCAAGGCGAGTCGCACGCGATTTGCGCCTGGATTAATATTGTTGATAGTTCGTCCCAGATATTGACCGGGAAGTACCGCAACGTTGCCGCGCTCGAGCAGCGAACGAGCAAACGTCTCATCATCAATCGGTGACTCAGGCCAGAGATAAAAGCCGGCTTCTGGTTGTTGTACGGTCAGTACAGGTTGCAGAATAGGCAGCACTGCGGCGAATTTTTCCCGATAGCGCGCGCGATTTTCGATGACGTGCGCTTCATCTGACCATGCGGTGATGCTGGCTACTTGATGATGCGGGGGCATGGCGCAGCCGTGATAGGTTCGATAGCGCAAAAACTGTGCGAGCACGTCTGCATCGCCCGCCACGAAGCCAGAACGCAATCCGGGTAAATTTGAACGTTTAGATAGACTGTGGAATGCCAAGCAGTGACTAAAGTCGTTATGCCCCATCTCGGCCGCTGCTTGTAGAAGTCCAACAGGCGGTTCGCCTTCATTGGGATAAATCTCGCTATAACATTCGTCGCTGGCGATAATAAAGTCATGCTCATGTGCAAGTTTTATAAGCCACTGTAGTTGTGCTTTGGGAATGACGGCGCCAGAAGGATTGCCGGGCGTACAAATATAAAGCAGCTCACAGCGCTGCCAATCGTCGGCAGTGAGGGCGGAAAAATCAGGTAAGAATTTTGTTTTTGCGCCCGCGGCGACAAATTTTGGCTGACAACCCGCAAGTAGTGCGGCGCCCTCATAGATTTGATAAAAGGGATTGGGGCTGATCACTGCGCCCGAAGTGCCGGGCGTTACGACTGTCTGAGCAATGGCAAATAGCGCCTCTCGAGTACCATTAACCGGAATGATCTGCTTGTGCGGGTCGACGTGGCTCAGCTGAAAGCGGTTTTGCAGCCATTGGCTGATCGTCTCCCTCAGCTGAGGCGATCCCAGCGTTGTCGGATAGCGATTAATGCCAGCGAGTGACGCAGCTAAGTCTGCAATCACAATGCTGGGTGCCGCGTGCTGTGGCTCACCGATCGTCAGGGATATGGGTGCTATTGTGGCGGCAGCCACCCCGGCTGTCAGCGCTTTCAGGCGCTCGAAGGGATAGGGCTGTAAATCGTCTAAGCTTGGGTTCATGCGCTTGCTCGCAGCCCTTCGTCTAAAGCCTCGGCAATTGCGCCACTGAGTGCGCTTAGCTGAAGCTTATCGGCAATTGCCTTGCCATGATCATCGGTAATGAAAAATACGTCCTCTACTCGCTCACCTAGGGTTTGGATCTTAGCGGCTTGCAATGCAATATTATGCTCGACAAATACAGAGCCAATCCGCGCCAACAACCCTGGTCGATCGGGTGTGGCGACCTCCAAGATAGTCCAGCCGCGATCTGGATCCTGTGTGAAATTAGTTTCGGTGGGCAGTACAAAAGACTTTAGCTGTCTGGGTGTACGTCGCTTCACCATGCGGTCTTTGCCGGCTTCAAGTGCATTCTGGAGCGTTAGACGAATACCCTCTAGGATTTGTTCATCCTGTGCAACCGCAGTCCCATCGGCATTTAAAACAAAGAACGTATCTAAGGTGCAGTCATCAGTGCCTAAGTAAATTCGCGCATCATTGATGCTCAGCTCCATTAGCTCGATTTCAGCACAAATTCGCGCAAATAGTTTTGGGTTGTTTTTGGCGTGCACAAAAATTTGTGTAGCATTGGCGATGGGTGAGTCAACCGATTGGCGAACAAGTACTAAAGGCTCGTCTTTATCAAGGTGATCGGCGATGGCTTCCGTGTGCCAAGCAATATCTTCTGGTCGTTCGCGTAAAAAATAGTCTTCACCGCGCATCTCCCAGAATTCGTCGAGTTCGTCCTCAAGAAATCCGCGGTACTCCAATAGCTCAGCTGAGGCTTTGCGCGTTGCGTCGATCACTTCTTTGCGTCCGACCGGGTGCTGCAAACCCCGCCGCAACGCTCTGCGTGTTTCAGTATAAAGCTGACGTAGCATTGATCCACGCCAAGCGTTCCAGAGGTCTGGGTTGGTGCCGTGGATATCTGCAACGGTCAGCGTATATAAGTAGTCCAGACGCTCCTCGGTTGCAACATGCGTTGCGAATCGTTGGATTTCATCAGGGTCTGAAATGTCTTTGCGCTGTGATACTGAACTCATTACAAGAT
>CAWUXF010000106.1:0-5550 GCA_963926325.1 uncultured Luminiphilus sp. | reverse complement strand
GCGTTTTTTTTTGCTCATAACTATCTGTATCGCTTTGTTGCAATTATCGCACAGTGCCTTGCGACACCCAATGGTCTTTATGCTCTAAAAGCTTATCCGCGATGGACGGTGCGGACTCGCATATTTCGAACGGTGTCAATGATTTCGTTCCAAAGCCATTGATGGATGGGCGAGCGGGCAGTGCGTTCATGTGCAACGAGCGAATAATCTACGGATTTTGATTGTCCGTGGGGGAGTGGGAGCGCCACGACATCTCGGGTGGCACCATCATCTCTAGAGAGATAGGCAGGGCAGATCAAGGTGTAATTGGTTTCGCGTAAAACTTCAAAGGCGGTTAATAGGTGCGATGTTTCCAGCATGCCGCGGTTGATACTGAGGTCAGCTGCCTCGATCTCCAGATCTACTTCACTGCGATCTGCCACATAGAGGCTGATCGAAGGAAATTCAGCAAGTGAGGCTGCGGTCAGCTCACGACCAATCAACGGGTGCTCTCTACGGACAAAAATTGCGAGTGGTGAGCTGGCGAGTGGGTGCACACGGTACTCTTGTGCATATTGTGGGCGCGCTATTTGTATGGCTAAATCCAAATCACCATTAGCGAGCTGATCAAGCTGGCCTTCGGCACGGGTGATCGTCTTTAAGCGCAGCTTGGGGGCTCGCGTCTGTAGCCTGGCGGTGAGGGGAGGCAGAAGCGTGAAGCCTACATATTCGGAGATGGCAAGATTGATTTCACCGCGAAACATCACGGGCGAGAATTCACCCGCATCGAGTAGTCCTTCCACTTTGTCTAGAAGTTTGTGCAGCTCTGTTGCCAGAGATAATGCTCGCGGCGTTGGCTGAATACCGCGCTTGCTGCGCGCAAAAAGCGGGTCGTCAAAGGTGTTGCGTAATCTCGCTAACGTTTTTGACATGGCTGGCTGGGTAATAGCGAGTCTCTTGGCGGCATTAGACACACTGCGTTCCTCGAGTAAGACATGCAGCGCGACGAGGAGGTTTAAATCGACTTTAGATAAAAGATTTAAGTTCATATCTCTAAAATGACCTGTGGTTATGCAATTGATGATAATAATACATTTGGTTTATAGATTGGCCAAGTGCATTATTCTGTCATGAACTGATGGTGACCAAAGCAATCTCGATTGGTTACATTAAGACATGTCTCCAGCTAGGTCCGTAAAACTTTGTTAGCCCGCCCCGTTTGGGGTGGGTTTTTTTTGCCTTGAGTTTAGCCTGCCGCCCAATCTCGTCAGTGAGAATCGGTGTAATACGGCGCTAATTAAGTTGCTCTATTAACCGCTCAGGTGGCGGTTGTGGTTTACTAGTACTTGATTCTGAGCCTGGTACGAACAGCAATGTTGGTATTGCAGGGGTAACTGAAGGACAGCAATAATGATACGGGTAGGCCAGTATTACTCAGTACGCTTAATCAGCTGTTTGGCAATGCTGATGAGCGTTTCGCTCTTAGCTGCCCCCGCTGCAGAACATCCTTTTGGGGTTGCCCTAGCGACCCCAAGTCCGCTGGTTGCCCCTTCTCAGTCTATCGACCCCAGGCAGGCCCTTGCGGCCAGCGAAGACGCCACGCAGCGTATCAGCAGTCTAGAAAAAGCGACTGGGCCTTACAACGCCGCCTTGGCGCCATTGCTAACAGAGGAGGCGAGTCGCGCGCTCGAGCTGGGTGATACGGCTAGTGCGCTAACGCTATATCAGCAGGCCCTATACAACATTCGTGTCAACGGCGGCCTGTATGGCGAGGCGCAGCTACCCATTTTGCAGTCGATTATGGGATTACTCAGATTGTCTGGCGATGTGACGGCGCTGGATAATCGGGTGGATTATTTTTACCGCTTGATGGGCTCAGGACAGCCACCTTGGAATACCCCGAAAATTCAGGGCGCGCTGTACTATCTGGCATGGGGGCAGGAGAAGCTTAGTCATCAGCCGTGGGCTGGAAAAGAGCGGGAGATCATAGAACTTGTTGAGACAGGCGAGCGACTTATAGATTCGGTTTGTAAAAATCCAGATTTCGCCGCGGATTGGTGTGGTAAAGCAACGTTACGACACCTTGCTTCGCTATATCTTATCCAGTGGCGTGTTACCCCGACGACCCAGATTACCCCATCGAATAGATACAAAGAGATGCCAGACTGGCGTAATACCGGAGATGCGGAGCGATCTCCAATCTTAGATCGTTTACAGATGATGCGTCGCAGCTTGAAGACCAAGGGAACGGCGTATCTCAAGGACGCATTGCTGGTCGCAAATGAAACGCAAACACTAAAGCTGGCGCTAGCCGATTGGTATTGGTTCTTTGGGGATGTGACGCAAGCGAAGACGGCATATGCCGATCTGTATGAGGAGGAGCCTCGGTTGTTCAAAATGCCTACCCCATTACCTATTGCGCCCACCTTGACGCGAGATCCTGGGTTGGCAAAGGATAGCGCACCGGTAAATTTTTCGGCTCAGGTTTCGGCCAAGGGGACACCGCAGAACGTGACCGCGAGTTACGTTGGCGAAACTATTGAAGAGGGTAAAGGCTGGGAAAGTCGCGGTGTGCGCTATTTTCGCACGCTGCGTTTTAGGCCTGCAATGGATGACAATGGCGAATTTATCGCGGCCCCCGTTGAACTTTTGTTAACTGTGATGCGTTAAGAATACGATCCGAGTCAGGCGTTATTAATTAACAAAATCGCACCTCGGGCTTCAATTTGCCCCTGGATTTTCCATTCAATAAGCTCGCCACCATGGCGCTGGATAGCGCGCTCAGACATTTCGTGAAATGTTGGGCGCTCTGGATCGGTAATGAGTATTTGCTTGACACCACTGTCGATGGCCTTGTCGATCATCTTACCCACCGGCGTGACCAATTCATCCCAAAAACAGACGTCGCTGGCAACGAGAAGATCGAGATGGCTGAGCTGCGAGGCTTCAAGCGCTTCAAAGCGCTGCACCAAGGGTGTCGTGCTGACGCCATTGAGCGCCGCAACCGCATCTAAAAAGGGGAACACCGCGGCGTCTGCATCCATCGATATAACCGTGGAGCCCAGTTGCTTGGCACACCAGATACCCGTAATCCCCCAGCCGCAGCCAGCGTCGAGGACTGTGCCGACAGCATCTGGCCTATGTTTGTGCAGGTAATCGATAGCTAAAAAGCTGGATTTCCACAGTTTGGTGCCATGAATACTCGGCTCGCTAGCAGCGCGCTTTAATCTGCGGATAACTGGGTGAGATCCAGTGGGCATAATCATGCCACGAAACCGTCTTTCTATGACCGGTTTCGAGCGGACTTGCTGTGAACTCATATTGGCGTAACGTTTTCCGCCTGTGGTCCTCGGTCGCTGGGAACCACTTTGTAACGGACGCGCTGTCCAGGCTTGATGTCACGTTTCGATAAGCCCTCGACATGACGAAAATGAACAAAGACCTCATCATCATTATCGCCGGTTATAAAGCCGAAACCTTTAGTGCCATTGAACCATTTGATGTTGCCTTCTTGACTCTTTGAGCTGCGGCTAGTCTTTGCAGATCGCTTGGGTAAAACAATACCATGGGTAGCGAGTGCCGTTGCTACGATGGCGAGGGCGAGTAAGCCAATGAGCCATTTGAAGTCATCAAATTCGGGTAGCAAGTTAAGTGCGGTGTAAATAAGCACGGCAAGTAAAATATTAAGAACATACTTGCCTATAGTGGTTAGGCGAGACGATGGCGCGGACATACAAAATTCCAATTGAGGTTTTAACTAGCTTAACAGACCCGTCGCGTTGATGCCTTAAAAGTAGAACAAAAGACCTGCAAACGTTAGAACGTTTATAGGTATTATTCGTCTTCTACTTTTGGGTTGTGCTAACGCAGTTGCACAGCTTCAGCCTGCAGCCCTTTGGGACCTTCGACTAAACTAAATTCGACTGCTTGCCCTTCATTTAAAGAGCGATAGCCGTCGCCTTCGATAGCGCGAAAGTGAACAAAGATATCGTCGTCTCGGTCTTGTATGTTGATAAAGCCAAAGCCTTTTGCGTTATTGAACCACTTGACTGTGCCCTGATGGCGCTCCGCCATGATGTCATCCTTATTTTTTATTTTTGTTATATCCTTAGTAGCAGAGTCGCACAATCAACGCAAATCTTCAATACGCGAACGTTGTTCATTTAATTTGGACACGGCATCTTTTGCCGCCGCTAACTTGGCCTTTTCTTTGTCGACAACTGCAGTCGGTGCACGATCTACAAAGCTTGCATTGCCGAGTTTGCCCTCTAGTCTTTTGATGTCTTGAGATTGGCGAGCAACTTCTTTGTCGATACGCCCAAGCTCTGCATCGAAATCAATAACGCCCGCCATGGGCACCAACACTTCCATATGCCCACATAGAGCAGATAGGGAAGGCGGCGCTTCTTCATTGGCAGTTAAAATACGCACTTCATTGAGCTTGGCGAGTTTACGGAGCAAGTGTGCATTGCGTTCAACGCGTGCGACGTCGTCTGTTGTGGCATTACGCAGCAAAACAGTAAGCGCTGATCCGGGGGGTAAGTTCGACTCACTGCGAATAGTGCGCGCGGCGACAATGAGGCTTTTGAGCCACTCGATCTCTGCCTCTGCCTCGGCATCAACTTGGCTTTCGTCGGGCATTGGCCACGGCGCAAGCATGATGGTTTTCCCCGAACGCCCTGCGATGGGTGCAACTGTTTGCCATATTTCTTCAGTAATAAAGGGCATGAGTGGATGCAGTAATCGGAGGGTGCACTCGAGTACCTGGATCAAGGTTTGGCGAGTACCTTTAAGAATCGTTTCGTCGGCATTGTCATCCCACAACACGGGTTTAGATAGCTCGAGGTACCAATCGCAGTATTCATTCCAGACGAAATCATACAGTGTCTGCGCCGCATGATCGAAACGATAGCTGTCGATTGCCGCCTGGGTATCGGCAGCGGTTTGCTGTAAACGACTGATAATCCATCGGTCGGCTAACGACAGCTTGCCGCTATTGTCGAGCCCACAATCTTTGCCTTCGCAGTTCATTAGTACATAGCGTGTGGCATTCCACAATTTGTTGCAGAAATTGCGATAACCCTCCATGCGATTCATGTCGAACTTAATATCACGCCCAGTCGATGCGAGTGAGTAAAACGTAAAGCGAAGCGCATCGGTTCCGTAGCCTGGGATACCATCGGGAAAATGTTTGCGAGTTGATTTGGCAACCTTCTCAGCAAGTTGCGGTTGCATCATGCCGCTCGTGCGTTTGGTGACTAAAGCCTCAAGACTAATACCATCGATTAAGTCAATCGGGTCAATCACATTGCCTTTAGACTTAGACATTTTTTGCCCTTCGCCATCACGGACTAGACCGTGTACATAGACGGTATGGAAGGGCACTTCATCTACAAAGTGTAGTGACATCATGATCATGCGTGCCACCCAGAAAAAGATAATGTCAAAACCGGTGACCAGTACTGATGCGGGGTGAAAGTGCTTTAGATCTTCGTTCTCATCAGGCCAGCCAAGCGTTGAAAATGTCCACAAAGCCGAGGAAAACCAAGTGTCTAGAACATCATCGTCTTG
>CAWUXF010000105.1:0-10823 GCA_963926325.1 uncultured Luminiphilus sp. | reverse complement strand
TACCAATGCGAGGTAAGCCATTTATTTGATGTGCCGCCAGAGGCGTTTTTTCCACCGCCAAAAGTACAATCGGCTATCGTTCGCCTAACACCTCACGTCAAAAATCCACACCCACCTTGCGAACTCGAAAGTCTGCGCACGGTAGTTAAATCGGCCTTTGCGCAACGAAGAAAAACGCTGCGTAATAATTTCAAAGATATTTTTAGTGACGCGCAGCTCGCCGAGCTGAATATCGATCCCGCCGCACGTGCTGAGACCCTCGCACTCGCTGACTTCGTCAGCCTGGCGAACCTCTACAGCGCCGCAGCAAGAGATAGCTGAGATGAGCACCTATGTCGTCGGTGACATTCAAGGATGCTTCAAACCATTCATGCAGTTGCTCAACGATGTCAACTTTGACCCCGCGCATGATCGCCTCTGGTCGGTCGGTGATCTTATCAATCGGGGCCCGATGAACCTCAGCACTTTGCGTTGGTTTTACGAGCATCGAGACGCTGTCACTGTCGTATTGGGCAATCATGACCTGCACTTATTAGCCGTAGCATCGGGGGCCCGCGAAATAGGCCGTACCGACAACTTTGAGGACATCCTCAATGCGCCTGATAGCAATTTACTGTGTAATTGGTTAGCTCAATGCCCACTCGCACATCATGATCAGGGGGTCACTCTAGTCCATGCGGGTATTCCACCGCAGTGGAGTGTCGAGGACACGCTGGGCTACGCCAAGGAGGTTGAAGCCATACTTCAAGGTCCGCGTAGTATCGATTTTTTCAGCACTATGTACGGCAACGAGCCCTATGTTTGGAGTGATCAATTACGTCATCTATCTCGACTGCGGATCATTACCAATTATTTGACGCGCATGCGCTATTGCACGGGCACCGGCAAGCTTGATTTAATCAGCAAGGGTGCGACACCAAATCCAGACGCTATTGCAGGCGAGCAAGTCTTACCCTGGTTCAGTCATAGCAACCGCAAGACCCGCGACGATATGATTATTTTTGGCCACTGGGCGGCGCTTGAAGGCGTGACAGGTAACACGAACGTCATTGCACTTGATACCGGCTGTGTATGGGGCCAATGCATGACGCTTTACGCGCTAGAGACCGGTAAGCTCTGGCGTACATCCTGTAGCTGAGAAGACCTGAGCTATTAATTGCAGCAGCACCGAGGGATGACCTGAGAGTCTATGGAAATTTATAAAGTCGGTGGTGCGGTGCGAGACAAATTACTCGGCTATCCGGTGGTTGAAACCGACTGGGTGATCGTGGGCGCCACTCCTGAAATATTACTCGCCAAGGGTTACACCCAGGTCGGTAAAGATTTCCCGGTTTTTTTACATCCAACAACCCGCGAGGAATGCGCACTGGCGCGCACCGAGCGTAAATCGGGACATGGCTACCACGGGTTTGTTGTCCATGCAGACCCCTCGGTAACACTGGAGGAAGATCTAGCGCGCAGAGATCTCACGATCAATGCTATGGCCTTGTCAGCGGATGGCGTGTTGACCGATCCATTTAACGGTCGCGACGATCTTGCCAAAAAATTGCTGCGCCATGTATCAGCGCATTTCATTGAAGATCCGCTTCGAGTACTGCGCGTCGCGCGCTTCGCCGCACGCTATGCACATCTCGGCTTTCAAGTCGCCGACGAAACACTTGCGCTGATGCAAGATATCGTCAGTCAGGGCGAGCTCGCTCATTTGTCAGTGGAGCGAATTTGGGTCGAAACTGATCGCGCGCTGAGTGAGCGCGATCCGCACATTTATTTCTCAATATTGGCATCGTGCGGCGCACTGAAGGCGCTCATGCCTGAAATTGATGCAGACAAAGCGATTATACAATTGGAGCGCGCCCGTCGTTACACCGATAGATGTGATTGCCGCTGGGCAGCATTTCTTGCCTCAGCCAATACCGCGCAAGCGACACAGATAAACCAGCAGCTTAAAGTACCAAAACTGCCAACGACACTTGCACTGGCGATCATTAAGTTTTCGCCTGTGGCAGATACCGATGACCCAAAAAATCTACTCGAACTGGTTATTGGCTTAGACGGCCTGCGCAAAGATGAGCCATTTACTGGCTTCTGCATCACAATGCCGGCACTTGCTGACTACGACACAGCCTCGCATCCGGCTGCACTGCGATTGATCGACGCACGAAAAGCGGCCATGCAAATTAGTGCAGCAGACGTTGCCGATACCCACTTAAAAGGACCGGCACTTGGGGCCGCCATCTCAGCACGACGCCAACTTGCTATCGCAAGCGCGCTTACCAGCAGCGATGGGGATAACAGCAGCCAGTAACAAAGCGCTAGCCTAAGCACGCTCGATGATGACACCCACACCATCTGCCGCCTCTACAGCCTGTGGTTTAGTGACTTTTAGACGTAGCCATTGAATGCCAAATTCATCTTGTATCATGGTCGCGACGTGATCAGCCAACGCCTCAATTAACTGAAACGACGCGCCACCAACCACTTCGACGACGCGCTTAGAGATGGCTTCATAATCAACTGCATCCGCCAGTGCGTCGCTCTTGGACGCGCGAGAAAAGTCGGCGCCCAACTCAATATCTAGGATTAAAGGTTGACGAATATTACGCTCCCAGTCATGAACGCCAATAACCGAGTCCGCACGTAATCCCTTAATAAACACCTTATCCATAATTCGCCTCCGGTGCCGTCAATTCAGTCATGGGCCAGCGCGCGCGGACATCTTGCTGCTGATCATCACGCTCGCCACCCAATAGTCGCTGCGCCCCCGCGTAGGCAATCATGGCACCATTATCAGTACACAGCGCCGGTGCGGGGTAATACACCAACACGCCTCCTGGTCCCAGCTTTTCCGTCAAGGCAGCACGTAGCCGGCGATTCGCACTGACCCCGCCAGCCATGACTAGCGTTTTGAGACCTGTTTGCTTCAGCGCACGACGACATTTGATGACAAGTGTGTCGACCACTGCCGTCTCAAAGGCGCAGGCAATATCGGCTTTGTCCTGATCGGATAAGACGCCGTCGACTTTGCAATCGCGAACTGTGGTCAACGTATGAGTTTTCAGTCCTGAAAAGCTGAAATCTAACCCCGGTTGCTTGACCATTGGTCGAGGAAACTGAAATCGATCGGGATTGCCATTCATGGCCAAACGCGCAACTTCCGGCCCGCCGGGATAGGCTAAGCCGAGCATTTTAGCGGTTTTATCAAACGCCTCTCCTGCGGCATCGTCAAGTGACTCGCCAAGTAAGTGGTAAAGCCCCAGACCATCGACACGCACCAGCTGCGTGTGCCCGCCAGATACCAAGAGCGCAACAAAAGGATATTTGGGCCGATCATCAGCCAACATAGGCGCCAACAAATGCCCCTCCATGTGATGGACACCGATACTCGGGACCCCTAAACCTTTGGCAATCGCGCGTCCCAGAGTGGCACCAACCATCAGTGCACCCACCAATCCGGGCCCTGCGGTATATGCCACAGCGTCAATATCTGACTTTGCACACTGGGCGGACGCTAAAACCTCATCAATTAATGGCAGGGTTTTGCGAATATGATCTCGGGAGGCAAGTTCGGGCACAACACCGCCATACTCAGCGTGTACAGCAACTTGGCTGTACAGCACCTCAGCTAATAAGCCTCGTTCTGTATCGTATAACGCCACTCCCGTCTCATCACAGGACGTCTCTAACCCCAGCACTCGCATAACTTTATTTCCATTCACGTATCAAGATGGTGAAACTAACACTTTGTGCGGCTTTGCAAAATCCTATCGACACGCATATACTGCGCGCCCCTTGATTAAGGTAGCGCCCAGCGAAGCTGTGCCTGCCGTTGACATGCACAGGACAGGATTGAATGCCTTTCGTTAAACTTAAAGAAAACGAGCCCTTTGACGTCGCCTTGCGTCGTTTTAAGCGCTCTTGCGAAAAAGCCGGACTATTGGCCGAAGTACGTAAGCGTGAGCACTATGAAAAGCCCACCACCGTGCGAAAGCGTGCTGCAGCCGCAGCAGTAAAGCGTCACGCGAAAAAAGTGTCGCGTGAAAATCGTAAGCGTCAGCGTTTATACTAGGCCTTAGACTGTGACCGACTCGCTGGTCGCCATCGTCAAGGCGGAAATGAAAGCCGCCATGAAGGCAAGAGATAAGCCTCGCCTCGCTACAATTCGGTTAATGCAATCGGAGTTTAAGCGTATCGAGGTAGATGAACGTATAGAAATAGACGACGCGCGCGCGCTCACGATCTTAGACAAAATGCTCAAACAGCGCCGAGACTCAGCAAAGGTATATGCTGAAGCGGGTCGAGAAGAGCTGGCCGAGCAAGAGAATTTTGAAATTGCTGTGATCCAGACGTTTTTACCCGAACAGCTGAGCAGCGAAGCCATTACATCACTGGTTGACGAGGCGCTTGCGGGTATCGACGCGACAGGAATGGCTGCCATGGGCCCTTTGATGGCGGCAATTAAGCCAAAGCTACAGGGACGCGCCAACATGGCCGAGGTCTCAAAGCTGGTTAAGGCGAAGCTCAACCCCTAGGCGTTACAGATGTGGATACGATTATCACGCATCGCAAGGCTAGCGCCGCCCCCCCAACTTCTGTAAGAATCATCTTTGGCGTCGACTTCTAGGTTTTCGAGTAAGCGCGCCCTCGACTGTTGCTTGCAACAGGTCACATTCAGGATGCTATAAATGGCGGGGCGTATTCCACAACGATTTCTTGACGATCTACTCGACCGAGTCGATATCGTCGATGTGATTGATCGCCGTGTGAAACTCAAAAAAACAGGCAAGAATTTTTCGGCTTGCTGCCCATTCCATGACGAAAAGACACCCTCTTTTAGCGTTAACCCAGAAAAGCAGTTCTATTACTGCTTTGGCTGTGGCGCTGGTGGCAACGCCTTGAGCTTCGTTATGGATTACGAGAAGTTCGACTTCCCTCAAGCGGTAGAAAACCTTGCAGGCAGCGCCGGACTTGAAGTACCTAAAGAAGAGGTTAAGCCAGGCACAGCCGCACCCGTCGACAGCAATAAACCGCTGCTCAATATTCTCGAGCGGGCGACCCAGTTCTATGAACAGGCGCTGCGTCATGACCCTAACAAAAAAGTTGCCATTACCTATTTAAAAGGGCGCGGGCTAACCGGCGAGGTCGCCGCTCAATTTCGACTGGGCTATGCGCCCGCAGGCTGGGATAACCTCATAAAGGCTCTATCAAGCACTGACGCAGACGGCAAGGATCTTGAGAAAGCGGGCCTTGTGGTGCGCAATGACAAAGGGCGTGTCTACGATCGTTTTCGCGAACGGATTGTGTTCCCTATCGTAGACCAACGGGGACGAATTATTGCTTTCGGTGGCCGGGTCCTCGGCGACGATAAGCCCAAATATCTCAATTCACCGGAGACCCCTGTATTTCACAAGTCTCGCGAACTATACGGACTTTATCAGGCACGAAAAAATAACCGTAGCCTTACCAGAATTGTTGTAGTCGAAGGTTATATGGACGTTATTGCCCTCGCACAGCACGGTATTGGTTACGCTGTCGCGACGCTAGGCACATCTACGTCTGAGACGCACCTTGAGAAACTGTTTCGCCTCGTCCCAGAGGTTATCTTTTGCTTTGATGGCGATGATGCCGGGCGCAAAGCGGCATTTCGAGCGCTTGAGGCGGCGCTGCCAGCGATGCAAGATGGCCGCCAAGCACGTTTTTTATTCTTAGATGAGGGAGAAGATCCAGACTCTGTAGTCCGCAAAAAAGGTAAAGAATTCCTCGAGAGTCGCTTCGACGCAGCCGACCCATTAGAAACGTTTTTATTCAACAGTGTGGCCGCTGGGCTCGACTTGGCGACTATGGATGGTCGCGCGCGATTCTCTATGCTGGCGGCGCCTCACCTGCACCGACTTCCGACGGGTGTATTTAAGACGCTGATGTATCAGTCGTTGGCAGAGCGGACAGGCATAGACTTAGAAAGCTTAAAACGGCTACAAAGCCCACCGAAGGAAGCGCGCGCTCATCAGGAAACCACGCAGCGCAACGACCGAGAACAGACAGCAGGCTTAGCGGACCAGTACTCGAGAGCCTCTGAAAGCGCCGCATTTGATCACGACGCCTACGAAGCGCCACCGGTAGACTATGACATTAGTGACTACGGAGATGGGCCCCCTGCGAACGACGACGCAGTGCCCTTTGATGGTCTAAACGGCCCTGAGGTAAATGAAGATAATAGCCTTGCGCCTTCTAGCCGAAATCCTGTGCACCGCATTCTTGGGCTTATCGCACTTAAACCGGGCCTGGTGCTGACGACTGATCTAAACCAGCTGCCTGAAAAAACACGCAAAGATTGGATTTTACTGCTCGCCCTCATTGAGCACATTCAAGCGCAACCCGACATTTCGACAGCGGCATTACTCGGCTACTGGTACGGCACGCCGGAGGGGCAGTTGCTAACAGATTTGGTAGGGCGCGAGACGCTAACCGAGGAGGACGGCTTGCAGGCACTCTATCTGGCACTGCTGCACAAACTGCAGAAACAGCCTGAAATAGATGCCGTGCGCAATCGATTTGAGCAACTGCGGCAGATCAATTACGCCGATCTCAATGCCGAGCAAAAACGCGAGCTACTGACTTTGACCCAAAAACTACGAGCGCTTTCGGGTCGCAAATGAGTCTTTATTGATACAAGTGAACAAAAACCCTAAAAAATTGTCCTAATTTTGACCAAAATGCCATGTCTTCATAGCTGGGGAAGCAAACTCGGGCTACAATCTCGAACTTATTTTTGTGTAATAAACAAAGGCTTACGAATGACCGAACGAGTGCAAAAACAATCCCAATTAAAAGCACTTATCGCTAAGGGTAAAGAGCAAGGTTATTTGACCTACGCTGAGGTGAACGACCACCTCCCCCAAGATATCTCAGAGCCAGACCAAGTTGAAGACATCATCCAGATGATCAACGACATGGGCATTCAGGTATTTGAGCAAGCGCCCGATGCAGACGAGCTGATTCTGACTGAAGGCGACCGCTCGGCGGATGAAATAGCCTCTGCGGAAGCGGCAGCGGCCCTCGCCGCCGTTGAAAACGAAGCAGGCAGAACAACAGACCCCGTGCGCATGTATATGCGCGAGATGGGCACCGTTGAACTACTGACTCGAGAGGGCGAGATTGTTATCGCCAAGCGGATTGAGGAAGGCATTCGTGAACTTATGTCGGCCCTCGCTTTCTATCCCGGCGTTGTGCGTAAATTATGTAACGAATACGATTTAGTCACCAAGGAGGAGCGCAAGCTTCCCGATATCCTTGTTGGTTACCTCGACCCCGCAGATCACGTCCCAACTGCCGCTGAAATTGCAGAGCAAACAGCCAACGCGTCAGATGATGACGATGAAACCCCATCAGGGCCAGACCCCGTTGAAGCCAAAAAGCGCTTCACTTCGCTCAAGCGTCAGTGCACCAAGACTGAAAAAAGCATAGAAGAAAATGGTCGTACCCATGCTAAAGCCATTGCTGACATGGAAAAACTGGGTGAGCTGTTTAAGTTTTTCAAGCTGACGCCGCGCGTATTTGATCCGCTAATTGCCGAGCCACGCACTGCGTTGACCGTCATCCGCAGTCAGGAGCGCGAAATCATGCGCATTGCTCTGCGTAACTGCCGCATGGAGCGAAAAGATTTCATTCAAAGCTTTGTGGGCTCAGAAAGTGATTCCAGATGGGTTTCACGGGTGGTTCGCAAGAAAGAACTCGCGCCACGCTTCAACGAATACAAAGAAGATATTCAACGACTTCAGCGTGGTATTGCTGCCATTGAAGATAGCACCGGCATGACCGTAGCTGAAATCAAAGAAGTTAACCGACGCATGTCCATGGGCGAAGCCAGAGCGCGTCGCGCCAAGAAGGAAATGGTTGAGGCTAACCTGCGCTTGGTTATCTCAATTGCAAAAAAATATACCAACCGTGGTCTGCAATTTCTCGACTTGATTCAAGAAGGCAACATCGGCCTGATGAAAGCGGTCGATAAGTTTGAATATCGCCGCGGATACAAGTTTTCGACCTATGCCACCTGGTGGATTCGTCAGGCGATAACGCGCTCTATTGCAGATCAGGCGCGCACTATTCGTATACCGGTACATATGATCGAAACCATCAACAAGCTCAATCGTATTTCCCGTCAGATGCTGCAGGAAATGGGCCGTGAGCCAACGCCCGAGGAATTGGGCGAGCGCATGGAAATGCCTGAGGACAAAGTCCGCAAGGTACTGAAAATTGCTAAAGAGCCGATCTCAATGGAAACCCCCATTGGCGATGATGAAGACTCGCACTTGGGCGACTTCATTGAGGATGTGACTATATCAAGCCCCATCGTGGCGGCAACTGAAGAAGGCCTTACCGAGGCGACGAAAGACGTGTTAGCCGGGCTGACCGCGCGTGAGGCAAAAGTGCTGCGCATGCGCTTTGGTATTGATATGAATACCGACCACACACTTGAAGAAGTTGGCAAACAGTTTGATGTAACGCGTGAGCGCATCCGTCAGATCGAAGCCAAGGCACTGCGTAAACTGCGTCACCCTACCCGCTCTGATTACCTACGTAGTTTCCTCGACGACTAAAGCTATAGTCAGCCCATTGGCGTCTCTGCTCGGTTAATCAGACGCTGCAGGGGTGCTTATAGTGGGCTTTCCGGTGTCTTACTCAAAAAGCCAGCGGCGCTATCAGTACAAACTAGAAACGCCGCTTTAAAACGCAGCACATACGCCGCCGTTACCAAATTAACTTACTGAACCGGCTCTGGGTTTGCCGATGCCTGCATCGCCGCTTGGACAACGCGCTTGGCCATGGTGATGAACGATTCGACAGAGCCTGAGTTAGTGCGGAACGAGTCGCCCTGCACAGTAACCAAACCCGCACCGATAAACTCGCCGGTTTCACTGTCGGTAAACTTACTCTCGACCAGCATTGCAGGGGTTTTAGAATTAACATCACCCGCATAGGCGGCAGCATTCATCGCTAGGCCCACCGGAGTAAAGTTCCAGGGCTGTAGACTGTCAGCCGAACTTTCAGCACCGGTAATCGCCACTGAAATACGCGCCACCTTCGGCCCGGGCTGGTCCGTTATAGTGACACCCTTTTTTGCCTTAACCGCATCGACCATGGAGGCCTGGAGTGTCGCTTTGGCGTTGGCAATAGCTTCTGCCGTGGCCTGCTCGGTAACGCCCTGATTAAGATAAATAGGGTCGAGAATCACCGCAGTGTAACTAGCAGCCTCAATACCCGGCTTTCGGTAGCGCCAAATGCGCACATCCTTCAAGGGCGATGCTACTGGCTTGAGCAAGGCATAGTCGGGTAAATATCCAGACTCGGGCATGGGCTTTGTCGCTAGCTGCGGCGCACTGCCGCAGGCGGTCATTAGCGCTGCAGCTGAAATGGCTATTAATACTGCAAACTTTCTCATGATTCATCCCTAATAAAGTGGCTACAAGCAGGGTCTTAGACCCAATCCTATGCTGCAGACTATCCTCTAAAAAGTCAGGTGAAGATAGATTTTTACTTAGACGGCGGACAAAAGCCCAGTGCGGCCATACTTACTAGCGCGCTATGGGCTTAAGTATTAAGCGGCGTTCAAACGAGAGCCCGCTAACGTGATTCTGTGCATCGAGCGCAGCTGACCTTGATAATCATTTTGTGCAAAATGCCAAGTACAGCGATTATCCCAAAACACTACCGAACCGGGCTGCCAGTCAAATACACAAATAAACTGGCGCTGCGCAACGTGCGCATACAATTCCTCTAGCAAAGCCTGACTTTTATCGCTGCCCCAGCCTTCGATGCCAATGGTATGACCCGGATTTACATAGAGCGCCTTGCGACCACTTTCCGGGTGGATAATCACCACTGGATGCGTCGCATCCCCCACTCGGTCCATGCCGCCTAGCTGCTCAGCTAAATCGGTTGTACGGTAATAACCTTTATCACCGTACAAATGCGTATTGGAATGCACTGCGCGCAATGACTCGACACGCTGCTTCATGGCAGGTGATAAAGCGTCATAAGCTGCATAAAGGTTGGCAAACCAAGTATCGCCGCCCGTCTCTGGCAGTACTCTCGCCACTAAAATCGATCCTAATGCGGGGATCTCATCATAGGAATGATCCGTGTGCCAGCCGCCGCCGATATTAGTTTGCTGGTGCTTCTCTTTGCGGACTTGGGCTATATCAGGAAAGCCATCAAGCGGCTGGAAAAACTTGTTCAGTACGATATTTCCCCAGCGTTGGGCGAAACGCAGATGCGCCTCAGGGGGCAGGTCTTGCTCCCGAAAAAATAATAAACCGTGCTCAATAAATGCGTGCTTCAGCCGCTCGAGCGCCTGATCGTCAAGGGTCGCGAGCTGAACATCTGTCACTATCGCACCACAGCTTGACCCGAAAGATTGAATATTCAAGATCGCACTCCTTCACTATAATTAGGCCTTTAAACCGCATAATGCCACGAACCCATCAAAAGGGCGTAAAAACGCTCCGCGTTGTCGATAATGTTCTGGTAAACTCGCGGTCTTTCGGGCCCATAGCTCAGCTGGTTAGAGCAGTCGACTCATAATCGATTGGTCGTAGGTTCAAGTCCTACTGGGCCCACCACTTTTGCAATAAATCATAGACTTATAACTGTTTAAAGCATCCGACTATGGGAGCTGACTTATAGACTGGAGTCGGCAGGTGTGACCAGAATTGCTCGAATATGGCCATGCGGCTGGATACTCAGGATGTTCCCCGCCAAAGCTCACGGCCCCACTGTGATCGACTTCAACTCTGCTGGGGTCGACGCAGCATGCTGTCACCAGGCAA
>CAWUXF010000104.1:0-27194 GCA_963926325.1 uncultured Luminiphilus sp. | reverse complement strand
AATTGGCGATTAACACGTCAATGTCACCGACACTTGCTATTAGCGCATCCGCTGCCTTCGAATTGGTGAGGTCACGTCAATTAGCTATGAATTCAGAACCATGCTGTCGAAAAAGCGCAATGGTCGCCGGGCCCATGTAGTCTTCACACTGGGCAACAAGAACACCCTAGCCGCTAGCTGCTGTTCACTCATAGTTTGCTCCTGCCATAAGAATTTAGGATTAGGGCCGGAACCAGAATTATTATTTTCTCCGCTATGCGGGTTGTGTCCTAGCGTGTCTATGCAGCCATGCCAATACGATTTCGTTAACCAAGTCCGCCTGTTCACGGTGTAGGAAGTGCCCTGCTCCGGGTATTACTTTCACCTCTAAGCCGGCGGGAAAGTCTCTGGTGAGCATCAAACTTTTAAATACCTCGGCATCAATACAACCTTCATTGGCGCCGGTAAGACCCAGCGTAGGTACAGCTACGCTATAACGATTAGCAGCCCGTCTCGCTGCTGTAATAGGTGCGGCACCTGGCCCCAACGCAGCACGATAGTAGCCAAGCGCAGCATGTACCACACCGGGCTTTCGAAATGCGTCGCACAGCTGCTCAAACTCCGCCACTGAAAACACCCAGTCCGGACTCCAGACCGTCCACAGTCGCCGAAGGAATTTGAAATTTTTTCGCGTCACCCACCAATCAGATATGCCGCGCAACTGAAAGAACATCATGTACCAAGACATCAGAGCCTGTTTGGGTGTGAAGAACGCTTTGTTAGCGAAGTTTCCCGCATGAGGAACCGCCATCGTTGTCAGACTATTAAACCGCTCGGGAAAAAGGTACGCCGCACGATAAGCAATCGCAGCGCCCCAATCATGCCCCACCAAGTGCGCAGAGGTCGCCCCTAGTGCGTCCATAACCTCGACAACATCTTGAGCAAGTGCTGTATCACTAAAATCGCCATTTTGCGGCATTGAGGAAGGCTCATAACCTCGAAGGCTTACTGCAACCGCCCGAAACCCATTGTTGGCAAAAAAGGCAATTTGCGCGACCCATGTCTCCTTCGTGTCGGGAAAACCATGCAGCATTAGCACTAAAGGGCCAGAGCCCGATGATAGCGCTGATATCACGCCCAGTTCGGTCTGTATTTTTATCGTTTCCATGCTCATCTTCCCGTCCAATTAGCGGTCATTGATCCTGCGAATCTTGGATTGCACTCGCATTTCATCCGCGTCCAAGAAATCGGAATACTCAACGGGGTATGTGCACCAGGCCAATACGATTACTACTACTTTGATGAATCAAGAGGTTTTTATCTTTGGTGACCCAAACGTTACGCACGATGCCAATACCCGAGGGGATCGCCCAGCTCTGAAAGCGCTCTGCAGCCGGATCAAACCGAACTAAGGTATCTGGTCGCATACCCGACTCGTTGTACCAGATCACGTCATCAATGACAGCGATCGCATAGGGGTGAGATGAAGGTCCGCTCGGAGAATCCCATTGCTTAACTGTGCCTGTTTTAGGATCGAGATTGCCGATTTTACCCAGAGCAGAATTAACGAACCAGATTGATCCATTGCTGGCGATATCGAGTCGCCGAATACGAGTGCGCGGATCAGGAATGTCAAAATACCGAATACCCAGTGTGTCCGGGTCAATTTCAGCGATAGCATTGGTGCCGTTATAGGCCACATAGAGCATCCCGTTTGACCCGACTTTAATACCGTAAGGTCGGGCGCGGGTCGCTATTTCAGACACTTCTCCCGTTAGCGGATCGAGTCTTCCGACTACCCCTGAATGCTGTGCGGTAAAATAGAGATTGCCGTTGGGATGAAATACGCCGGTATGAGGGTCCTTTGCATGGGTCGGATACTCGTCAATGACGCCCGTAGTCGGGTCTAAACGACCAATCGTGGCATTGCTGTTACCCATATACCAAATATAGCCATGTGCATCGGGCACAATCGAATGTGGGCGCGCGCTAACAGGTAGCTGGTACTCCTCCATCTGCCCCGTCTTCGGGTCCAGGCGTCCGACAATCGACGCCCACATCCCCGTCCACCAAATCGAGCCGTCTAGTGCCTCAATCGGGTCGCGTGCGCGCTGCCCCAGAGTAGGTACGACCCATTCGCTGATTTCTATCGGAAAGTCACCAGCCACTAAATTGGGCCGTCGCTCAGGTTTTGCGGGAAAGTGCTTGGCCAGATACTCGCTAATGGTGCGGGCTTGTGACATCGGCAAGCTAACCATAGTGGCCATAAGCTGGCGCCAAGCTTCTGGAGAATCGTATCCTTGGGCACGTTCGAGATAGCTCACAGAATGGCATGTGCTACACACAGATTCCGTTAACGCTGCCCCATCATCCTCTGGCAATTTGGCATGGGTTATTGAGCTAAGCAGTAAGCCACACAGAAAAATCACTGTCGTCACGTATTTGTCTCGCGCAGGTCGCAGTGTCATCAGAGCACGTCCTTTTAGGCAGCTGGATTAACTTTAGTCTATTACAACCATAACTGAGTTGAGAAATACCATCGCATTTATGGCCATGAATACCGCCGTAACTCCCATGATTCACCCAAATCTTGACGCAGCATGACGTGATAAAAGACGCTATAGCCAAGTTCCACAATATATTCTTCAGCGGCGGCGCCCTGTAAGCCGTTTTTATTACCCTTTAGCAGAATTTTATAACCAAACAGTTTTAGCCAAGCCCGCTCGAATCTGTTTTAGTAGACATGTGCGAGTCACTCCCCTGCGGGTGCACACGGTTATAGCCGGTAGCGCACATGGCCTCAGTGCCTGTGTGCTCGGGTGCACCACGCCCGCCTCCCTGAGCTGGACATTGTTCCAGCGAGCCTTGCTCAAACTTCAAATCATCCCATTTCGGTGGCATCTTTCACTGCAGCATTGTGCTGCCTTGATCACCCAGGATGCCGCTCTTTCTGTAGCAAAGGAGAAACTATGAAGCGCCCCAAGCGAGACATGAACCAGCGTGCCTTTGAACGAGGCTATCAGGCGGGTCTCACAGGAAAAAGCAATGATCTCTGCCCCCACGCCGGTGGTGAGCATCGTAACAATTGGCTATTGGGATGGCGGGAGGGCCGAACTGATCAATGGGACGGATTAAACGGCGTTACCGCATGCCATAAACTCTCTGGATTCTAGCGTCAGCCTTAAGCTTCTGCCGTTCTTATTAGCTAAGTAGATGGGCTGACAGATCGTGGTAGACATCAACTCAACAAATGATTGCAGCCCTGGGAACCTCTGGGGCTTGTTTTTGTCGTAGATGCCACCATAGTGTTTAGCTGGACTTAGTGAGTATATGCCGTGAACAATCATTCTTTAGAACAACTCGAACAGTGGCTTGATCGCCAAATCATTGGTCAACGGGACCTTATCCACAAATTACTTATCGCGCTGCTAGCCGATGGACACCTGTTGGTTGAGGGTGCACCGGGTCTCGCAAAAACCCGCGCGATCAAGCAAATGGCAGAAGGTATTGAAGGTGGCTTTCATCGTATTCAGTTCACCCCCGACCTCCTGCCAGGTGATATCACAGGCACCGATATCTTTCGCCCACAACAGGGCAATTTTGAGTTCCAGCAAGGGCCCATATTCAATAATTTGATCTTGGCAGATGAAATTAATCGCGCCCCCGCCAAAGTACAATCCGCCTTACTCGAGGCCATGGCCGAGCGCCAAGTGAGTATTGGCACGCGCACTTACCCCCTACCCGATTTATTTCTGGTCATGGCAACACAGAACCCTATTGAACAGGAAGGTACTTACCCGCTCCCTGAGGCACAACTAGACCGCTTCCTCATGCAGGTTGACGTGTCCTATCCCGATGCAATCGCAGAGGCCGCTATTTTGCGCCTGGCACGTAGCGAAGCGAGCGGCGATAACAGCGATCAACCAGAGGTTATACCGCAGGCAGCCATTTTCACTGCGCGGCAGGAAATCCTCGCGCTACATATGGCACCGGCGGTTGAGGAATACCTGGTGCAATTAATCATCGCGACGCGCCAGCCTAGCGCCTACGATGCCGAGTTGGCCGATTGGATAGAATTTGGCGCTAGCCCAAGGGCTACGATCGCGATTGATCGCTGTGCGCGCGCTAATGCCTGGCTCAATGGTCGTGAATATGTAACCCCCGACGATATACAAGCAGTTGCCATGGATTGCCTGAAGCACCGCTTAATTATTGGTTTTGAGGCTGAAGCGGCGGGTGTCACCAGCGCCAAGGCGGTCGAGCGTCTGTTGGCACGGGTCCCTGTGGCCTGATCGCATGCAGTCGACCCTAGAGCACATTCCGCAGGGCGCCACCGTCGAGGCATCATCGCTGATCGCCACGCGCTTTGCTGCGCGTTTTATTAATCCCGCCGGTAAATCTAAGGCGCTAGCCAATTTGGCCGGTGTAAAACGTTCCAGACAGCGCGGCCGTGGTGTTGAGTTTGATGAGGTACGCCAATATGCAGCCGGAGATGATGTTCGGGCCATTGATTGGCGCGTGACGGCTAGATCGGGCGAGCCACACACCAAGCTGTTTCATGAAGAACGCGAACGGCCTGTATTGGTTGCCGTTGACCAACGAAATAGTATGAAATTTGGTTCGCGAAACTGCTTTAAATCCGTTATGGCGGCTGAAGTCGCCGCACTAATTCTATGGGCCGCACTCGACCGCGGTGAACGTATTGGCGGCATGGTTTTCGACGACAACAATTATCAAGATATTCGACCACAGCGCGCCAAAACTGCGGTGCTAGCAATGATTCGTGAGCTGGTCGCCTTTGGTGATGCGCAGGTAAAAACGCCGAGCGAGGCACCGCTGTCACTTGCCGAAACATTAGGGAAGCTACGCCGAATTACGCGCCCGGGCGCCACCGTATTTGTGATCAGCGATTTCAATGATGCGTTAGACCCCGTCGCCCTCGATGCGTTGGCGAGGATCGCGCGCCAAGCGCAGGTTGTCGGCATTCGGATCAGCGATATTTTGGAGCGCGACCTTCCCAGCGCTGGACAATATGTTGTCACCGATGGCCCTACCCGCTACAGCCTAAATACTTACGATGCGCAGCTCAAAGCACGCTATCAACAGCAGGCGGCCGATGCGGAGTTCGACTTACAGCAAGCCTATCGACGGCTGAGAGTGCCGCTGCTCAATATCAGCACCGAAGATGCGCCGCTGGCTGCGTTACAGCGGATTTTCCCAAGCCGATGAATCCAGAGGATCTACAACAACAGCTCGCACCACTTCGTTTACCAGAGTTGATTTCGTGGTGGCCTCCTGCAATCGGCTGGTGGATTTTAGTGACCCTATTGTTCGTGTTTGTCGGATTAGGGGTGGCGCTGTGGCGACGTAAACGTCGCCATAACCAACATCGTCGTCAGGCATTGACGCAGCTTGAGCAGCTGATTCAAGCAGGTGAAAATACCCGTGCGGCGCTTAATAGGCTGTTAAAAACGATCGCTATGTACGAGTTTCCCGCCGAGCAAGTTGCCGCCTTAAACGGCAGTAGATGGATTGAATTTTTAGCACGACACTGTCCAAAAACATCGGTTGAAGCACTCGCGCCACTCATAGACAGTTATCGCCCTAACGCCGTATCCATCGACATAGAACTGACCGAGATCACCCGACAGTGGATTAAACATCACGAGGTGGCGGATGTTTAGCTTCCTCTGGCCTTGGCTGTTTATCTTAATACCCTTACCGCTGCTGATGCGCTGGTTAACGCCCGCCTCCGACAGCCAAGTGGCCGCTATTCGTGCACCATTTGCCAGTCGCTGGCGTGTCCTCGGTGAACAACAAGGGCTCAGCAACCGCAATGGCCTAATCAAAGCATTGCTAGTTTGGCTGATCTGGCTGTTACTACTGTGTGGCGCCGCCCGACCACAGTGGACGGGAGAGCCCATCGAACTGCCCAATAGCGGCCGCGACCTGATGCTGGCAATCGACTTGTCAGGCAGTATGCAAATTGAAGATATGCAAATCGGCAATACGCTGTTATCTAGAATCGAAGCCGTCAAAGCGATTGCCTCTGATTTCACCGAGCGCCGCCAAGGCGATCGGGTTGGTCTAATCTTATTTGGGACGCGGGCCTACCTGCAGGCACCACTTACCTTCGATGTCGGTACCGTGACGCAATTTATTCGCGAAGCACAGCTGGGCTTTGCCGGTGAAGATACGGCGATTGGCGATGCCCTGGGTTTAGCGATAAAACGGCTGCGCGACCGACCGGCAGAATCACGGGTCTTGATATTACTAACCGACGGCCAGGACACTGCGAGTACCGTCGACCCAATGGAAGCCGCGGCCCTAGCGTCGGAGCTGGGCGTCACGGTGTATACCATAGGTATCAGTCGTCGCATTGGGAGTCGCACGAGTAATTCAGGTGAAGTCGATGAAGCGCTGTTGAACGCTGTGGCTAAGGCCACTGGCGGCCAGTACTTCCGAGCACGCAATCCTGCCGAGCTACAAAGTATTTATCAAGTAGTCGATGAGCTAGAGCCCATTGAACAAGCCAAAAGCACATTTCGTCCGGTGCGATCGCTGACCTGGATGCCCGTCGGTGGCGCGCTATTTTTAGCTGTTTTATTGGCCATCACGCAAAACTTACGCAATATGCGTGCCTGGCGATTTTTAGGGCGTACGCATGCTGAGTAATCCTATCCACTGGCTGCGACCCGACGCGCTATGGCTACTGTTTTTACTCCCTGTTATTGCCGTATTGTTCTGGCGTCAACAGCGTGTCAGTGGCCATTGGAGCAAGGTCATAGACCCTATATTACTGCCACATATACTCACAGTAGGTGGCAATCGCTCGCGACGTTGGCGCTGGCTTAGCCCGGTTTTCTTGCTTGGTCTCGCCGTCTTAAGTATCGCCGGGCCCAGTATTAGCAAAATTGATGTCCCTGTTTTCCAGCGCGCTGATGCGCTTGTCATCGTACTCGACCTCAGTGCCTCAATGACCGCAGCAGACATTCAGCCTTCAAGGGCGCAGCGCGCGCAGCAAAAAATTCTCGATGTATTAGCGACCCGTACTGAGGGTGTAACTGGACTAGTGGCTTTTGCCGGCGATGCGCATGTGGTTACACCGCTCACCGATGACACGGCGACTATTGCCAACCTGTTGCCGGCGCTTAATCCGGACATCATGCCGATACCGGGAGCCGATGCGAGCTCAGCCTTGATCATGGCGAGCGATTTACTCACCGCGGCGGGACTGAATAACGGACATGTGTTATTGATTACCGACGGCCTGCCCAAATTTAAGGTTAGTTTGGTGCGCAATGCGCTAATCGGCGCCGGCGCTCACCTATCGATCCTTGGCGTCGGCAGCGCGAATGGGGCGCCCATTCCGCTCGCTGACGGTGGCTTTTTGCGTGACAACAGCGGCGAGATCGTGGTGCCGCGCCTCGACGAGGCGAAATTACGGGGTATTGCCGATCAACTCAATGGTCAGTACGTCGGTATTACGCTGAATGATAGCGATGTCAAACGCGTAACCCAGTTGGATGTTTTTGACGAGCTTGGCAATGTCCCAATAGAGCGTAAAACCGACAGTTGGCGCGATGAGGGACACTGGCTAGCGTTGCTCGTAGCGGTTGGTATCTTGCCGCTATTTCGTCGTGGTGCCCTAGCAGTGCTTCTATTGGGTTTGCTACCGCTGTTGAACTCAACACCCGCCGGGGCACAAGAGCCGACTCAGACACAAGCGCAAGCACAGACACAGACACAGACAGGGACAGGGACGCAGCCAGCGAAGAATATTTGGCGTGACCTGTGGCTGACGCCAGACCAACAAGGTAAACAAAAGCTCGCCGAAGGAGATCCCGCCGCTGCCGCACACTACTTTGAGGCCCCCGATTGGCGTGGTACAGCACTCATGGAAGCAGGTAACTTTCCTGAAGCGGTAGAGGCTTTCAGCGAATCTAGCAGTGCCGATGGGCTTTATAACCTCGGCAATGCTAAAGCATTAGCCGGCGATTTGCCCGGCGCGCTATCGGCCTATGATCAATCGCTCACACTTGCCCCTGACCGTGAAGATGCGCTGGGCAATCGGGCGCTGATTGAATCGCTGCTCGAGCAACAACAGCAGCAACAGTCAGAAAATGGCGAAGACGACAGTGACGGCGAGCAAGACGACGCACAAAGCGACAGTGAACAAAATGATGGCGATCAACAAGACCAACAACAGGGTCAACAAGAACAGCAATCCCAAAATAACTCGGAAGGTGACAGTGATCCAAGCCAGCAATCACCCGACGATGCATCTCCAGAAAACAGCAGTGACTCGCAGAGTAATGATGATCAGCCGCAGTCTGCACAGCAGCAGGAATCAATGAGTGACAAACTGTCGGAGGCGGTTGAAGACGCAACAGACCTACAAATGAGCAAGTTCGATAAGGCGCTGGAAAAACAACAGGCTCTAGAGCAATGGCTGCGTCGGGTGCCGGACGACCCAGGCGGGCTCATCCGGCGCAAATTTCGCTATGAGAGCATACAAAAATTAAGCAGTGGTGATGAACCCGATGAAGATGTTCGCTGGTAATCATTACGCCTATTCAATGCGGCTAAGCGTGTGCTTTTCGCTGCTATTTTGCCTGATGCTGACCGTACCTACGGCGCATGCAAGACTCACCACTGAGGTAGATCGGAATGATATTGCGCTGGGCGAAACCCTGCGCCTGATAATTCGTGCGGATGACGGTGAACGTCCCGATGAAGTAGATATCTCTGCTCTGGACCTTAATTTCGATATTTTGCAACGCTCAAGCTCAACCAGCGCCAAACTCATTAATGGTTCTCAAAGTGTCACGCGAACCCTCGAACTTGAATTATCACCTAAGCGCGATGGCATTCTGTCTATTCCTTCGCTGACCGCCGGTGGGGTCCGCACCACACCAATCGCGATCAAGGTTTCACCTCAAGTTGCGAGCCCAACGGGAGATGCACTGGTTTACTTTACGGCCGAGGTAGACCGTACCGAAGTTTATGTACAAGCCCAGCTTTTGCTAACCGTCACGTTGCAGCAAGCTATTAGCCTTGATAATCGCGCGGTGTCGGATCTTGATATTGCCGATACATTTGTCAAGCAGCTAGAACAACGCAGCTTTCAGCGCCGCATTAGCGGTAGGCTCTGGCAAGTGACAGAGCTCCGTTATGCGGTATTCCCCGATCAAAGTGGTGGCCTTGAAATTCCGAGCATGAGCTTTTCCGGACGGGAAATTTTACCCGGTCGGTCGCTACTAGGGGCACGACTTGGACGGCGTATTGCGATCGACACGAACCCAATCAAGATTACCGTCAAACCTGTCCCCCAAAGCTTTCCTGGCGATGTGTGGCTACCAGCTAAACAGCTCACGTTAACCGACAGCTGGTCGACCGCACCGGAAAAACTCAGCGTAGGCGACTCCACCACCCGTATCTTGCAGCTAGATGCGCTGGGATTACTGAGCAGTCAGCTGCCGCCAATCACCAGCACCGGCAGCAGTAATGCTTTAAACGGCATTCGTTTTTATCCCGACCAAGAAACCCTAGAGGACAAAGAAGCCGGGGCCGATATATCGAGTGTGCGGCTACAGAGTGAAGCCGTAGTCACAACCACCCCGGGGAACTGGCAACTTCCAGCGCTGTCTGTGCCTTGGTGGAATACTGAAACCGATGCGCTCGAGTACGCACAACTCCCGAGCAGAGCCATAAAAGTTGCTTCGCCGATCGCTACGCAGGTCACACCGGAAGCTGTCGCTGCGCCAATGATTGAAGTTGATACACCCCTCTCCACCCTGTGGTTGCTGATGAGTGCAAGTGGATGGCTATGCGCTGCTATTCTCTCTTACCTATTGTGGCATTCCAAACAAGTCAATAATGGCGTGGTGACACAATCCAAAGCTTCGGTAGACCCCGCCAAACTCACCGGTGCTCTAGTGAGCTTGAGATTGGCCTGTAAACAGAATGACGCCAGCGCCGCCAGAAGCGCATTGATTATTTGGGCAAAACTGAATTTTCAACTTGATGATAGACCCACTATTGCGCGCATTAGAGGTTTGGCATCGCCCGCACTTAGCGCGGCAATGGACGGTCTTGATCGCGCGCTATTCTCTGAACCCGACGAAGTGTGGCAGGGAGACCTTCTGTTCACGGCAGCTAGAGATCAAGCACCCGTATCCGATATCAGAAATACGGCAGAGCATTGGCAGCTGTATCCATCTGCTGATTAATTAGTCGCTAATATTTAACATTTTACATGCACCAATGCATTTGCGGATCCTACCTGAGTTAAGATCTGCGCACGGTAAACTAGGTGGAAATATGAAAATTTTGTTGGCAGAGGACGATCCGCAGGTCCGGATAGAACTGCAAGAATTGCTTGTTTCAGAAGAATTTGAAGTGGTTACAGCCGTTGATGGTATCGATGCCTACGAGAAATTCATCGAAGACACCGATATCGAGCTCATGCTGCTAGATATTCGCATGCCTAGATGTACCGGTTTACAAACCTTAGAGGCAATCAACAAGACCGAGAGTAGCAATAAACGCATTTTTGAAACGATTTTCATTACCGGCAATAACGATAGCGAATCGATCGTAACCGCACTTAAACTAGGTGCATTCGCTTTTCTTTTCAAGCCAGTGATTGTTGAGCAGTTAATCGAAGAATTAGAGAACGCCCGCGACAGTATAAATATTAAACGCTATCGGAAGTTTCAGCGCGAAACCCTCGAGGCAAAAGTCATCGATTCGAGTAGCCAAATCTCGCGTCTTAGCAATGCTTTAAGCTCGGGTGTTGGCAGTGCAATAGAACTGCTCGCTATTAGCGCCGAACACTATATTCCAGGCATTGACATGCATCTCAACCGTGTTGGAGAAATGTCGGCTTGTTTAGCTGAGCGCCTAGGCATGACAAAGCAGCAGTGTCAGGACCTGCGGCTGGCCAGCATGCTTCACGACATCGGCAAGCTGCAGGGCCCAGAAGTAATTTATAACGCAGCGCGCGAACTTACCGCCGAAGAATTCGAGCAAACCAAAGCTCACACACTGCTTGGACAAAAATTTCTAAGTCGTTCCAATGAGCCCGTGATAGAACTCGCTGCCATTATCTGTGCACAACACCATGAGAAATGGGATGGTAGTGGCTACCCTCACCAACTCGCAGGTGAAGAAATCGCGCTCGAAGCGAGTATCGTTCATGTGGTAGATGTCTATGACAATTTGCGAACTGAGCGTCTTTATCGAGAAGCACTCCCCCATGCTAAAGCGATAGACATCATGGTAAACGGTGACAATAAGTCGATACCTGATCACTTCAATCCCGCCGTATTGCAGGCGCTGCTAGTTAAACATCGCGATATAGAAGCCATATATAACCGCTATCGCGCAGCGGCAATTGAGCCCTAAATCAAAGACGCTTTAGACCAAGAAAGCCAAGCAAAAAAATAGCTCTCAAAGCTATACAAGGCGTATATTGGACTACATCCACCAACGATCCACATTGTGTAGACGAAGCTGAATTTATGGCGTTAGATAAAATCAAACGGCAAGGGAAGATCTATAGCACGGCGCTGCTGCTTGGTTTATTGGCAGCTGCTGCCGGCGCCGTTCGTACGGTACCTGAGTTCGGTGTGATCCCGCATTTCTGGGGTGTCTTCTCAATTGCTGCGGTTACATTTCTCGGCTTGCGCCCCGGACTATTTAGCGTATTGGTCGCAGGTATTATCATTGCATTGCTAGACGACTCCGGCACATTACAAAGTGGCGCGATCTTGCTGTACGCCGCTGAAACAGTATTTATTGGATGGCAGTTACATAAAAACAAAAATCTTGAGGTTTTAATTGCTGCGGTTAAATTCTGGCTGATTATCGCCCTACCGATACTCACAATATACCATTGGCCGCTATTCGAGCTCTCTACGAGCGCAGGCTTACTGCTAGTAGGCAATGAAGCCCTCTCTCGTCTAATCTGCGCCGCACTGGTCCAGTGGATTTGTTTGAATCCGGCCATCGTTAAGCGGCTCGATATTGGCCACCGAGATTTGGTATCTCGATGTCAATGGCCACTGCTACGCTTGGTTTATATTCTGTTTCCCGTTTTCGCCATCTTGCCCGCACTTGTTGTAATACAAGTCGATAACAGTTCGCAGACAAAAACTCGCATGCACTCCTTGCAGGCTAACGCTGAGCTAGCAATTTCTAAGGCCCAGCGAGATATAACTATTGCGCTATTTAACCTCCAAAATCGGGTACTAAAGGGTCTAGAAACCCGGCAAGTTACAGCCGAATATCTGATGGCCATTACCGCACAAGAATCAGTAATCTGCGGCGCGTTTGATACTGAAAATCGTCAACTGGAAATTGATAACTGTGGTATCAGCACGTCGGCGCGAGGCGTGCAAGACTGGCGTGATCATACCCACGAAGAGCATGCAGACGCACTACTTCCCGCCTATCAAAATATCCCCGGGCTTGCGCTTATGCAGGCTGGGCCGATTGACTTGGTAATCGACCTGCGAGTGATGGCGGCGCGTATTAATGACATGATCGCAGCATCGAATTTGGGGTTTGTCACGATAAAAATATACCCCGCCGAGTATTCCGCGGATGCCGTTAATACCAGCCGAACTGTTGTGCTAGGCGGCAATGGCGTTGATTCAGCCCGATCCCGTTTAGAGCAAACAGTCCGCCGTATCATTGTGATAGACAGGCCGGTCTTGCTGAATCTCAGTGGTTCAGCAGGCTCATCTATTGGATTACGTATCACCGCGTCGACAAATCTGGCCCAACAGATTGAAGTCGACCTCAATATGCTCACATTAGAGCTACTCGCTGCAGCATTTGTATTCAGCATCATATTTATTATGTTTGTGTTATGGCTAAGACAAACGTTGCCAGCATTAAACGAATTTGTGAACGCAAGTATTCAGTGGCAGCCCGGCCAATCATTCAGCTTCAAAAAAACCTCGCATCCCTTTGTTATAAGGGAGTTTGAAACTGCCCAGACAACAATACAGAGTCTCGTCGAAAACTTTAACGATACCTATACGCGCTTAGAACGAGCCGACCGTGCACTTGAACAGACGGCCTCTCAGTTACGCTCAGTATTCTCATCAGTCCGCTCGCCCATGCTTGTTCTAGATGAGAAGCTTCAGGTGGTTATGCTCAACAGTGCCTGCGAAGGAATCCAAGACAGCATAAAACCGTACTTAGTCGAAGCTCGTCAGCATCTGCGTCAATCGCCAGGTCAGGCTACAGCCTCCGAATTTTCCGAGGCTATTGTCAATGCTATTTTAGATGGCAGATCGGCTCAAGATATTGAACTCAAGTTTCAACGTGACAATGAAGATTGCCACTTACTCGTATCTGTTGGTCCGCTTCAAGGCTGGCAAGAAAAGACGGCCGAGACAGGCTGTATAATTGCATTTAGCGATATCACCATGTTCGTCCAAACCCGAAACCAACTCGTGCATAGCACTAAGCTCGCGTCTCTCGGAGAATTGGCTGCAGGTATGGCACACGAGCTTAATCAACCGCTCAATGTGATTCGAATGTCTTGTCATAACTTACTACGGACCTTAAGTAAGGGCGCGTTTACGCAAGTCGCTGCAGAAGAAAAACTTAATCGAATTAACGCGCAAGTAGACCGCGCGGCAAAAATCGTTGACGGTATGAAAGCGTTCGGCCGAAAAGCAAATGCCAGTGCCGGATCCATCAATCCCAGCACTGCAATTAATATGGCCCTCGATTTACTCAAAGAACAGCTGGCCATTCAGAGTATAAAAATTAATCACACGCCATTAGTTGATCAGATAACCGTGCTTGCGGACGCAATATCGCTTGAGCAAATTATAATCAACCTAGTCACTAATGCTCGGGATGCTATTAAAGATAGCGCCTTAAATTCCGGTGAAATATTTATTCGTGAAACAGTCGTCGATGGGAAATTCCATGTAGAGGTCGAGGATAATGGCGGCGGCATACCCAGTGCCAGCATCAAGAATATTTTTGACCCTTTCTTTACTACTAAGGAAGTCGGCAAAGGTACCGGACTTGGGTTGTCTATCAGCTATGGGATTTTGCAGGAGATTGGCGGCACGATTGAGGTAGACAACCGAGAGAAAGGCGCGTGCTTTACTTTTGAGATCCCGCTAGCAAAGGCAGCGCCTTGAAGAACGGGAGGCCCAAGCCTCCCCAATAATTTCAAACACACGGCCAGCCTTGGCCCTACATTAGCCCTTCAGCGAGCGGTCTAACACTTCAAAGACATCCCGAGACAGGTCGTCTAGCCCCGCTAAGCGCTGCAGCGCTAGCTGCATTTGATCCGCGCCGTGTGCATATCGACGGAACCGTGTTAACGGTGTCAGCATACGCGCGGCAATCTGGGGGTTCACGGCTTGTATCTGCGCAACAGTGTCTGCCAATAAGGTATAGCCCGCGCCGTCTTGCCGATGAAACGCCACAGGATTGCTGCCGGCAAAAGCCCCGACCAAGGCGCGCAGTTTGTTAGGATTGCGCAATTCAAATGCCTCGTGAGCCATAAGATCTTGCACTGTCTCGACAGTCTCCGCTGCTGGACGTGTGGCCTGCACAGAGAACCACTGATTGATGACCAACGTTTGATGCTGCCAGTCACTATAAAACTGCTCGATAATGTCTTTACGGAGCGCCGCATCAGCATGATGTATAACACCGCGCGCACCGGCGAGCCGGTCAGTTAAATTATCTGCTCGCGAAAACAAATCTCGCGCAGATTCGAAGTTTGAATGCGGTAAGTGGCACAGGAAATCGAGCGCCAAGTGGCGCATTGCTCGCGCGCCTATTTGCGTTCCCTCCGCCGTGTATGTCGACCGAATTTCTAAAGCTGTAAAGAGTTCACGCCATTCGTGCTCGAAGTGCATGGCTAATAGCGATTTAACCCGTTGCCGCTGCGCTCTAATGGCAAAAACATCCACTAATCCTCGCTGGCTCGCTCGGTCAGCCAGGTACTCTTCACCCGGCAGTGCCAACGTATGCGCCTTAAGCGCGGGATCAATATCAGACTTGATCACTGCGCCATAAGCGTCAATAAAACGTATATCTATATCTGACGAGTCGCTAGCCGCCTCTATGACCTGCGCGGCAAAACTTTGCGCGGCATCCCAGCGGACAAACGAGTCGTCATCTCCCTGCATCAGGGTTAGTAAGGCTTCGGGCGTCGGCTCATTGCTCAGCCGAACGGGTGCCGAAAAGCCTCTCAGGGGCGACAATACTGGCTCGCTGACAACATTATCGACAACAAACTGCTGAGTTTGCTCAGTCACCTCTAAGACCCGCGTAGTGCTGTCACCATCGAGCAGCATCGGCCGACCATCAACTAGCAGCCCAATGGACAATGGCATCATCAACGGTGGCTTAGCAGGCTCGTCAGCGCCATGATTTTCTTGCGTCACATTCAGCGTGAGCTGCTGGTTTTCAGCGTTGTAATCAGTTGCTAATGACAAGCGCGGTGTACCCGCTTGCTCGTACCAACGTCTAAACTGGCCCAGGTTTCGGCCAGAGGCATCCTCCATGGCCGACACAAAGTCATCGCAAGTCACGGCCTGGCCGTCATGTCGCTCGAAGTACAGAGTTGCACCTTTCTGAAAATTTTCCGCACCGAGCAAGGTGTGCAGCATTCTGACTACCTCAGCACCTTTTTCATAAACGGTTAACGTATAAAAGTTCGAAATTTCAATGAAAGAATCAGGACGTACCGGATGCGCCATTGGACCCGCATCCTCAGCGAACTGATGCGTGCGCAGAAAGGCTACGTCTTCAACGCGTTTAACACCACGAGAGTGCATATCGGCTGTGAATTCTGAATCACGGAAAACCGTAAAGCCCTCTTTGAGACTTAATTGAAACCAATCGCGGCAGGTGACACGGTTGCCTGAGAAATTATGGAAATACTCGTGAGCAACAATTGCCTCAATACGTTGATATCCCATATCCGTAGTGATGTCTGGGTCAGCCAATACGCATGATGTGTTGAAAATATTCAGGCTTTTATTTTCCATGGCCCCCATGTTGAAGTCATCTACCGCTACGATATTGAACAACTCTAAATCGTATTCAAGTCCGTACACCGTCTCGTCCCAACGCATAGACTTTTTCAGTGACTCGATAGCATGCCCACAGTAATTGGCATCTTTAGCCTCAACAAAGACACGCAGTGCAACGTCTTTGCCAGTGCAGGTCACAAAACTATCTTCCACACAGGCTAAGTCCCCTGCCACTAGTGCAAATAAGTAGCATGGCTTTGGAAAGGGGTCGTGCCAGACGGTTCTATGACGGCCATTATCCAACGTCGTCGACGACTGTAAATTGCCGTTGCTTAGCAGTACCGGACAGGTCTCTAGATCTGCATCAACGGTCACCGTAAACAATGCTAAGACGTCGGGTCGATCTAGATAGTAGGTGATTTTACGAAAACCCTCAGCCTCACATTGGGTCGCATACATTGTGCGCGAGCGATACAAACCTTCGAGAGAGGTATTTTCCTCGGGGCAAATTTCTACCACCGTCTGCAATCGGCAATCATCTGGCAGATTGTCGACCACAAGATTCGTATCTGTCACTTGGTACTCACCGGCTGCCAGCGCCCGACCATCAACGGCGATCGATTGCAGCGATAGATGCTCGCCATCTAAGACGAGGGGTGCGTTTCCGCTAGCGGTACGACGCAGCGCCAACTCAGCTGTCACCAAGGTTTTTCCCGAGTGAATTTCAAAGTGCAGTGCAACTGTGTCCACGGCAAATTCAGGGGCCGTATAGTCTTTGCGGTAAATCGTTTGAGGAGAGCCTTCGCGCATATCAAAATACCTTGAGTTCAATCGTGTAACCGCCGTATTTGCGGACGTTCAGTACCCCGGTATCGAACATCAAATACTGGGCTTTTATACCCAGTAATGTGCCCTCCACCGTGGGGGTTTTGTCGAGATTATGTGCTTTGACTTTTACGGGCCATTCAAGCACTGGATAACCAATCTGCGTTTCCTCTGCATCTTCTAAAAGCTGAATTGCCTGCAGCCCAAAACGCGCGTGTAGCGCATTGATCTCCGACTCACATTGCGCCATTAACGCTTGACGCTTGGCTTCTAGGTCTACGTTATCGGCATTGCCCTTCAGCATGGTTTGCCAGGCTGTTTTATCACTGACATGCTGCCCAACTGCCACTTCTAACAGGCCCGACTGTAGGCGTGTCGCCACCCGTGCAATGGGCTTTGCCTGGGTCGCGCCTTGATCCATCCAACGCGTTGGGACTTGTGTACCACGGGTGATACCTACCTTCAGACCCGAGGTGTTCGCCAAGTAAACAACATGGTCAATATTACAATTTGCCTCACCCCACTCAGGCTCTCGACAGGTACCTGCCTCAAAGTGACACTTTTCAGGTGAAACAATGCAGGTGTCGCACTGCGCGAGCTTGCGAAAGCAAGGATAGCAATAACCCCCGTTAAAACTTTTATTAATCTTGCGCTGGCAGTGCACACAATTAATCAGGCCAGTAAAATTCAGACTTAATTTGCGCCCCAACAGATCGTTAACTAACAGCGAATTGTCACCCGCCAAAAATTCATACTGCACCGTCTCGGCAAGACTGGTACGCATTTTCCGAACGCTTCCCGCTACACCACTCATATTTTTTCTCCTGTCGACGATGGGGTTTCTTCAGCCAGCCAACGTAACGGCTGTGGATCATCACAGTCATCACCAGCCTTATGCCCTTTATCGATATACCCTACTCGCTCATGGGGTTGTAAATTTAGCTCGCCCCACGCAATAACAGCACCCATCGTATGTTGACGTTGCTCCGCAGACAGCACACGCCCATCGGCCCAACGACCGGTCGCTAATGCCAACACCATGCTGTCATAAACATCTCGCCCCATACCCGCGATGATTTCTTGATAAGGATTTGTCATGCCGACTCTCCGAGACAACTTATTAGATAAAGTACGTGTGCTGATTGGGATTAAGTTTTCTGTCGAAATCCTGTTAGAGCAGCAAATAGCCCGCCCAATATGAAACCAATCACCAGGCCACCAACATGCGCGCCATTGGCAATTGCGCCAACGCCAAGAAACTCCAATGTCCCAAATAGCCCAACAACCAGCCATATCAACATGAAGCCCAGAATCGCAGGGGTTGGTGGTTGTAACCAGCCAGGACGAACCAAGGATGCCGCCCACAAAAATCCTAAAAAGCTGTACACAACACCTGACATGCCACCAAAAATAGATGGGCCAGACCAAAGGTATTGCACACCATTACTAAAAACGGCAGTTACCAGATATAGACCCAGCATATTAACGGCGCCAATACGATGTTCAATGCGCTGTCCAAACTCCCATAACCACAGACAATTAAACACCAGGTGCAGCCATCCAAAATGCAACAGGGTAGGCGTCACGTAGCGCCACCATTGAGTGCCGGGCAGCCCTAAGCGCACACCGCCATCGGTCATATCAAGCGGAACGAAATTAAACCACTGCAGCAAAACCATAAAGCGCAGTTCATAAAACAATAGAAACACCAGGCTGCTGACCGCAACCAAAGCAAAAGAAACCGGTGCTAAGCGAATACTATTTGGCAAGCGTGTCGGACCAACGAAGCTTATCGCGGCAGCTTGCATAGAAACTGTAGCCTGGCGGATGGAGCAGCGTTAGAGGTTCGCGTTTTTTACGAACAACAACCGAGTCGCCAGGCAAAGCGGTAATCGACACCTGGCCATCGCAAGTTACTAGCGGATGGATCTGGTTGCGCGAGACCACATCAATACGTATTTCGCTGTTGCCCTGTACGACAATGGGCCGACTAGTCAGCGAATGCGGGAACATGGGTACCAATACCATGGCATCCAAATGCGGATTCATAATCGGTCCACCGCCAGATAAAGAGTAAGCCGTTGAACCCGTTGGCGTCGACATGATCAGGCCATCGGCATTTAAACGATAGACGAACTCACCATCGATCGTTAATTCAAATTCAATCATTTGGGCCGAAGTCCCAGAGTTAACAACCACGTCGTTCAGCGCCTCGGCACTGCCAATTACCTGATCACCACGGACCACTTCTGCATCGAGTAAAAACCGAGAATCACGCGTGTAGTCACCATCTAAGACCGCAGACACCTGCTCGCTCAGTTCATCGGGACTCACGTCAGTTAAGAAACCTAGCCGACCGCGGTTAATCCCAATGACCGGCGTGTTGTGGCGAACCAACGTCCTTGCGGCGCTGAGCAGACTGCCGTCACCCCCTATTACAATCGCCAAATCGACAATCTCGCCAATTTTCTCTCTCGGCATCATCCCGCGCTTTTCAAAGTGCGCCAAAGTGGCAAGTCGATCTTCAAGGGTGACCTCGATCTCACGCTTATCTAGTAACGCCAGTAAGTCAGCAACAACCTGATTCACCCCTGGATGTTCCCGTCGACCTAACAAGCCAACTCTTTTAAATTCACTCGTGGTAGCCATAGTAAAATACCGTGATTAAAAACTTAAAATGTGCAGCTTACGCCGTCGTTTGATCAGCACCCGACTGCACTGAAGCGCTCCGGACTAATTCCCTTCGGATAGCATGAGCCACTTCAAAGTCTGCCAACTGCGGGCGCGCAATAGATGCGGCCATGTCCGCAGCTCGCTTCCAAACTTGCCCATCAGTCATCAACGCTTTGATAGCAAGTACCATGCCCTCTGGCGTATCGGCGGCTGTGACACCTTTACCAATATCAACACGCGAACGACTCAAGCCGCGGCATGTGGTTACCGTCGGTATACCACGCGCCATCGCATTAATCAGCTTAGAATCGGCATGAATTTCATAAAGTAGTGGATCGACTACCACCCGGCAGTTCATTTTGAATAACAATGCATCGCTACCACCCCAGTGAAGTACCACATTATTAAACTGAGCTAAGCGAAACTGTAGGGTTTCATTGGGTGCCGTGCCTATAATATGCAGTTCAACGTCAGGTAAAGTACGCGTAATAACAGACCAAACGTTATCTAAAAACCACACGAGGCTGGCGTTATTTTTATCGTCCCCGAGATACCCAATATAGCCAATACGATTAGCGGTACGCGTAAATGCCACCTCTTCAATACTGGGCTGAGAGCCCGCTGGCTTGCTAAAGCTAGGCCGCAGTTTTTTCATGGTAACGCCCTGCTCTGAAAGTTTCGACGCTAGTTCAGAGCGGGTGATGATGGTGTCGGCAGCAGCACTAATGGCCAATTCATAAGCCGCAATTTTTGACGTAGCCCATCGACTCCACCAGTGGTTGCTTGGCGGCCTATTTTCTACAAACCATTCTCTGGGTGTAAAATAAACCGCACCTGCAACTGTTGCAGGGCGATACGACCAAGCCAACACGTGGTCGACAATAACGACTGGGAAGTCTTCTGCCTTGCGTTGAATCGCCGCCTGCAGTCTGGCCGAGACCATGTCACTTCCCAGAAGCTGACGACTGAGGGCGCGTAGCGGTCGGTCAACCGGCCGATCAGTTTTGCTCGGCTCAAACGCGCCCGTGATACGTGTGGGCCCCAAATCTATCCGCAGCCGATTAAGCGCCACTGTGGTGACAGGGCCGACAACCGCAACGGAAACGTCAAAATCGTGACTTAACATGCCAATGTTAATACGACTAGAAGCCGCGAGCAGCTTATCTCCCGCAGACAAATCCAGCAGCGTGATGTACAGCAAGGGCATCGGTTTTTTAACAGGGCCTTCTGTCACTTATCGAGGCCCACATTATTGCGTTCCAGCACCCGCTCAGCGCGATAACTCGAGCGTACAAAACTCCCTGATACCACCTCCATAAAACCGCGCGCCAAACCCCATTCTCGATATAGTTCAAACTCTTCAGGCGTCACATAGCGGGTAATGGGGAAGTGATTTCGAGTCGGCTGTAGATACTGCCCAAGCGTAAGCACGTCAACGTCGTGTGCTCGGAGGTCATCCATACACTGCTGTAGCTCCTCTTCGGTCTCACCCAAGCCCAACATCAAGGACGTTTTGGTAATTACATCGGGACGATATCGTTTGGCGTGGGCCAGCACGTCGAGTGTTTGCTGATAACCCGCTCGAGGATCTCGCACCGGATGGGTGAGTCGCTCAACCGTTTCGACATTTTGTGCAAAGACCTCGATACCCGAGTCAACAAGCACCTCTATGGCCGCTAAATCGCCAAGAAAATCGGGCGTCAGCGCCTCAACTGCGGTTTCGGGATTAGCTGTTTTTACCGCTTGTACGGTCGCCGCATAGTGACCTGCACCACCATCGGCCAAGTCGTCGCGATTAACTGAGGTCAGCACGACATACTTTAGTCCCATCAGACTCACCGCATGCGCAGTATTAGCGGGCTCCTCAAGATCTAACCAACCCTTGGGATTGCCCGTATTGACCGAACAGAAACGACATGCTCGGGTACATACATCTCCCATCAGCATGATGGTTGCAGTACCCGCGCTCCAACACTCGCTCATGTTGGGGCACTTTGCCTCTTCGCAAACCGTCGCTAAGCGATGCTCGTGAACGATTGTCTTTACGGCATCAAATTTGGGACTGCTCTGCACACGCATACGCAGCCAACTCGGTTTGGCCAGCGATGCCCTTTGGTCAGCGGCGCTCTTAATACCATCTTTGATTGCGGTAATACCGCGATCATTAGTGAATTTTTCGCCGCTGTGGATCTGAACTGTAGGTATGATTTTGCCCGACATATTGACCGTGTCCTTAGTGGTGGCCAAGTATAACGTTCTAGCGCCTGACTTACAGTAGGATCTGTCAGCTAGCCATGAGCTCTACCGGCACGCCATTGACCGCAGCATTACCACTGAGGGCGTCGATATAAGCGTTGTCAGTCACATCATTGCAGCTAACACCCGCGTGCTGGTCAGCTATATTCATTCGACCACCCTGTCGCCCGTGCCCATAACCATGGGGCAAACTCACAACACCGGGCATCATGTCATCAGAGAATGCTACAGGCGCCAAAATACTCCCGGCAGCGCTCACCACTCTAATATCAGTACCCGCTTGCCAGCCCTCACGCTTCGCGTCACTGGGGTTCACGAGTAACGTACAGCGGGGCTTTCCTTTGATCAAACGATGATGATTGTGCATCCACGAATTATTATCTCGCACGTCGCGACGACCAATAAGGCGGTAGCCCGGCGCAGTCAATGCTGGAAGCACCCCAGTGAGGCGCTGCATATCGTTAATTATCAATGACACTGCCAAATTAATCCGTCGTTCAGCGCTCTGTAGACGCGCAGGTAGCTGGCTTGTCAGCGGCCCAAGGTCAATACCCGAGGGCGCAGCGCGCAAAGCGGCTAACGAAAGCTGCTCGGGAGCCGCATCGCCCCATGGCCCGGCACGTAACATCGCATCGATCATTGCACTGGGTGGAATCGAGGGTGCCGCGGTCAAACCCAACCCTTCGGCGACGCGCTGGCCTAACGCCTCAAAGATCTCCCAGTCGTGCATTGCCGCTTCGGGCTTTTCAAACACAGGCTCATTGAATCGTGCCGTATTACGCACCGCCAGATTGTGGAAGGCTATATCGTAATGATCGTGCTCAAGCGGCGACGTTGGCGGCAAAATGATATCCGCATGACGTGTTGTCTCATTGATGTAGGGGTCCAGCGACACCATAAAAGTCAGATTTTCGAGTGCAGCATCGAGTTTGTGCCCCGACGGCGTCGACAAAACTGGGTTGCCCGCACCGGTAAATAGCACACGGATCTGGCCCTCCCCCGGCGTTGCAATTTCTTCTGCCAGGGCGGCCGCAGGTAGCTCTCGGTCGAATTCAGGCAAACCGCGTACGCGACTCTGATGCCGGTTAAAACCGCCGGGGCCTGAGGTCATCACTTGATCCACCGCCGCGCGTGTAAATAGCGAACCGCCTTCGCGGTCTAAATTGCCGGTAATGACATTGAGGACTTGGGTCGCCCACTGGCAGATGGTGCCAAATTCTTGGGTGGATACCCCCATACGGCCATAACATACGGCGCGATCAGCTGCGGCCATTTCTGTAGCTAAACGGACAACGGTTTCAGCATCAATACCCGTCGCCGCCGCAGCAACCTCGGGGGTAAATGACGCGACGGCACGCTCGACGTCGGCAATACCATCGGTAAAGTCAGACAGCGCCTTTAAGTCAGACAACCCATCTCGAAGTATGACGTGAATCAATGCCAGTAAAAAAACAGCATCAGCACCCGGCTTAATAAAATGGTGCTCACTGGCAAGATTTGCTGTCTCTGTACGGCGTGGGTCTATAACAACTAACTTACCGCCACGGGCCACCAACGCTTTAATACGTTTACGTACACCAGGCACCGTCCAAATACTGCCATTAGATGCCAGCGGATTAGCGCCCAGCATCAAGAAAAAGTCAGTGCGGTCAATGTCGGGAACCGGTAACAGCGACTTGTGACCGTACAACCAAAGTGAGACCAAATGATGGGGTAATTGATCGACCGATGTGGCAGAAAAACGGTTCTTGGTCCGCAAATGTTTGAACAGCGCGCCTTGATGGGTAAGCATGCCGTAATTGTGGACACTGGGATTGCCCAAATAAACACCGATTGAATCGACGCCGTGGGTCTGCACACTGCTAACGAGCGCCGCCGCCGCGGTGTCGAGCGCCTCATCCCAACTCACCGCGATATGCTGATAACTGCCATCTGCTTGGCGCACACGCTTCACCGGCTGCCGCAATCTGTCGGGGTCGTTATGCAAATCTTGTAATGCCACACCCTTGGGGCAAATATGGCCACGACTCAGCGGGTCGTCTGGATCGCCCTTAATCGACAAGATCTGCTCGCCTTGGGTCTCGATAACAAGTCCACAAATTGCCTCACACAAGTGACAGGCGCGGCGATGCTCTAGCGTAGGTGCTTCCGACATGGGACATCCTCTTTGACACATTAGGTGCACGGCCCGGTGCGTTTCGCGCCCGCCGTAAAAATCAGCTGACACGATACCACTTTTGCGTATTTTTTCAGCACTATTGGCGCGATAAGAACGACTTCTATCGCTATACGTTCCCTTTATAAAATGCGTTTATCAAGTGGTTTTAAGCTGCATTTTGGGCAATATCGCAGACATAAAAATAAGACTGAGAGTGCGATGAATACTGCGGAATACATTGATTCCTGCGGACGTACTGCGATAGCCTTTCGCGGACTTAACGCCCACCAGAATAAAAGTGAGCAGAGCTAACAGGCTAATCCATGCAGCGCGATCCAACACAGCGACCCCATCAAGATTTAGCCCACTGCCTATGGTTTGACGGCATTGAGCCGGCGCTTTTGGCAAGGCCATCACTCGACGGCGATTTACAGACCGATATTGCGATTGTCGGCGCCGGCTTCACGGGCCTGTGGACTGCTTTATTTTTAGCCAAACACGCGCCCAGCCTCAAAATAACTTTGTTTGAAGCGCATCATGTTGGCTTTGGCGCATCTGGGCGCAACGGCGGCTGGCTGATGGGTAGCTTAGAAGGCATGACGCCGATGTTAGCCCGCTGCACTGCGGCGCAAAAACTACAAGCCCTGGCGCAGCTGCGGTCGCTCGTCAACGAGGTAAAAGCCACGCTAGTCGCGGAAGATATCAAATGTGATCTGGCGCATGGCGGTGCCGTTTTAGGTGCAGCACGATTTCAAGAGCAGGCAGTGCGTGCACGTGATGCGCTCAAAGAACTCCACCAGCTCGGCTTTGATGACCAGGATTATAATTGGCTCAGTGGTGAAGAGAGTTATGCGCGGGTTGCCGCAGCAGGCAGCTGTGGCGGTATCTATACCCCCCATGTAGCCACACTTAATCCTGCCAAGTTGGTCCTGGGTCTAGCGCGCGCTGCTGAGCGACGCGGCGTTGTCATTTACGAAAACAGCCCAGTCACTGATATCGAGTCGGGGAAACTGCGAACCGCGCAAGGCGACGTTTTGGCAAAACACATTGTTCTTGCAACGGAAGGTTTCACGCAATCTATTCCACAACTTGAGCGACGCTTATTACCGGTACAGAGCGGCATGGTCGCCACCGAGCCGCTGCCTGCAGCGCTATGGGCACAGCTGGGCTTTCAGCAACGAGAGGCCTTTTCAGATTTCAGCCGAATTTCAACCTATTTACAGCGCACCGCAGATGATCGTTTGATTATTGGCGCGCGCGGCAGCTATAAATTTGGCGGTAAAGTCGTCAGTCAATTTAGCAATAACGATGCCGACTTCAGGCGACGAGCGCAGCTAAAAGACCTACTGTTCCCGATCTTAAAGCACAGCAAGCTGACCCATACATGGGGTGGCACATTGGCCGTACCCCGAGGTTTTAGCCCTCATATTGTGGTCGATGAGGCCTCGGGCATGAGTACCGCGGGCGGTTATCTTGGTGAGGGCGTTGGCGCTAGCTACCTATTCGGTAAAACGCTGGCGACGATCATTATTAATGGCGCTAGCGAGGAAGCATTTCACGGGCCATGGGTAAAATACGGTACCCTCGCAGCCCAGCTAAAACCCTGGGAGCCTGAACCCCTGCCCTGGTTAGGCTTTAACGCAGCGATGACGAGCTATGGGCTGGAAGAATGGGCACATAGTCAAAACCAGCATCCGTCGATCAAGAAACTTACGACATGGTTAGCAAACACGGTAGACGCTGTTGTGCAAAACAGCTAAAGCAGCCCAACGCGTTTAGCTATAAACCTTAAAATACACCGACTCAGTTTTAATGAGATTTTTGCCTATGGACACTGATAAAACACGGCTTAACGAAGCGGGCATTGCAACTGATTACCAGACGGTACTGGTTCGTGGGATACCGCAGAATCCAATGTTTGATGTTGCCGCCTTTGAACAGGTTATTGATCAATTTCAAACAAAAGATGGCGATGCCTTTGTAGCCACCTATGTCAAAGCAGGCACCACATGGGTGCAGCAGATTGTCCACTGTTTATTGCACCAAGGCGCTAACGCCGGTCAATATGGCGAAAGTGTGCCTTGGCTTGAAGCCTGCGCGTCTTCGCCAGAGGTTATTGGGCCACGCGAAGCGCCCAACTGGACGATGGCGGCTATTAACGCAGCAGCGGCACCCCGCTACTTTAAAAGCCATGCCACGGTTGCAGACCTGCCGCGCGGCCATGCCAACATCAAAGTGATTTACGTGGCACGCAATCCTAAAGATACCGTCGTCTCGCTGTTTCATCATGCACGCAGTAAACCCGAGTTTCAGTTCACGGGAGACTTCGCGACATTTCTGCAGATATTTTTGGCAGACCTCGCTGAAAATGCCAGCTGGTTCACGCACGTACTCGACTGGCATGGCGAATGCCAGCGCAACGCCGACACACACCTCTTCTTAAAATACGAAGATATATACGATGACACCGCACAGTATATTGAACGCATTGCCCAGTTCCTCGACATACCCACAACAGATGAAACGCTTGCAGAAACTCTGCGTAATACCAGCTTGCAAGCAATGAAAACACACGCATCTATTGGTATGAATCATATAAGAAAAGGCGGATACGGTGGTTGGCGCAGCCTGTTTACGGCCGACATGAATACGCAGTTTGATGCCATTTACCAAGCCAAAATGGCAGGTAGCGAATTGCAGTTTAATTTTGGGGTAAACCCCGATGGCGAGGATGTTATTTTTTAAACTTCAGCGCGCTAACCTAGGCGTTTTAAACCTTGTGCAAGCCTTGAGCGCGCCCTATTTATTTGTGCCAAAACTCTGAGAATTTGACGACATGCATGACCAACGACACTTTTACGAACCGCGCCTCGGCCATGGCTTAGCGCACGATCCGTTCAATTCGATAGTGGCACCTAGGCCCATTGGCTGGGTCTCTTCTCGCGACGCTGATGGTGCACTGAATTTAGCGCCCTACAGCTTTTTTAATGCGTTCAACTACCACCCGCCAATCGTTGGCTTTTCCAGCATTGGCTACAAAGATTCGGTACACAACATGACCACGACCGGTGTGTTTTGCTGGAGTCTGGCAACGCGCTCGCTTGCTGAGGCAATGAACCAAACGAGCGCTGGGGTTACACCCGACGTCGATGAGTTCCAGTTGGCGGGGCTCACACCACGCGCATCGCAGGTCATAGACGTGCCTCACGTTACCGAGAGTCCCGTGTCATTTGAATGCAAGGTTACTCAAATTATTCAGCTAAATGATGCCAGTGGGA
>CAWUXF010000103.1:0-7955 GCA_963926325.1 uncultured Luminiphilus sp. | reverse complement strand
CAAGACCCCCAGACCTTGAATACTAGTTAGCATCAACCCCATAAAATAAAGGCGACCCCAAGGGGTCGCCTTTTTGAATATCCACCAGCGCCGCTTACAAGGTACCAGGCAGCGTCCAACCAGCCCACCAAGGATCACTGCCGTCGGGATTAACCGCACCAATAAAGGTGGTGCTATCTAAGAAATCAGGATCAGCAACCGAGTCGGACAAGGCTCCGTTTATCGCCGTCCAGTCGAGCGGATCAAGGCCAGACGCTTCGGGTGCCTGTGACGCCAAGATTGAGTCGAGCGCAGCATCGGTAGCAGTGATGCTGCCATTATCAAGATTTACACCGCCCGTGGAGATCGACAGCGTACCGTGATCGCCCGTGCCAGCTGCACAGTCCTGAATCCAGTTATTAAGTACCAGCGCCGTACCCGACAGAGCCTCTGAATCGGCACCGTTAACACGGACACAGGTATCAAGTGGTGTCGTATTGCTATCGGCAACAGTCACAACCGCGTTGTGGAAGAAGCCACCGGAACCCGCTTTGAAATGTAGGATAAAGTTATCATCAGGACTCTTTTTGTCAGCGATCACGGTCAAGTTAGCGACCGTGGGCTTTGATAAAAACTGATTTGTACCTTGAGTATCCATTTCAAAGGCCTCACCGGATCCATTGGGTGATTGCTTCACAATGATGTACTGCAGATTCCCTTGAAAGCCTTCGTCCCAGTCAACGGAATCATCAAGGTTATTGGTAAACACGCCGTGCTTAAGATTGACCGTGCCACCGTAGTACTCGATACCGTCATCGGAGTTACCCTCGACTTGAATATAATCCATCTCAGTACCGCGGCCTACTGCAACCAGGGAGATACCATTGATTTCATTACCCGCAGCGAATTCATAGCCACCTTCAGCGACGACTACGTAGTTGAGTACACCGCTGTTGTCATCGGCATCATAGCCACCCGCAAAACCCGACTCACCCTCTGAGTCGATATTGCAGACCACGCTGTTCTCGGCACATTCGTTATGTGGCCCATACCCGTGGATGATCAAACCGCCCCACTCACCAGCGCCATCATAACCTGTGTCATCCGAGCTCATGATAATAGGCGCAGTTTTAGTACCCTTCGCCACGATCTTGCTACCGCGCGTTATCAAGAGATTGGCAAATGTGCCAGTTTTGCCAAAGATTTCGACCCCTGCATCAATGGTTAGCGTCACGTCAAGTACCGAAGAACCATCCGTCAAATTTCCGTCTTCTCCCATCTCGCCATTACCATTACCTACGGTTACACGCCCTTCCATCAGATAATCGACACCGCCATTAAGGTGTAAGTCAGCAGAGATCGTCGCTGGCAGTAAGCACAAACCCGCACTGACTTCTGAGGTTGCTGCTGGGCAAGTTGCCTCAGGGATTTGTGGATTACCTACCGAACCTTCGATCGTCCAGCCCGCCCACCAGGGGTTGCTAGTGACAGGATCCACTGCACCGATGTAGTTGGTGCTGTCTAAAAAGGTCGCATCAGCGACTGATTCGGGGAAAGCCGCATTAACTGCTGCCCAGTCAATCGCTTGGGCAAGTAGCGCCGCACTCGCTTGCGACGCGCCATTGGCATCCAAAGCTGCATTGACTGCGAAAATACTGCCGTTATCGAGACCTGTAACATTTGCAAGCGTACCGCGATCGCTTGCGCCAGCAGCACAATCTTGGATCCAGTTATTGATGACGAGTGCAGTACCCACCAACGCTTCGGAATCTGTACCTGCGACATTGATGCAACGACTCAGTGGCGTGGTATTCGTTTCGGCAACAGACACAACCGTATTGTGAAAGAAGCCACCCGAGCCCGCTTTAAAATTCAGCACAAATTCATCGTCAGGCGTCTTCTTGTCGGCAATGATAGTCACGTTTGACAACGTCGGCTTGGATAAGAATAAGTTAGTGCCTTGGGTGTCCATCTCAAAAGCCTCACCCGAACCGTTAGACGATTGCTTGATAAAAATATATTGCAGATTCCCCTGGAAACCTTCATCCCAGTCAACTGAGTCATCCAGATTGTTGGTAAACACACCATGCTTCAGATTGACTGTGCCGCCGTAGTATTCAATACCGTCATCGGAGTTACCTTCAACTTGGATGTAATCCATCTCGGTACCGCGACCCACGGCAACCAAAGAAATACCGTTGATTTCATTACCTGCAGAGAACTCATAGCCGCCTTCTGCGACGACAACGTAGTTAAGTACACCACTGTTATCATTGGCGTCATAGCCACCCGCAAAGCCCGACTCACCCTCTGAGTCGATGTTACACACCACTCCCGCTTCAGCGCATTCGTTGTGAGGGCCATAGCCGTGGAGTATTAACCCGCCCCACTCGCCAGAGCCATCAAAACCATCATCGTCCGAACTAAAAACGATGGGGGCATCCGCGGTACCCAGCGCCATTATTTTGCTGCCGCGGGTAATTACCAAATTCGCAAACGTCCCAGTTTTACCCAATATCTGCACGCCGGCATCGATCGTCAGTGTCACATTCTGCACCGCAGTACCGTCTGTTAGATTGCCGTCCTCGCCCAACTCTCCATTGCCGTTGCCCACGGTCACGCGGCCTTCCATCAGGTAGTCGTTGCCCGCGACCAGACGCATGTCGGAAGAGATTGCCCCGGGTAGCGCGCACAACGTCACCGAGAGTTCGGTAGACCCAGCTGGACAAGCGGCATCCGTTTCACCGCCGTTACCAGCATCGCCATTATCTGGGTTATTTATTACTGGCGCATCGATATTCAATGTCACCGTATCACCCTCTGAGCAACCGCCCAGCGCTGTCAGCACAAAAGAGGTCATCATCGCTAATGCAAACTGCTTTTTCATCTTGCTACTCCCTAGTGATTTGAAAGATCCGAGTGGATCGGTGTTGCTTGCTATAGCTCCCAGTCGATTCCGACCTGGAACGTAGTGCCCTTTTGGTATTTCTGAAAGGTCTCACCGCCTTGCGTGTACTGGACGGCAGTGTTCAAGATATTTTCGACCTTAGCTTTAATTGTTGCGCTGTCGGAAATGGCGTAGCGGTAAACTAAATTGACATCCATACGCGGCTCGAGATAAACATCCGGCGCGCCAGATACGCCGACATCTGCTATTGAAATGCCATTTTGGTTGAGCAGTAATGTCAATTGATGACCGCCGTCGATGTTGTCGTAACCGATGACCAAATTAGCCGTGTATTCGGGCTGACCTTGAAGGGCGCGCGTTGCTTGATTCCCTGCTATCACTTCAGATTCAATGAGGGCGGCGTTAAACGATACGAAAACGGTCTGACTGTAGTCATCGCTCAAAACAAATTCTTTACGACCCTCAACTTCAATCCCGTAAAGCTCGGCTTTTTCGGAATTCTGAAAAGTCCGCGTATTGCCAGCAGTACCTGAAGCGGGCTGCACGACACGCTCTATCGGCTTATCCATTTCTTTATAGAATGCCGCGACAGAAAGACTGTCTTGGTCATTGAAGTACCATTCCCATCGCAAGTCTGCGTTGATTATGGTCGAGACTTTTAAGAATGGATTACCCCGAACACGAATATTGAATTCATTGTCGTAGAAGGTCGCGTTGGCGGCCTCTTTAAAGTCAGGCCGCGCGACCGTTTGGGATAGCGCTAAACGCAACTGCTGTTCTTCTGAGTAGAACCAGTTAACACCGACGCTCGGCAATAGATTACTTTCATCGATCACCGATTGAACTGCACCGCCCTCCCCCTGAAGTGAAAAGGTATTGGTAGTCTGCTTATAATCCTCATAACGCGCGCCTGTTACTAGCTGCCAGGTCGTATCCCAAGTCTGGTCGACCATAAAATAGGCGCTGTTATATTCAAGCTCGGCATCGTAGCTGTCTGATGCGAGGGTTTTATCTACAAACACAAAGCCTGTGTTGGGACTATTGCTGATACCACCAGTGGCGATACAGCTTGTGGTTTCAGAGGTTTCGCCACACGCATAAATAACGTCCGACACCAACACATTGGCAGTATCCAGCAAGTCATCTCTGGACTGATTAATATTAAAACCGTAAGTGCGGCTCTCTGAATCACGCTCGCGATAAATAGCTTGCACGCCCGCCCGCAGCTTCGCAAAACTCGAACCTGAGTCAAACAAATCCCATGTCAGATCAAAGGCGCCATCAAAGTTGTTGTCGGTCAGCTCATCGTAGCGGCGCAAAATAATTCCCGGCTCCAAGAAAAAACCATCTAAGGCCAGTGATTGATCATCATTCGTCGCACCAAAATCAAAACGACTGCTGAGTTCCTCCGCATTGGTCTGGCTGCCAGCCGCTCGAAATTCGGATTCGCGACGATCGGGCGCATAACGACGTGCCTGACTAGCGGTGAACTGCCACTCTCCAAAAATCGAGCCGTCTTCATTGAGAAAATGAGAACCCAACAATTGTGTCGATAGATACTGGCGCTCTTCCCATTGAATAGTCTGGCGATAGACCGTCTGAAATTCATCGCCTTCTATGCCAACAACCCGCTCTACTTGGCTCTCGCTAACTCGTGAAACAACGTTATTCCATTCGTAGGTACTATTGCCGACATTAACGCCGACCGAGAACAAACCACTGGTCTCAATGACGTTGCTAGTCTGCTGGTAGTCAAAGTCATTCAGTAAATCGCCTGTCGGCGTATAGCTTCTGCGTATGCCGTTGTCGCGCATATTCCATTCATTGGAATAGTTCACCGCTGAATAAAAACCCACCTCTGCATTATCAAGGTAAAACAGATCGCCGTAATCAACACCAAAGCTGACATCAGGCGTTGTTTGCTGGGTATCCAAATCGAAGCCATCTTTAATCAGTACAGCGCCCAATCGGCGTAGCTCACCGCTGGTCGATTCCGTTAATTCGTATGTCTCGCCGGTATCTGCAGCGACAAAAGTACCCTGCGCGAGCACGTCTGCAATAGCACGGACAGCGGCATTTTCTTCACGGGAGCCATCGTCCCAACCGATCACATCAAATGTGCCTGAAATCGGATCAACGGCAACCGTCTCGCCAGTTAAACCGGAGGTGTAACCCAAAGACCCATACACACGTCCCGCCGCTTCATTGGGAAAAGTCTTAGTGTTGATCACCAAATTACCGCCGGTGGATTCGCCGGGCATGTAAGGCAAGAAGGTCTTTTTGATATCTAGTTGGTTAACAAAATTACTTGGAAATAAATCGAGAGGAACCGTGCGCTTAGACGGATTGGTCGAGGGCATCGTGGCGTTATTCAATGTGGATGAAACGTAACGACCGCCCAACCCGCGAATAAATACGTACTTATCATCTTGAACTGAAATACCCGGCACGCGAACCACGGAGGCTGCGACATCGGAATCTGCAAATCGCGCCAGCATTTCTACGCCAATCGTATCAACGATATTACTCGTATCTCGCTCACTAACTTCAAAGCTACCTGGATCAAAGGAAGCGATTACAAAAACCTCTTCCATAGTAGGCATATCGATCGAGAACCCTTGTTCCTCGGGCAGATTCAATAGTGCGCCACGCGTCACCCCGCCCACTACTCGAACCCGGGCAGAGATTTCACCCACTGCGACGGTATACATACCCCGCGGGAGTGACGTGGTTGCCTCGCCGTTAGCATTTGTACTAACTGCACCAACAGCACCAGAAAAAACAACCCGTTGATTAGCAGCCGGACTAAGCCCCTTTCGCACGGTAATCGTCATATTGCCAACCGGCGCGTCGCGACGATCTATAGCGGATTCGGTTTCTGGAAAAACTTGAACACGCACATTGCCATCATCGAGATTCACAAGGACGTTAGCCAACAAGCCACTACCTGTGGCGAAGCGAGCGACTGCGGTTTTACCCGTCGGCCCTGTGATCGCGATCACATGAACACCGCCATTCAGATCGGCAGAGAAAGAACCATCTGAACGAGATTTACCTGACGACACACCATCGACAACAACATTAGCGCCCTCAAGACCCGCTCCGTCTGCAAATACGTAAAGCAGCAATTCGTCGGCGGCAGTTGCGTACTGTGTGAGTAAGGTGGCGACAAGAAAAGCAAGCGTCCTACTGAATCTGATCAATGGTGTCATTGCGGCCTCTAGGTTCAACAAAAGACTTAACCCTCCGAAATACTGGACGGCAGTAGATGTGCGAACTTTAGAGACCGTGCGTTACAGTTTTGTGTTAAAAATATGACAATTTCGTGACCGGCAGTACCCTAGGCTGGAGTACCTGCGCGTATTGCTCTAGAAGCTTAGGCAAGTCACTTGAGCTGTGCCGTCGTTACAAGCACTTGAGCCAAGTGGTGTGTGCGACAGCAAGGGACATGGTGGGATCGAGATAATTCAGCAATCGCAATTAGGTTAACGGCAAGTACCGCCTCGCCTGATCAGATGCGGCGGCATTTAATGACCACGCGCCTAATGAACACGCGCCAAAAAGAGAGCGCCCGCAGGCTGCGATCGGTTTAATCGTTTACCGCTAAGGCGCTTTAAAAAAACGTGCTAGAGCAATGCAATCGCCATCATGACCATAACAACAAGCGATGCGAGCCAAACCACAGTCCGTACAACAGGCGTTCCGGCGAGGTAAAGGCCAGCGTAAACCACACGAAGAATGAGCCAAACTAATGGCAGGCTACCCAAATCAACAGCATCTATTTTGGCCAGCAGAGCGAGTAACAAGAAAGCGGGTAAGCTTTCCATATAGTTCGCAGCAGCGCGTTTTGCTCTAAGTGCATGAACGCCGAAATCAATAGGCTCATCTCTCGCACCTAGCAACCAATTGACGTCTTTCATAGTAAAGATTGCGGGCAGTAACCATGCGTGGACTAATAGCAGTGCAAGTGCACTAATAATGATCATGTTCATCACCGGAACTCCTTATTCTAATAGTTATCGATTGAACCCAACTCAAGCTAACACATTCACGCGTTAAGTGGATTGTGTGATCGGGTGTTCTTTTAGCAGCACCAATAACAGTTCGTTGACGCTATTTAGCTGCCTTCGATGTAAGAACACACCTTGGTATCGGCTATGAACTACACTGTTAGGCCCGAAATTTGACGGGTAGCAGCATGATAACTATTGCGCCCAACCACCACTGAAGGGAATGGCTTGGCCCACAAAAAAGTCACTTTCACCTGAGGCGAGAAACAGCGCAAATAAGGCGTCCTCCTCGGCTGTCGCAAGACGCCCCAGCGGCACATGTGTCGCCAAGCGCTGCTTAAACTCGTCGGTGGCGGTGAATTCCGGCGGAAAGTACGCGGGGTTCCCTACAAAGTTTTGCGCTATTAGATTTATCTGGACATTGTGCCGCGCGGCCTCAATACCTGCAGCGCGAACATAGCCAACCTGTGCATGCCTTGCCGCGCCATCGGCAAGTACACCCGCTAACGCCTTGAGTCCAGTCGCGCTGCCGAACACAACAGCCTTGCCATGACGGCGTTCGTCCATGCGCGGCAGCGCAGCCCGACACAGTCGATGCAATGGGTGAACCATCATGTCAAAACAGAGATCTCATGCATCGTCATGTGTGTCTATGACCCCCATACCCAAGTTTGCAGGTGCTGCTAAATTGGCGATTAACACGTCAATGTCACCGACACTTGCTATTAGCGCATCCGCTGCCTTCAAATTGGTGAGGTCACGTCAATTAGCTATGACTTCAGCACCATGCTGTCGAAAAAGCGCAATGGTCGCCGGGCCCATGTCGTCTTGACACTGGGTAACAAGAACACGCTAGCCGCTGTTCACTCATAGTTTGCTCCTGCCATAAGAATTAAGGATTAAGGCCGGAACCAGAATTATTATTTTCTCCGCTATGCGGGTTGTGCCGAAGCGTGTCTATGCAGCCATGCCAATACGATTTCGTTAACCTCATCCGCCTGTTCACGGTGTAAGAAGTGCCCTGCTCCGGGTATTACTTTCACCTCTAAGCCGGCGGG
>CAWUXF010000102.1:0-6283 GCA_963926325.1 uncultured Luminiphilus sp. | reverse complement strand
CTGCTTTTCTAGCCATTCGATTGTGGGGATGTCGAGATGGTTAGTGGGTTCGTCCAACAAGAGAATGTCGGGATCAGTAACTAGTGCGCGGCCTAAAGATACGCGCCGACGCCAGCCGCCAGAGAGGTCGTTAAGTTTAGTGTCGGCGGGTAGTTCTAGCTGACTGATTACTGATTCTACTCGTTGTTGCAATTGCCAGCCATCGTGGGCTTCTAGTGCTTCCTGAACACGCGCGAGTTCATCCATGTCGGTATCAATGCCGGCTTCGAGCAGGTGATGATACTGTGCTATTAATTCGCCAACGTGTTCCAAGCCGCCGGCTATGACATCGTAAACAGTGATATCGCCAAGGCCTGGAAGTTCCTGTTCGAGTCGAGCAAGCTTTGCCGTTGGCGCCATCCAATGCTCGCCATCATCGGGTTTAATATCCCCCGCAAGCACCTTAAAGAGCGTTGTTTTGCCCGCGCCATTGCGGCCTAATAGGCCGAGTCGATCGCCTTTGTCGAGAGATAGCGTGACTTTGTCTAAAATTACATGGGTGCCAAAGTGGAGCTCCACTTGGTCGAGTCGCAGTAGGGGCATGATGGATTCCTTAAATCAGGTGGCGAAGTTTACGCCAAGCGACACCTTATGGGTTCGAATCCGTTAAAATCCCTGCTCATATTGGTCTTTTCATGGAGTATTTTATGTTTAACGCCATTGCTGACCCCAATGATCGCTGGGTGGCCCGCTGGTTAACACTGTGCGCGACGGTTATTTTCGGCATGATTTTGTTGGGTGGAGTGACTCGGTTGACTGATTCGGGTCTGTCGATGGTGGAATGGCAGCCGATTATGGGCACTGTTCCTCCGCTGTCAGAGACTGCTTGGCAGACCGCGTTTGATAAATATAAACAGTATCCGGAATACCAAAAAATTAACTTTCGTATGGATCTCGATGGTTTCAAGACCATCTTCATGTATGAGTATTTACATCGCGTACTCGGTCGCTTAATAGGCATCTTGTTTTTCATCCCGTTAGTCTTCTTTGCCGTTAAGGGCATGGTACGTGAGGGCTTGATGCCCAAGCTGTTACTGCTCTTCGTGCTGGGTGGCTGCCAGGGCCTGCTGGGTTGGTATATGGTGAAAAGTGGTTTGGTAGATCGTCCCGACGTATCGCAGTACCGGCTGACCGCGCACTTAGGTTTGGCAGTGGCTATTTACGCCTATATGATTTGGCTTATCTTGGGTCTGGTCGCGCAGCGTCGGACCTTGCCACCACAGCCTGCTAAATGGCCTTTTGTACTTGTCGGTTTGATCTATTTAATGATTCTGAGTGGCGGTTTAGTTGCGGGTACAGACGCGGGGTATTCCTACCCAACATGGCCCTTAATGGGTGATAGTTTTGTACCCCCCGCGCTGTACAAAGATGGACTGATCTCCGCCTTTGAGCAGGTGACGACCATTCAGTTTAATCATCGAATCTTTGCTTATGGTTTGGTGTTGTTGGTTTTGACGGTCGGTATTAATACTTGGCGTAGAACTGCCGATCATCGACTGCGTCTGGCGGCAGGGTTGCTAATGGCGGCGCTTATATTTCAAGTCATACTCGGGATCTCTGCGCTGCTGACGCACATCGCGCTACCGGTAGCAGCGGCGCATCAAAGTGGTGCTGTTGTGCTATTAACTGCAGTTTTGTTCTTTGCATATATGCGCCGGAGCGAGTCGCCCGACGAGATATCAGCGTGAAAAAAAAGATAATGAACTGACTAATGTTTTGGTTGAGCTAACAGATAATTGCTGTCGTTATAGAATTAATAAAGCCCCAGCAGCGCTTGATATTATGCGCACGCATCCTGCTTGTCTGGCGCTTATGCAAAGCTACTGACATACTCCGCATACAGAACGGTGGTTAACACTACCTATTGGGAGAAAGTTTAGGTATGCCTAGTTCAGAACAAGATACCCTCTTGCAGTGTTTGATATTAGTGGCCAAACACCACGGATTACCCGCCACCGCTGAATCGCTGACTGCAGGATTACCGTTATCTGAAGAGGGCCTCAGCCCCGATTTATTACCGCGCGCATCTGCGCGCGCTGGGCTAAATGCGCGCCTGCGAACGCTGACTATTGAAGACATTCCTGAGGGTGTGTGCCCCGCAATCATGTTGTTGGATAAAAGCCGAGCATGTGTCTTTTTGGGTTTAGATAAGCTGGGCGACGCGCGCGTTATTTTTCCCGATTTACTCAATGCAGAAATGACACTGCCTGTCGATGAACTGCGCGAGCAAATGACAGGGCATGTTTTACTGGCGCGGCCAAGGTTTAAGTTCGATCAACGCGTTTCCGAGGGTGATTTTCGGCGCGAGGGGCATTGGTTCTGGACCGCATTAAAAGCCAATATGCCGGTCTATAGAGACGTATTATTTGCGGCACTGTTTATCAATGTATTCGCATTGGCCTTACCACTATTCACCATGAATGTTTACGATCGCGTTGTACCTAACGCTGCCTTTGAAACTCTATGGATGCTGGCAATTGGTGTGTTCATAGTGCTTTTGGCGGATTTAATCTTGCGGACCTTTCGGGGCTATTTTCTGGATCTCGCCAGTCGACGGGTTGATGTGCAGTTGTCCGCGCGAATAATGGAAAAGGCCCTCGGTATGCGCTTGGAGCATCGGCCAGCCTCGGTGGGCTCGTTTGCGGTAAATTTACGGTCCTTCGAGACGTTGCGTGATTTCATCACCTCAGCCTCAGTCACCACCATTATTGACCTGCCGTTTGCAGTAATCTTCTTCGGCGTGATTGCTTGGATTGCACCCCCGATGTTATTGCCGGTGCTGGTCGGCGTGACTGTATTAGTGAGTTTTGCACTCTTTATGCGGCCGCGCCTGCAGCGATTGAGTGAAACTACTTACCAAGCGGGTGCTATGCGAAACGCCACGTTGATCGAATCACTGACGGGTGTTGAAACGCTTAAAGCCATGGGCGCCGAGTCGATCATGCAGCGCAAATGGGAAGACGCGACGCGCTTTTTAGCGGGTGTTGGTGTGCAAATGCGGTTGAGCACGTTGTCTGTGACTAACGTGACACTCTGGTGTCAGCAGCTTATATCGATCATGGTTATTGTAACGGGCGTTTATTTAATTGCTGAGGGCGAGCTCACTATGGGTGGGTTAATTGCGTGCTCTATGCTCGCAGGACGCTCGGTCGCCCCTTTTGGACAGCTAGCCGGGTTGATCACGCAGTACCACAATGCGCGTATTGCACTGACCTCTTTGGATGGTTTATTCGCAACGCCGGTTGACTTTAAACAGGATGGTGCATTTTTGTCTCGCGACGTATTTAAGGGTGAGATTGAGTTCAAAAATGTCTGCTTCTCTTATCCTGGCGCCGAAACCCCCTCGCTTAATGGCATCTCTTTTAAGGTCAAAGCCGGTGAGCATGTGGCAATTCTAGGTCGAGTTGGTTCTGGCAAATCGACTATGCAGAAGCTTGCGATGGGCTTGTATCAGCCGACCGAGGGCGAGGTCCTCATTGATGGTATTGATCTTAGGCAGCTCGAGCCACGCGAGTTTAGGCAATCAGTGGGCTATGTTCCGCAGGATGTGACCTTATTTCACGGTACCCTGCGCGACAACTTGACGCTGGCGCATCGTGGGATTTCAGATGATGCTTTGATCAAAGCAGCGGAGAGAGCCGGTCTTGCTGAGTTTGTTAATCGGCATCCCAGCGGTTTCGATATGCGTATTAGTGAGCGAGGCGATTCAGTTTCTGGTGGGCAGCGTCGCTGCATTGCAGTCGCCCGTGCGCTTATTCATGAACCGTCTATCCTGCTGTTAGACGAGCCAACGGGTTCAATGGATAATTCGACAGAATCGATAGTGAAGACCCAGCTCAAAGATTTTTCGGTGGGTCGTAGCATGTTGGTGGTGACCCACAGGAATTCATTGTTGGATATGGTTGATCGAATTATTGTTGTAGATGGTGGCAAAATTGTTGCCGATGGACCTCGAGATACGGTGATCTCTGCGCTGCAGCAGGGACGAATCGGGAAGGTAAAATGAACGAACAACCCCGTGTGCTAGAAGCGCCGCCTGTGAGCGAGCCGAAGGGTAGCCAAGAGGCGAATTCAGCTGCTAATGCCGCAAAAAATTTGGGCTGGAGCGAATTAGCTGAACTGGCCATGATCGAAGAAGAGCCGTTGCGGGCGAGACGCTTGCTTTATGGCATCGGTATCATTGTAATCGTGCTGATCACGTGGTCGGCATTTGCAGATGTCGACACGGTCACCCGTGGCCAAGGGAAGGTTATTCCATCGCAGCAAGTTCAAGTGATCGGCTCGCAGGATGGGGGTATTGTCAGAGAGATATTGGTTCAAGAGGGTGACCTAGTCAGTAATGGACAGTTATTACTCCGTCTTGATCAGACACGGTCACAGGCTACGTTAGGTGAAAATCGAGCCGAGTTGCGCGGCCTTAGCGTTAGGGCCGCCAGGCTTACCGCTGTAGTTGAAGAGCAGACATTTGCGCCGACTGAAGAAATGCAGAGTGAAGTCCCCGCGATTGTTCAGCAAGAGCAACAGATTTATCTCTCTAGCTTGGAGTCGTTGGCGGCGGAGAAAAACATTGCCGAGCAACAGCTTGTCCAGCGCGATGAGGAGCTGCGTGAGTTGAAAGCGCGTGAAGGGCAGCTTGACGAAGATCGCGCACTCGCCGTTGAGGAAATGCGATTAACGAAACCCATGGTAGCGTCTGGCGCTGTGTCAGAAGTAGAGATTTTGAGGCTGAAGCGCGAGACTAACAGTGCGACAGGTGAGCTGGAACAGACTCGAGCACAAATTAACGGGGTCCGGGCGGCTATTTCTGAAGCGCAAGAGCGAGTTGATAGTGTTCGGCTGGAATTCATCAACGATGCGCGCGAGCAGCTGACTAACACGATTACGCGGATTAATGCGTTGCGCGAGGCGGCCGAAGGTCTGTCAGATAGAGTGCGGCAAACCAATGTCACTGCGCCGGTGGCGGGAACGATCAAGCAACTGTTTTATAACACCGTTGGCGGTGTCGTCTTGCCGGGCCGCGATATTGTAGAGCTGGTGCCCTCCGACGATACTTTGTTGCTCGAGGTGCGCGTCCGTCCGCAAGATATTGCGTTTCTCGCGCCGGGGCAAAAGGCAAATGTGAAGGTCACTGCCTATGATTTTGTGGTTTATGGTGGTCTTGAGGGCAAGGTAGAGCAGATTGGTGTGGACACTGTTGTCGATGAAGAAGGCGATGCCTTTTACGATGTATTGGTACGCACCGAGCAGGCAGATTTTGGCCCTGACCAGCCAATTATTCCAGGTATGACTGTAGAAGTAGATGTTTTAACGGGCAAGAAAACAGTGCTGTCTTACCTCATGAAGCCGGTTTTACGAGCCCATCAACGGGCGCTTTCGGAGCGTTAATGCATACCGTATTTATTACGCCAACGGGTGCCGCGCTGCGGCGTTGGCAGCTCGCATTTCCCGATCTTATCGTTCAGGCCAGCGCGCGCGCCTTTTTGGCAACTACGCATCGTTCCGGTCAGTTATGTTGGCTCGATACCAGTGCTTTTAGCCGTGAAGACGCGCGTCAAGAAATCACCAAACTGGTGGCGGCTGATCTGCGCGTTATTGCGCTGAGTGCTGTGCCTAACGAGTCAGAGGCCTTTCGCTTATTGTCTTTAGGTGCCCGCGGTTATTGTCACGCGGAGGCGGTGCCGGAGCAGTTGTTAGAGGTCGCCAAGGTAGTTACGGCTGGCGGATATTGGATGCCAGCAGGCCTGGTGCAGCACCTTGTCGCCGTGGCGGCCAAGGCGGCCGTTGATACTCCGCAGCCCGCAGTTGAGGGCTTCGATCAGTTGACTCGCCGAGAATATGAAGTGGCATTGGAGGTTGGTAAGGGTGCAAATAACAAAGAAATCGCATCAAATCTTGATGTGAGTGAGCGAACGGTAAAAGCGCACTTAACCGCCATCTTCGAGAAGCTCGGGTTGCGTGATCGTGTACAGCTGGCATTAGCTGTGAATCGATTGCCTGTTCATTAAGCGAGAATACTTGAAGATAGTTAAAACTGTGGCACCCATGGGGTCTAGAGCTCGGTGATCGATCGCTCGCTTGGTGTTCGTAAAGCGCGTTTGCCGAACAACATTTTGTCGATATCGTCTCTAATGGCTTAACCCACGCACCCACGCACCCACGCACCCACGCACCCACGCACCCACGCACCCACGCACCCACGCACCCACGCACCCACGCACCCACGCACCCACGCACCCACGCACCC
>CAWUXF010000101.1:0-6647 GCA_963926325.1 uncultured Luminiphilus sp. | reverse complement strand
ATCAGCTCGCTACAAGCCGAGGGACAGCTCGACGGATTAGTGATCGATTTGCGCAACAACCCGGGCGGCGTGCTCAACGCGAGCGTCGATGTCGCAGGTGCGGTTTTAGATGGGGGCTTAGTGGTCTACACCGAGGGTAGGCATCCAGGTGCTGCCGAGCGCTTTGAAGCTGAGGCCGGCGATATGTTGGATGGCGCACCGGTTGTGGTATTGATCAATGGCGGTTCCGCCAGCGCCTCGGAGATTGTTGCCGGCGCACTACAAGATCTTGGTCGTGCGGTTGTCATGGGCACACGCAGTTTTGGTAAAGGCTCCGTGCAAACCGTCTTACCGGTATCGGAATCGAGAGCAGTAAAACTCACGACTGCGCTTTATTTTACGCCTAACGGTCGCTCTATCCAGGCCGATGGAATCGTACCCGATATCGTCGTTGAACGTGCAAAAGTAACCAGTATGGAATCAAATCGAACCCTTAAAGAAGCAGATCTTGCCGGCCGCCTCGACAGTGCAACGGGTGAAAAAGCGGATACAAAAAGTGAGCAGCTCGCCGGACTCCGTGAGCAAGACAATCAGCTCTACGAGGCATTAACCTTATTGCGGGGCGTTAACCTGCTCCATAAACGGCCAGTGATGACCGACACGGGCGCAGCCCAGACAAGCAATGAAAATCTGTGAGGCCTCTCACATCGCTGCTTAGCGGGCTGTGCCTCGCGACGATAGCTGGCACCAGTTTGGCCTGCGGGTATTTGGACCAGCCCCAACTCGCCATCATCATCGATGATCTAGGCTACTCCCTTGAGCGTGGTATTCAGGCCGCGGGACTGCCGGCACCAGTGACGCTATCTATTATTCCCAATACGCCCTTCGCAAGCCAACTTGCCAGTCACGCACAAATGTCCGGTAAGGAGGTCATGATGCATCTGCCCATGACCTCAATAGACGACCCAGCAAAAGAGCCATTGGTACTCACAGCAGATTTGTCTGATGAAGCCTTTGCCCGTTTGATGGCCGAGGCTGCCATATCAGTGCCTGGCGCTACCGGCGTCAACAATCATAAAGGCAGCGCACTAACCCAAGACAGAGCGGCGATGGAACGACTGATGCGCAGCCTTGAGAAAGACGGTTTGTTTTTTATCGACTCGCGCACGACTGCAGAAACAATAGCCGCTACCGTCGCTGAAGAAATGGCCGTACCGGTGGCATCGCGATCAGTATTTCTAGACAATAATCGCGATCCAAAGATGATCAACGCCAGTCTAGAACGCGCAATCGCTATTGCGCGACGCACCGGCAACGCTGTGGTTATTGGGCATCCATATCCAGAGACCTTCGCTGTTCTAACCGAAGCCCTGCCAAACCTACCCCTAGATGTAACTATGGTACCGGCATCGGCGCTCACTGGCTGTGATCGCCATCAGCGTCTGACTTCAATTCCCTGGGCAGCCAAGAAGGCCTTTGCCTCGGGTATAGTAAAATCGCCGAAGTGAAAAATACTCGCCGCCAGTACCGCATCTGCAGCACCTTCTAGAATACCGTCAGCAAGGTGCTGTAAGTTACCGACACCACCCGAAGCGATGATCGGGATATCAACCGCATCGCTGATCGCGCGCGTTATGGTCAACTCAAAGCCATCGCGTGTACCATCGCGATCCATGCTCGTAAGCAATATCTCACCTGCGCCTAACTCCGCCATTTTCTCCGCCCAAGACACCGCTTCGATCCCGGTCGCTTGGCGACCACCATGGGTGAACAACTCATAACGGGGTGCACCACTGGCACTGGCATCGATGTCAGCTACGCGCTTTACATCCATAGCAACAACAATGCACTGGGCACCAAAACGCGCCGATGCCCGTGCGACCAGATCTGGATCGTGAATTGCCGCTGTGTTGATGCTGACCTTGTCAGCACCCGCATTGAGCATGGTGCGAATATCTTCAACGGTGCGAATACCACCACCGACGGTGAGCGGAATGAATACCTCGCGGGCCATCTGTTCAACGGTGTGTACCGTCGTATCGCGACCTTCATGACTGGCGGTGATGTCGAGAAAAGTAATTTCGTCTGCACCCTGCTCGTTATAGCGACGGGCAATTTCGACCGGGTCGCCCGCATCGCGGATACCGACGAAATTAACGCCCTTAACAACACGACCACGATCAACATCGAGACACGGAATAATCCGCTTAGCTAATGCCATTACTCAGCGCTCATCATCCGATCAACCAAACTTTGTGCCTCAGCTAAATCGAGCGTGCCATCGTAAATAGCACGACCAGTAATAGCGCCCTCGATGCCTTCGCGCATGTGGTTAGCTAGCGCCCGGATATCATCAATATGCGAAACACCGCCCGAGGCAATAACAGGAATCGAGGAAGCTCGCGCCATCTCAACAGTCGCTTCAACGTTGACTCCCTGCATCATGCCGTCGCGCGCAATATCGGTGTATATGATTGATGCAACGCCGTGCTGTTCAAATTGTTTGGCGAGCTCAGTGGCACGAACATCGCTGACCTGCGCCCAACCATCGGTTGCGACCAGTCCATTTTTGGCATCAATACCGACGATGATCTTGCCCGGAAACTCCTTACAGGCCACGCGTACAAAAGCGGGATTCTTCACCGCGAGCGTGCCAATAATTACAGCGCTGACGCCAGCATCCAGATAGCGCTGAATAGTCGCCATCTCGCGAATACCTCCGCCAATTTGAATTGGCATATGTGGCAGCGCTTTGGCGATTGCTTCGACGGCAGCAGCGTTGACTGGCTCACCTTCAAAAGCACCATTTAAATCGACCAGGTGCAAGCGACGTCCGCCCGATGCCGCCCAACGCTGCGCAGTGGCGACCGGGTCATCTGAAAATACAGTGGTGTCATTCATCAGACCTTGGCGCAGGCGTACACATTCGCCGTCTTTTAAATCAATTACGGGGATTACTAGCATGTTCCGTCCCATTTAAGAAAGTTAGCGAGGAGTTTAAGACCGTGGGTATGACTCTTCTCGGGGTGAAATTGCGCAGCAAATAAATTGTCGCGGGCCAGAGCGGCACAAGCACTGAGGCCATAATCAAAGCCGCCCACCACGCAAGATGGGTCGACGGGCTCGACATAATAGCTGTGCACAAAGTAAAAACGGCTATGATCGGGAATACCGGCCCACAGCGCGTGGTCTTGTACCTGAGCCACTTCATTCCAGCCCATATGCGGCACTTTTAAGCGCTGGCCATCGGCACTGCGATGGTCATGACCAAAAAAGCGGACTTGACCTTCAATCAAGCCTAATGTGTCCACCCCGCCATTTTCCTCAGAGTGGCTTAGCAAAGCCTGCATACCCACACAAATAGCCAACACAGGTTTATGGCCGTCATCGAGCGCACTACGCAGCAAGCTGTCGCAGCCCAAGCGACGAATTTCAGCCATGCAGTCGCGAATGGCACCAACGCCTGGAAATACCACATGATCTGCGCGAGCAATCGCCGCAGGGTCGTTGCTAACAACGACTTCGCCCGCACCTGCGTACTCAAGCGCACTTGCTACCGAATGCAAATTCCCCATGCCATAGTCAATAACGGCAACACTGGCGGCCACAGTCTTACAGCACGCCTTTAGTCGAGGGCATCACATCGGCCATCGCTGGATCTCGCGCTAGCGCCATACGCAGAGCGCGGCCAAATGCCTTGAAGATTGTCTCGGCTTGGTGATGCGCATTGTGACCACGCAGGTTATCGATGTGCAGCGTAACGTTTGCATGATTCACAAAGCCTTGGAAAAACTCAATAAATAGGTCTACATCGAAGCCCCCAATCGATGCGCGGGTAAATGGCACCTCAAAGGTCAGCCCAGGACGACCCGAAAAGTCGATAACGACCCGTGATAGCGCCTCATCTAAGGGGACATAGGCATGGCCGTAACGATTGATGCCTTTTTTTGAGCCCAGCGCCTCAGCGAATGCTTGACCCATGGTGATACCAATGTCTTCAACCGTATGATGCGCATCGATATGAAGGTCGCCCTCTGCTTGGATATTTAGGTCTATCATGCCGTGACGCGCAATTTGATCGAGCATATGCTCCAAGAAAGGCAAGCCCGTTGCGAATTCAACCTGGCCACTGCCATCTAGGCAAACCGCAACACTAATTTGGGTTTCGAGTGTTTCACGGCGCACCGTAGCACTGCGAATCGGCGAGCTGCCAACACCATCGTCGTTATTCGTCATTCTGAACTCCTAAAGGACAGGACCAACACTTTGATCAGCTTCGCGATAAACTGATCTGCGGATTGTATAGAAATTGCACGCGTAGATCACCGCGCTGTTTTGCCAATTTTTTTTACATTGAAGATTGCCGCCACTAATTCACTGAGAGAACTCGTGCCCAAATCAATGCCCACCGCTACGGCGGAGTCGCCCGTCGAGCTCGACATCAATATCGCCAACCCATTACTGGTGTGGTTTGACAGTAATGGGCGCAAGGATCTGCCTTGGCAAAGACAGATCAATCCCTACCGCGTTTGGGTATCGGAGATCATGCTACAGCAAACACAAGTAAGTACGGTGATTCCCTATTTTGAGCGCTTTATCGCGGCATTCCCAAACATAGACGCACTTGCTAAGGCGGCGAGCGACGAGGTGCTGCATCTGTGGACTGGACTAGGTTACTACGCCCGCGCCCGTAACTTACATAAAACGGCCAAGATCGTCGCCGATGAACATGCTGGGGTTTTTCCCAGTACAGCAGAAGCTTTAACCGCGCTGCCGGGCATTGGCCGGTCGACGGCGGGCGCTATTGTCAGCATAGCCTGCGGGGGTCGCGCACCCATCCTCGACGGCAATGTTAAAAGAGTACTAGCAAGACACTACGCCATTGCGGGCTGGCCAGGCGAAATGCAGGTTGCACGCACACTATGGGGCTTTGCGGAAGCTAATACACCGCAGGAGCGGGTTGCAGATTACACCCAAGGCATCATGGATTTAGGCGCCACAGTGTGTACGCGTAGCCGCCCACAATGCGAGCACTGCCCACTTGCAAGCACGTGTCAGGCGTTCGCCGCCCGCGAGCCCACTGCATTTCCCGGCAAACGCCCAAAGAAGTCGCTACCCGAACGACACGTGTTATTTCTGCAAATCGTCAATGCCAAGGGGCAGGTACTGTTACTGCGGCGCCCTGAATCTGGAATTTGGGGTGGGCTGTGGTGCTTCCCCGAAGTCGCAAGTACCGAGCAAATTCCTCACTGGTGCCTGACACACTGGGGCTTCGAACCCAAGAATGTTGTCGCAGAACCGCCGTTAATACATGTCTTCACGCACTTTCGGCTGCATATCCAACCGATGCGGATACATCTGCCGAACCCAATTGGGCAAGTCGCGGAATATGACTTTGACTGGGTCAACCCAAGCGCACCGGGAACACTGGGACTGCCCGCACCAGTAGCGCGACTTCTCGCGAACTTCACCCAATAAGCGGCCAAGGTATAGCGAGCAACTGTCTCGGAAAAATGATAATAGCTTCAGAACAATAGCCTTCAGAACAACAACCTTCAGAACAATAACCTTCAGAACAATAAACTGCGCTGTCAGCCTTGGTGTGGCTGATTTTCCAAACCACTCAGTATGCTTTTCAGAATTAAGTGAACATCGCATCAGCCACCCACAAACCGACGCACATCGGGTTAAACTGTGCCCATAAGTTATTTGTCAGCCACTACTAAGGAGCCACCAATGACACGCACCGTTTTTTGCCAGCGCTTTCAAAAAGACATGGAGGGACTGGAGCGCCCACCGCTACCCGGTGCCAAGGGGCAGACACTTTTTGACACCATCTCGAAGCAGGCATGGAGCGAATGGCAGGCGCATCAAACCATGCTGATTAACGAGAAGCACCTGAGTATGATGGACCCCGAGTCGAGGCAATACCTGCAACGAGAAATGGACAAATTCCTCGCGGGCGAAGATCACGATACGGCAGAGGGATTTGTGCCACCCTCTGAGTAAACCAACCAGACAAAAACCGCGTATTCTTGCTACCTTTTAGATTAGAGAACTTTGTCATGCGAATTGGCTCCTGGCTTTTAACGATTACCGGCTGTCTGGCCATTACCGTCGGACTTGCCAGTATTAAATATAGCCAAATTAGTGCTGCGATGGCCATGGCCGAGAGTTTCCCGCCCGGCTATTCTGTGGTGTCAACGGCGACAGCAGAGTCGGTGCAGTGGACGCCAATTAGACGATTGACGGGCACTGTGCGGGCGATTCACTTTGTCAGTATCGCCGCGGAATCTGTCGGCCGGGTGACTGCTCTGCCCTTTGCGGCTGGCGAGCAAGTACCTCAGGGTGCTGTCATTTTGCAACTTTTCAATGAGGACGTACGCGCCCAGCGTGATGCACTGATCAGCGATTTAGAACTGGTCAAGCTACAGCTTTCACGAGTCGAACGACTAAAAAAAGAATCGCTCGCATCGCAAGATCAACTCGATAGTCTACTCGCCAGAGCGCAGTCGCAGCAGGCCAGGCTGGCCGCACTCGAAGCACAAATAAGTCGGCTCACTATTCACGCACCCTTTGATGGGCAGCTGGGTATTTATCGACAAAATGTCAGCGATTTAATGCAGGCCGGCGAAGTACTCACGACCCTGATAGGCATTGAAGATACG
>CAWUXF010000100.1:0-10943 GCA_963926325.1 uncultured Luminiphilus sp. | reverse complement strand
TGTCCTGCGCGTGGCTCTGGATGCTGCCAATCAGCAGGGAAGTTGAAAATAGAACAGCGGGCCGTTTGAGTAGTGTGATCAATGGCGTTTCCTTATTCTTATTGCGGCTACCTTTTTCGGTTGCCAGTTCGATGGTAACTATTGAGGTCTCTATGTCAAAGTGAGGCTCAGACTATTAATTACCGCCCTATATTTGAGACCTAGTTAACAATCCGTTTGCTAGATTCACCTGCAACTTCACGGACTAAACGGGGCACTAAATAGCCGGGCAGCGCGATGCGCAGTGCCTTGTGTATTTCGAGCGCTTTCATGTCATCTGTCTGGAAATGCGCGGTGCCTGCGACTGGATCGGTCAGATGGAGGTAATAGGGCATCACGCCGGCATCATCTAGGCGTTCGCTCAGCTGTATGAGAGCCTCTGCATTATCGTTCACCCCAGCGAGCAGTACAGATTGATTGAGCAGCGTGAGTCCGCGATTACGCCACTGTTGCAGTCGCTGTATCAGTGGCTCGTCGAGCTCCGCGGCATGATTACAATGGATCACCATGGCAACGTTAAGTGAGGACGCCTGTAAGCGCTGCGCTAATGCAGTGGTTAGGCGTGCTGGGATGACTACGGGTAACCGCGTGTGGATACGTAGACGTTTTAGCTGCGCAATGCCCTCGAGCTCACCGATGAGTTTGTCTAGCGCAACATCATCGAGAATCAAGGGATCGCCACCGCTCAAAATTACTTCATTGACGTTGGGATTTTGCTGTATATAGCGCACGATATTTGCAAGCGCTGTGCCGTCGAGGCGATTGTCCGCGTAGGCGAAATGGCGCCTAAAGCAGTACCTGCAGTGGACGGCACATGCCGATGTAGGCATGAGTAGGACGCGGCTTTTATACTTGTGAATTAACCCTGGCAGCGGGTTGGCGTCAGCCTCCTCGAGCGGGTCTTCAGTAAAGCCTATTGCGGGAAGCATCTCGGCTCGATCTGTTAAGACCTGCCGCAGCAATGGGTCGTGAGGGTCGCCCGGTACCATTCGCGCAACAAATGGACGTGGCACGCGAATGGGAAAGTCTAGCGCCGCCCTTTCGTGTTCGCCTAAATCTTCTACCGTCAGATCGACGGCATCTAACAGGGCACTGACCGAACGGATGCTATCGCGCAGATCTGCCCGCCAGTTTTCCTCTGCAATGACGTGCAGCTTTAGCGCCTGTGCACCGCCGTTTTCCTTGCTCAAAGCTAGCGCCCCAACTTGTCTAGCAGGCTGTAAAACAGCATGCCAGCGACGAGGCCGGGCCAGCGCAGTAGTGTGCCACCAGGGAATCGGTGTGTCGGTACGGCGGCCATAATGTCAAAGTCACTGGTATCACCATAAATTGCCGCTGCTATGAGTTGTCCGGCTTTCGTGGCGGTAGGCACACCATGTCCCGAGAAGCCCTGCGCGTAAAACGTGCGTTTACCGAGTCGCCCAAAGTCGGGCATACGGTTCATGGTGATGCCGAGCGTACCGCCCCAGCCGAATTCGATCTTGGCCTCGGCAAGTTCCGGATAGATGTTGAGCATATAAGGACGCACAAAATGCTTAATATCTTTGGGGAATCGACGGGTGTAATTTTCGCCGCCACCAAATATAAGTCTGTTGTCATCCGAAAGCTTCCAGTAATTGATTACAAACAAGCTGTCAGAGATGGACGTACGATCGCGATTAATTCTCTGACACAGGTCAGCTGCTAAGGGCGCTGTGGCGATCATAAAGTTATTGATCGGCATGATATTGCTCGCTATACGCGGCTCGAGCTTTTCTAAATAGCCATTACAGGCGAGCACAACAAACCGACTGTGAACGACGCCATCTTCGGTGACGACTCGCATGATGTTGCCATCACTATAAGTCAGCACCCGGCTTTGCTCGAATATCTGTGCGCCGATGGAATCAGCTGCACGTGCCAATCCTAAGGCGTATTTCATTGGGTGTAGATGTCTTGCGCCCATGTCGAGCGTACCCCCATGACAGCCTTGTGCGCTGGTGCGCTCGGCAACTTCTTCAGCGGTCAGGTAACGGGTTTGCTCATAGTCATAGTGCGTTGCAAGGTGCTCTACTTCCTCGCGTAGCTCAGCGGCGTGGCTGGACTTTGACGCGAGATGTAAATTACCAACACCCAGCTCGCAGTCAATCTTGAACTCATTTACCAAATCGCAGACCAAATCAACCGCGTCTAGGCCCATGCGCCATAAATCTTGTGCTGCGCTATCGCCAATTAGTTTTTCAAGGGAGCCTTGATCGCTGCGCTGACCGGTGCCTACGTGCCCGCCATTACGTCCCGAGGCACCCCAGCCGACACGGTTGGCTTCTAGGAGTGTCACATCAAAGCCTAGCTTACGCAGGTGTATAGCTGCTGACAGCCCAGTGTAGCCGCCGCCGATAATGCAGACATCCGTACTTACCTCCCCCATAAGTTTGGGGAAGCTTGGTTGCGGGTGGGTCGATGCTGCATACCACGAAGGCGTATGTTTTGTATTTTTCACGACGCAATTATGCCTCTTGCCGATAGTGGGGCGCCACCACATAATGGCAGTCCCTTGGCAAAAGACAGGTGTGTATGAACGCCTTCGACCCATCGAGTAACGATGACACCGTAATTCACGAGCCCGATTCAGTATTTGATACCGCGGCGATCCCCTCTAGCGATATTGAGGCTATTGCCCATTGGCTGGCAGAGCACAAAGTTTCTGAGGTTGAATGCCTCGTGCCGGATACCACCGGCAATGCGCGAGGCAAGTTTATTCCGGTGCGCCAGTTTATCGCCGAGCGCGATCATCGACTTCCTGAAGCTATTTTGGTGCAAACCGTTACCGGTGAATATACCGACGACCACTGGGATTTTGTTGAACCAACCGACACCGATATGATCCTTCGGCCGGATGCCAGCACGTTACGTATGGTGCCTTGGGCGCGTGAGCCCACCGCACAAATTATTGCAGACTGTTACAAAGCAGATGGAACACCTCACCCACTGTCCTCGCGTAATGTCTTGAAATATATTTTAAAACTCTATGAGGAGGCGGGACTGCGACCTGTGATCGCCCCTGAAGTAGAGTTTTATCTCGTTCATAAAAATACCGACCCTGACTATGTCTTGATGCCGCCGAAAGGGCGATCGGGACGACGGGAGGTGGCGCGCCTTTCATTTAGTATTGATGCGGTCGCTGAATTCGAAGACTTTGTTGAAGATATGTATGCGTTTGCCGAGGCGCAAAAACTCGACGTCGACACCTTAATTCATGAAAACGGTGCAGCGCAGCTTGAGATTAACTTCAATCATGGCGACCCGCTGGCCTTGGCGGACCAAGTTTTTGTATTCAAGCGTACGGTGCGAGAGACCGCGCACAAGCATGACATGTATGCCACATTTATGGCCAAGCCGATGCAAAAGGAACCGGGCAGCGCATTGCATATCCACCAAAGCCTGATTGATATTGAAACTGGCAAGAATATATTTTGTGGAGTTGACGGCAAGCCTACTGCGGCAATGATGAATTATATTGGGGGTCTGCAGCGCTATACACCTGAGCTGATTAGTTTTTATGCGCCCAATGTAAATTCTTATCGGCGCTTGGCGCCCGATATCTCTGCGCCCATCAACCTGAGCTGGGGTTTTGATAACCGCACGACAGCTTTCCGAGTACCCAGTAGTACACCGGAAAATTTACGTGTCGAAAACCGCTTCCCCGGCGCCGATGCTAATCCATACCTAGCGATTAGTGCCTCTTTGGCCAGTGGTTTACTCGGTATGCGCCAGGGCTTGCAACCCACTGCACCGCATCGTGGTACGGCTAACGATGACGAAGTTGGTGTCGCCAGAACGCTGGAAGAGGGTGTACGCAAACTCAACGATACCCCCGAGCTGCAGGCGATGATTGGCGAGCTGTTCATGCGCGCTTATGCTGCAGTAAAGCTGGACGAATTCGAAGAATTTAATCGGGTGATTAGTTCTTGGGAGCGAGAGCATCTGTTGCTGCAGGTGTGATGCCGCGCAACCGATAAGGTGATAAGGGAAGCAGTATGAATCAGGTGACCTACGGTGCTGCGGCGCAATCTTGGCGCTGGCGCTTGTTTACTGCAGTGAAGTATATCACCTATGCCTTATTGAGCCTCAACATCTTCTTGTTCCTTGAGGAGGAGCTGATATCGGCTACCTATAGCACCACTACGGCACTCGATTTTGGTGGGTTTATACAACTCTATTCAACCACCTTAGATACCGCCGCTTGGGTGGTGTTATTGCTACTCTTTGAATTAGAGACCGCGATTATTCCAGATGCACGTTTAGTAGGCTGGACCAAACGGGCAATACACGGTGCGCGCCTCTTGGCAGGCGCGGCTATTTGCTTTGCATTTGTTGGTTACTGGGCGGAGTGGCTCGTTCTTCAAAGCTATGAGCCGCTTGTGGTCGATGCTTGTACTAAGTTGGGGTCGGATTGGTCAATATTGGCAGGCTTTGATGAATTTGTTGGGCTAACCGCCGACAACTGTGCCGCCCTGGGGTCGCAGGTTTTTGTATTGACCGAGCTTGACCAAGTATTGGTAATGCAATCAGCATTGGTCAGTGCCAACTATCTTGCGTTGGTCGACACGATTAATGCGGGTGCTTGGATTCTCGTGGTCGTGGTGCTCGAGGTCGAAGTGCGTATGCAGCTGCGCGGTGGCGTGCCAAAAGCCATCCAGCCGATGACGAACGCGCTGAAGCTTGCGCTCTATGCAACGCTGCTTGTCGCGGCGATTTACTGGGGTTTTGAAGGCGCCTTCTTAGATTTCTGGGATGCGGCGCTCTGGCTATTTGCCTTTGTCTTCATCGAGAAGAACGTCATCGACTGGCAGCAGGAGATCGAAGCACAGGAAGCCGTGTCTTAGTTGGATGTCAGTCGTTTATATAACATCGACCGCAGCGGCCCGGTTAAAAGCTTTTCGATGTAATCAAAATTCAAAAAATATAATGACGTTTTGCAGTGCTATTGCACTGCAAGAATCTTGACTATGCCGCCACCTCGGACCATCCGATCGCTGCAGCCTTATAATTTAGCTAATAGTCGTCGCCAAATTCGAATTCATAATCTCCCAGCTCATCTCTTAATCTGAGCGTTTCAATTTGGCGCTCCATCTTGCGACGTTTTGCTGCGAGGGTTGCTGGGTCGTTGTTTGCAGCATTCGCGGCTAGCGTGGGCAAAATATCATCGCCGATATCGGCCATGACAGAATCGCCGATATCATCCATTAGGTCAGTGTCTACTCCTGCGTTTTGCTCACCCATAAATCACCTCCCGATGATCCAAAACAAGTGCCAATCTAAACGTCGCTATCAAGCGCAGTTAGCGACATTTTTCTGGTTTCTGCAAAGTTTATTTTGTACTCAGCTTATGAACTTAAATAACTGAAAAGCCTAAGCATAGGGTAGTGAAAAACCCATATTGATCAGCAAATTGGCGACCCACCGCGGGTATGTATTAGCAAACGACTAAGGCCAGCTAAAACTTCCTTGTTTTTCTACCCCGCTTCCTGCAAAACGGTGGGTCGCCAGTACTGAATTAGCAAATGGCGTGCCAGTCTTCAATGGGCGGAAGATAAAAGCGTGTTTTACCGGATGACGCGACACATAGGCGCAGTTTTTTTATTGTGTTTTTTATTGTGATGACCACTTGCAGGTTCTGGGATGACGAATTTTCCTCCTCACCATGCTTGCGGACGTGTCCGCGCTGGATTAGGCCGTGTCCGCACCCGATTAGAGCGTGTCCAAGGCAGTCATAATGTGTCCGGCAATTTCTTCTGGGTTGTCACTGTCGACATCGACGGTAATTTGCGCGTAGCGCTCGTAAAGTGGCACGCGCTCTTGATAGATGTCGAGCAATGTATGACTGCCCGGTGAGGCAATGCCGCGGTCTGGGGCGAGGGAAATACGATAGTCCACGGTTTCAAAGGTGGCGCGTAAATACACAACGATCGATGCGCTGCTTAAGCGAGCCATAATTCTAGGGCTGTAAACTACCGAGCCACCCGTTGAAATGACGGCGGGGGTAATGGGTAGCGCTAGGAGTACCGCCTCTTCGACATCGCGCAAATAGTCGTGGTCGGTGCGGGCGATAACCTCAGCAAGGGTGGCATTTTCTCGTGCTTGAATCAGTAAGTCGGTGTCTACAAATTCGAGGCCGGTGCGCTTGGCTAGCAGCACGCCGACAGTGCTTTTTCCGCTGCCTGGCATGCCGATTAGGCTAATGGTCTTGTCGCGATGCATAAAAACTCCTTTTTCTCGTCAGCACTTTAACGTTTGGCTTGTCTCTAGGCCAGTGCCTGCGCAGAATAGGCACCCAGATTAGGAGCACGTTATGACTTTGTTGACCACACCACTTGACGCCTTGCATCGCCAACTTGGCGCACGCATGGTCGCTTTTGCCGGCTACGACATGCCTGTTCAATATCCTACCGGCATCATTAAAGAGCACCTACAGACTCGCGCGTCAGCGGGTCTATTTGATGTGTCGCATATGGGACAAATCGTTATCGAGGGCGCTGCGGCGACCGCAGAGCTGGAAGCTTTGGTGCCCGCTGATCTTGAATCGCTGGCGGTGAATCATTCAGTTTACTCATTACTGATGAACGATAGCGGTGGTGTCCGCGACGACCTAATTATTACTCGCTGGGGGGCAGACCGTTTTTTTGTGGTTATCAATGCGGGTTGTAAGCATGACGATATTGCGTATTTAACACAAAGCCTCAGGACGTCTGCGCTTACTGAGCTCGACGGTCGTGCGCTATTAGCATTGCAAGGGCCGTTGGCACGCACAGTGATTGGCCGGTTGTCGGCTGATGCAGCGGCATTAGTTTTTATGACAGGATGCCAAGTCGACGCGCTCGATACCTCGATTTATATCACCTGTTCAGGCTACACCGGTGAAGATGGTTTTGAGCTATCTATCCCTAATGACAAGGCGGCGACTTTTGCTGAATGGTTGTTGGCGCAGCCCGAGGTGGCACCCATCGGCTTGGGTGCGCGCGATTCATTGCGTCTCGAAGCGGGCTTGTGTCTTTATGGCCATGAGCTGACGCCAGAAATCAGTCCCATTGAAGCGGGTATACGCTGGGCGATTGCGTCCGTCCGCAGACCCGACGGTGCGCGTGCGGGAGGCTATCCAGGCGCCGACCAACTCGCGCAACAGATCGCGGATGGCACAACCCGTGCGCGGGTTGGTTTAGTCGTTGAGGGTAAACGCCCAGTGCGAGACGGCCAGCAAGTGAATGATAGCGAGGGCAATGCTATTGGTAGTATTTGCTCGGGTGCATTTGGTCCGAGTGTCGCTGGACCCATCGCAATGGCTTATGTACAGCCCGCATTTAAAGCGGTCGGTACCGAGGTTGTGGTTGATGTGCGGGGCACGCGGGTTATCGCTCGCGTAGCGAAGTTGCCTCTAGTGCCCCAGCGCTACCATCGGGGTTAAGGCGTTTTGCTAGTGCGGGTGAACGGAATGCTCGCCAGCGCTGACGCAGCCACGCCGCGCTGTGCTTTGTTATGTCGATGAACTTACCCGGCAGATTGCGGCGCCAGGCCCACCATCCGAGCAGTGCCATGGCTGAGGTCGCCGCTATCAGCTTGCCTGCGAATAACAGGTAGTAGGGCCAGTTCTCGGCAAGTACCGGCGCACCGACTACCGTAATGGGTATGGCGGGCAGGGTGATCTCTGACAGGCTTTGTTTGTCCGTATTCCACCACTGCACTGATACCGCCGGGAGTTCGGTTTGCCCAGGCGCTGTGGCTATGTATGTCAACACATCACGGCGCTCGGCATTGAGTTGTCCGCGGTTGCTTGTGCTGCGCAAAGTGGGCGGCTCCGAGTACACCTGCAACGCCGGTATGGTGACGTCGACGGGTGCGGGTAGCATCATCGCCATGACTTGCTCGGCCGTGATGTTGATTTGGCGCCGAATGGCCGTGCCGACATTCACGGTACCGTCTTCTGTTAGGCCTTCTAGGGATTGACTCAATGATAATTCGGGGCTGGCCACCCAGTGCTCAATGTCTTGTAATGATGCCGGTAGCTCGGCGGTTAACACGCTGGTTGATGTTAATACGGTGCCTTTAATACTGTGTCCTGGGCTGGTCGATACTGAAACGGTGATCGGTATTGGCGGTATCGTAAAACTGCCCGCCGCAGTGGCGAACACATCTAAGGACCAGCGCTGTACGGTCCAACTCTGCCCACCGCGCTGCTCATTGGCATTGGCGCCGAAGTCCTGGTTTTGCAAAATGATAAGACCGGGTACTTCGGGCCGCTGTATGAGCGTGCCATCGGTGAACCAACGTGGGGTGGCCACTTTAATCGTCAGCTTAGCTCGCTGACCCGGCACTACCGGCTCGCTCGGTGTTATTTCTATACTGACAGTAAGCTGATTCTGGGAGATGAGTTGTGCGAGTTCATCGCTCTGAGCTTTAGGTATTCCTGCCGTAGCGCAGGCTAAAGCGAGACAAAACGCAGACCATCGAAGTGATAGCGACCGGTGACAGCTAGCTTGCTTCATGGCTCGCTGACTCCACGTTCTTGCAGCTGAGTACTGAATTTATTGTTTAAGAAATTTGCTGGATCCTGTTGCACGCCCCGTAGCCACATCTCAGCCACTTCTGGACTATTGAGTATATCTTCGGCGCTATATTGCTCTAGTACACGTTTCTCCCATGAGAGCTCTTCAGCGCCGTCTGCGGGACGTTCATCATTGTCGGGGTCTAGCTCACTACTGCCCATCCCATCCTCTTGACTTTGAGATTCACTGAGCGCGTTCATCTCATCGACCAGTGCTTGCACAAAATCGCGATTTTCAGCGGCGCCTGGAAAGTCTTGATTGCGACTCAGCAGCGTATTGTAACGAGCGATGGCCCGGACATAGTCTCGTCGATGGGCCCTGGCGTTGGCCTCATTGAACAATGCAGCGTCACTGTCTCTGCGTGTAAATAACAGCGCCGCTTGGTTAAATTGTTCGGCGTAGTAGCGTGCAGTTGCCTGCCAAATGGGATCTTCAAAGACGCCCGCGGCGCGCTCGTAAGCGCCTAGTTGCAGTAAAATCCGGCCATGTTGATCGGGTGTGAGCCACAGACCTACAAAGCCGTCGCTCATTTGTCGCCACAGTGGTGGGTCGCTGATGTCGGCACTGGGCTCGGCGGCTGTACTGTGTAACAAACCGGGATCCGCCGCACGCTGTGCATCGACGTTTGGACTGCCAGTTAAAAAAAGCGGGACAAGTAGCCAGCCCCAAGCTTGTGTCCAGCCTCGCCTAAACCACAGTAGTGAAAGTAATAATGCGGGGAAAACGAGCAGATAGCCGCCGTCTTCCCAAGGTAAGGCTTGGTCATCAACGATGATATAGGCATCGTTTAAAGCGCGCGCAACGGCCGCCATGTCCTGCGCGTCCACGGTATCGTCGATGAGGATACCGTTGACCTGATTGGCGAGCGCTTTGAGCTGTCGGCGGGCAAGTGGTGCGTTGCTTTGTAGCGGATCTTCGCTGCCGATTGCATAGATAATCAGCTCGTGCGGGCGGTTATTAAACCAACTCTCAATCTGTATTGCAGAGTCGCTGCCTAAGCCGTCTGTGACCAGCAACACACTGGCTGCCTGCCGGGTATCGGCGAGCGCAATATCGACACTTCTCAGTGCGTATTCAGCGAACTTACCTGACCTCGGCATCATATTGCTACGGACGCTAGCCATGTAATTTGCCAGAATATCGTGGTCATTGGTGAGCGGTAAAATAGTGTGGGCGCTACCTGCATAGACAATCAACGCGGTGCGCTTGTCGGGAACGAGCGCCAACAAGTCGGTCATTTTCTGCTTTGCACGCACCAGTCGGCTCGGCTGAACGTCTTTGGTGTTCATCGAATCTGATGTGTCGAGAAGGATCACCAGCGGCACGGCATCCTCTGCGAGCGGAGAGATTTGTTGGCGCCAGCTAGGGCCGGCGGTAATCAGTACCGCCAAGATTAGGAGTCCTCGCAGTGCATTGCTCGGCGTGAACCATCGATGACGATGTGCTTTTACGCGCAAGTGGCGCAATAGCTCTGACGCGACGATGCCTTTGAATGGATCGTTTTGTTCCCGATCAGTGGCATAGAAACGCTGTAGCAGCCATTCAAATAGGAATAATGTGGGCGCTAGCAGTAGCCATTCTGGTCGCAGAAAATGGAAGTGTGCCAGTGCCGCAATCATGTCGGCTCCTCGGGGGCGATCACCTTTTTACCAAAGAGCGTAGCAGCGAGACCCCGCAGCAAAAGGTACAGTAATAGCACTGCCACAATCGGCAGCCAATGCAGGTCGGTCTTTGGCCGAAAAGATAAACGCTCAAAAACACTGGGCTCAAGTTCGGCAAGCAATGTAAACGCTTCATTTAGGGCCTGACGGTCTAGTGCCGTAAAACTGCGACCCCCGGTCACCTCTGCAACCCGGTCCAGCGTGCGTTGATCGATCGCTTCGTTACCTGCCGAGGCTGGGTCGCCAATGGCGATGGGGTAGATGCGAATATTGCGAGCGGCAGCGACGATTGCGGCATCAATCGGTGGCACGACGCTGCCGGTATCGTTGCCATCGGTAAGCACCAGTAATACGCGATTATCGGTCTTTGCCTCCTCAAAGAGTTTAATGCTCAGACCAATCGCATCACCAAATACGGTACTTGGGCCTGCCATGCGAATACGTGTTTCCGCCAATAGCGTAGCCCATGTGCTGTGATCTTCAGTAAATGGCGCTTGAAGATAGGCGGCATTGCCGAAGACAATTAGCCCTAAGCGGTCACCTTGACGCTCATTTAGCAGCCGTTGTAAGACGGCTTTTACCGCGGTCAGTCGATCCACTTTTTCACCGAGATTATCGGTAAAGTGCGCGGTCTCCATGGAACCGGATAAATCCACTGCAATCA
>CAWUXF010000099.1:0-13175 GCA_963926325.1 uncultured Luminiphilus sp. | reverse complement strand
ATTTTGCTAATAAGCACGCGCTTCTGTTTCATTTTATTGATAACTCTGGCGGCTAGTTCGCTGGCTGGTTGTTTAGCATTGCGATCCGAGACTAATTCTACGGCCACGAAAAGGCCCGGGCCGCGCACATCACCAATGACCTCCCATCGCTGCTGTAGCTCGCGTAAACCGGCGCGTAAATAATTACCTACGCTTTCTGCGTTTTCCACCAACGCCTCGTCGTGTATGACATCTAGCACAGCTTGAGCCACAGCACATGACACGGGGTTGCCACCAAAGGTATTGAAATACATGACATCTTCACGAAAGCGGTTGACTAGGTCAGGACTTGCCACAACGCCTGCAATAGGATGTCCATTTCCCATGGGCTTTCCAAGTGTGATTATATCGGGCTGCACGCCAGTCAGCTGATGTCCCCACATTTTTCCTGCGCGGCCAAACCCTGACTGCACCTCATCGAAAATCAATAGACCATTGTGCGCTCTAACGCGTTCGGCGACGCCCTTTAGGTAGCCAGGGGGTGCACTGGGCACAGCTTCATTCGCGAAAATTGGGCACAATAGAATGCCGGCAAAGCCAATGCCCTCTTGTTCAAACTCGGCGATGGCTTGATCAATATAGTGCAAGTAGGCATCGCACAGCGCGGCGTCTTGCAGACCATTTAATGGCCGATAACTGTCGGGGAAAGGTACGGATTTGACATTGGGTCCGATAGCGCGGCTACCGTGAAACAAGGTCGCGAGTTCATCTACCGCGGCTGTATTCCCATGATAGGTTTCGTTGGTACAAATGATGCCATTTTTGCCGGTGTTGTGACGCGCGATACGCATGGCAAGATCATTCGCCTCACTTCCAGTGCAGGTAAACATGGCCATTGATAAGGGGTCGGAAAAAGTACTGGTTAGATTCTCGACATAATCGAGAATAGTTTCGTGTAGGTAGCGCGTATGAATATTCAATGTGGCGGCTTGCCGGCTGAGTGCCTCGACGACTCGCGGGTGGCAGTGACCTACATTGGGAACATTGTTGTATACATCAAGGTATTGGTTGCCGTCGCTATCGAACAGATGCACGCCTTTACCACGCACCAGATGCAGAGGCCGGTCGTAGAACAAGGGTACGTTTTTACCCAGTAATTTTTCTCGTCGAGCTAACAGGTCTGCATGTTGTCTGTTGCTGTCGTTATCTTTCATAGCTGTCCTTGTGCGTCGTAAAATGCCCTGAGTACTACCGGGCTTTCAGGGAGTGTTGAGCCGCCATCGACAACAATTGTCTGGCCAGTAATGTATGAGGCTTGATCGCTCGCTAAAAACAGCATGGTGTAGGCAATGTCCTCTGGCACGCCTATTTCCCCTTTCGGTATCAACGACGCCATTTCTTTTAGTTCCGCCTCATCGGCTAATAGCCCCATCGCTTTCGTCATGATGTAGCCGGGTTCGACGCCATTGACGGTAATGTTCTCGCGAGCGAGTTCGAGCGCTGCGGTTTTGATAAAGGCATTCATGCCACCTTTAGATGCGGCATAGTTTGAGGTGCCAGGCATCGCTACCGTTGGGCCTGTAACTGACGATGTAAAAATAAGACGTCCACCGCCTTGACGCCTAAAAAAAGGTAGCGCTTCTTGGGTCAGCCAAAACCCCGCTTTCATATTCACCGCTAACGTTTCGTCTAAAACGTCTTCTGGCATTTCGGCTACGCTGTGCATTGGGAAAATTGCGGCATTGTGAATGGCGATATCAAGACGTCCCCAGCGCTCAATCGTTGCCGCTACCACTCTGGCAACTTCCGAACGTTGTCCTATATTACACTGGACGAGCATGGCCTCACCGCCGGCTGCACAGATGTCATCAACCGTTTGCTGGCCATTGTCGGCGGAGCGTGTTGCAACCACTACCTTAGCGCCGGCGCTAGCAAACACCTTTGCGATACCTTCGCCGATTCCCTGACCAGCGCCTGTTACGATGGCTATACGCCCGCATAAATCCACTTGCATGATTACATTCCCTCAGAGGTCTTGACGTGTATTTTACGCTTGGCGAGTGTCAAAAATATGCCCAAACTGAGCACTAAAGCACCTGCCGCCGCCCAGTGGATGACAGCGTAATTGCCATCGCTAACCAATCCTGCTGCGATGGACGGCCCTAAAGCGGCGCCTAGGCCTTGCAACGCCGTCATAATGACAATGAATTTGCCTTTGCTATCTAAGCTCGCAATAACACCCAGTTGATACGAAGTGGCCATGACATATAAACCTTGATACGCACAGGCGCCCGCATAAAAAGCTAAAGAGGAAAACTGGCCCACGAGCAACCATAAAACGAATAACTGCCCGATTAATGCAATGAGCAAGGGTAGGAATCTTCCAAAACGCTGGGCTGCTGCTGCTGCCGCTAAAGCACCAAAAATAGCTGCTATTTGCGAGACGCCTAATGCGAGACCGATAGTACTTTGCTCAAGTCCTGCTTGCGTGCCTATTCGTTCAATAAATCCCCAGAAGCCAAAAACAGCAAGATAATAAACAAAGCCACCGAAAAGCCCTAGGTAGAGCCATAACACACCTGATTTCTCCGACGTTTGGCTGTGCTGTGCGCCGTCGGTTGGCGCATGAATAGCACCCGATTGCGGAAAGCGTGGCAGGAAGGCGATGGCCACCAAGGCGAGGGTCGCCATCATGTAGAACACGCCATTTACGCCGGATGACACCATGATCGTGGGCGCTAATGCAAATAAAGCGCCCATTGAGAGGCCCTGAACAGCTTGAGCAATACCAAATGCTCTATCGGGCTCTCGATTGTCGCCCAGTGCCGCCACGACGATGGCAAAAATACCACCGCCAATAAAACCAGATAAAAAACGAAGGATCATTATCTGCGTGTGTTCATGGGCGAGCGAGCTGCCAAAATTCAGCATCACATAGCCGGTAAGTCCCACCAACAGTGAGGCGCGCCAAGCAACTTTTCGAACCCATAAGACGGCAACCAAAAGTCCAAGCACTAGTCCAAACCCTTCAGCAGTGGCGATGGCGCCGGCTTGTTGTTCGCTGAAGCCATAACCGTCGATTAACCCGCCAACGATCATGGGCATCAAAATAAGGGCGGCTGGGCCTATTGGATAAATGGCCGATATTAATGTGGTTTGAGCTAGGCTGTGGTCAAACTCATGGTTTTTTGGCATGGGTAAGCCTTATTATTAGTATGTTAGTAATCAACCCGCAGCCGAGGTTATGGCTAACGCCGCAAGAGTCGCTCTTTAAGCATACAAATAATATAGCACCTAATTAGCGGTCTAGCTTATGAGGGGTCGCTCTGGTACTGGTACTCGAACGCATGGCCAGACCTGCAATCAGGAGTAAAGCAATCAGGGTAAAGCAGAGTCCGACCCAAATCACCTCGTCGTAGCCAGACGGTTGTTGTACTGCAGCGGCAATTAACGGCCCGCCTGCGAGCCCCGCGCCGCTGGCAAAACTGCTTAGAATAATAAATCGACCGCTGATATCTACGCTTGCAATACACGCCATAAGATAAGGCAGTATAAAATTGAACATAGCACTGAAAATCGAGGTCGCAATAAGATATTGGCTGGCAACCAATTTCCCGGAGAGTAAAAACATCGACAAGATTGAGATGACTGTCCCGAGTGATATTGGCCATATGCGCCCGCAGCGAGCACTCAATAAAGCAGCTGCCAGCGCGCCACCGATACCCATGATCGCAGCGACTGAGAGTGTTCGTCCAATTCCCTGCGGCGATAAGCCCGAGTCTGCTCCAATGCGTTCCAGATACGCCCAGATACCATACTGGCCAAGGTAGAAGACAAAGATGGCCAGTAGCCCAGCGCAAGCCCAAAGCAGAACGCCCGTTGATTGGCCGCCTTCGCCCGATCGCTTCGCGACGACCGCGACATCCCGCTGTTCGGGCAGGAACCGCAGCAGAAATAGTAGACCTACAATAAGTGTCCCTATCACGAGATAAATAAACCCAAACCCGAGCTCAGGGAGTATTTGTGGCAGCACCCATAGTCCAAGTGCGCCAAATACTAGTTGCCCTGCAACCCATAAGCCGAAGTTGCGATCTGGGTCACGCGTCAGGCCTAAAATAGCTAGACAGATCGCCATAGACGATCCGGCCGCTAAGCCAGTGAGAAATCGTAAGGTCAGCAGCGTCTCATAGCTGCTACTGATGGCCGACAATATATTCCCAAAAATCATCAACATCAGCGCCACGAGCAGTGCCATACGCCAATTAACCCGAGATGACCAATACAGCGCGGGTAGGGTGGCGAGGCAGATACCCGCCAGTTCGATTGAAATTATGTAGGCAGCATGAGACTCGCTAAAGCCGAGAAGCTCAACCATTGCCCCTATCATGACCGGCGATATGAACAAAATGGCGACGTTTAGCACGCCGAGAATCACCAGTGTCACAATACATGCAAAACCGTTGATGTCCTGGTCTCGCTCCAGACCTAATAGTGGCGCAAGCACACTCGCACGCAGCTTGGTGCCAAGACGCGAAAAAGACATCACCGATGAGCAACAGATTCAGCTATGACACACAACATTTCCCACATCATTGTCGCCGCGACTAGCGCTGTATTGCCAGTTGGATCATAGGACGGTGCCACTTCCACCACATCACCACCAACGAGGTTCAAACCACGTAAACCGCGTATTAACTGCTGGACATCTCTTGGCGTTAAGCCGCCGACCTCCGGCGTACCGGTGCCGGGGGTATAAGCGGGGTCTATGCCGTCCACATCAAAGGAGATATACGTAGGGCCATCACCCACCACACGGCGCGCTTCCTTGATGACTTCTTTCACACCCATTTCATAGAATTCTTCGACGTGCATTACGCGCATGCCGGTGTCGTAAGAAAAGTCCCACTGAGGCTCGGCGCGGCCACGTATCCCAATTTGAATTGTACGCTCGGGGTCAAGTACGCCAGCCACGGCGGCATTGCGGAATGGACCTCCGTGATGAAACTTGGAGCCGTTGAAGGCACCCCCGGTATCGCAGTGTGCATCGATGTGTATAAGCCCCACAGGTTCATCTCGACCTATTGCCTTCAGAATCGGATAGGTCACAGAGTGGTCACCGCCCGCCGAAATTGGCACTACCCCTGCATCGATGATCTTGTGGAAATAAGCCTCAATTTCCTCGATACCGACATCTAAATTGTAGGTGTTTTGCAGCGCCACATCGCCATAATCGACATAGTTGCAAAGTTGCGCTGGAATAATGCGACTTTCGTGATGCATAGGGCCGTCAGTCATTGCTGACATCTCCCGGATCTGCTGAGGACCGAATCTTGCTCCGGGCCGATTGGTAACGCCCAAATCAAAAGGAATACCTATCAGCGCAATATCTACGCCCTGCAGGCTTGTTGCCTGCTGGGCATGTAGCAAAGTAGAGAAGCCCATGTAGGGTGCAATATGGTCTGCATTACTTTTGTCATTGTCATAGAACGCAGTCAGGCGCGAGTCATTAAAATCAATTTTCTTTGCAGCTTGACGGATTTTTTCAAGTTTAATTGGGTCCATTTTTTAGCCCTTCTTAGCCGAATCGTGTCAGGCTAAATTTAAAAGCGGTAAGTTACGGTCGCACCCCACCATCGGGGTGGGGCGTAAACTTCTTGGCCGACACCCAAAAGGCCTAAGTCGAGGTTGTATAATCGATAGACTTCATCCCCCGCATTTTTGACCCATGCGGCTAGATCCCAAACTTGGTCGGGCGAAGAGTAGGATACCCTGGCGTTCCAGACGAGGTAGGCGTTCTCTTGTGATACTTCTGAGTTGGTCGATTCTATGAACTGATCGTCATTCCAGACACCATCAACTTGCACAGCCATTTGCCCGCGAAACATATCCCACTGATACCGAGCCAGCGCGTTAATACTCCAAGCTGGAGCGTTGGGAAACTCCGCCTCTACAAAGCCACCAAATACATCGGAGACGGCATCGACTTCTGAGTTGATGTAAGCGGCACCCAGCAGTAGATCTAAGCCCTCGGTGGGAAAGAGCGTTAACTCTAGTTCGCCGCCCCAGGAATTCGCGTCAGAATTGCTGATTTGCGGTGTCAATCCGAGTAATGAAAAGGCCTGGTAGTCTTCATAATCATAGTAGTAAAGGGCGGTATTCAAGCGTGCCCAATCACTTAAATCGGTCTTTAACCCGACCTCATACGAAAAGAGAACCTCTTCATCGTGCACCAGATTCGCCGGATCAATTGCCGCCACTGTTCCCAGAGGGTCTATAGACCAGTTACCCCCTTTTATACCTCGATTCAAGGATGCGTAAAGCAAGGAACCGTCGTCAGTCAGATAATTGAGTTGCAGGCGGGCGGCGTAGTCATCGTAGTCAATTTTATCGATTCCCTCGATAGACACATTCTTGATGTCAAATACCTGAGTCGGCGGTATACCGGCACCCAATTCCTCATAGACCTGCACATAATCGAGATCTTTCGTATCATCAGACCAACGCAGTCCTGCAATTAAGCTGAGACTACTAGTCAGGTCAAACTCTATCTGTCCGAAAACAGACCAGTTGGATGAATCAACCGTTGTAAGAGTATTCTGGCGAGCTGAATCACTAGTCGCGCCCGCACCTTCTAAAATAGCCAAACCTTGGACACTCTGTTCGGTTTCTGTCGACATGTCTAAATAGTAGGCGCCGGCCTGCCAGCGCACGCGCTCGCTCGCCCCGGACAGCCGTAATTCTTGCGAGAATGTATCGAATTGGGTATTCACTTCATAAGGGAAAAAGAAGAGACCGCCACCCGCGTCTTCAAGATATTTCTTGTCGAGGTCAAAGTAGTTGGTGATTGACGTCAGTTCCACGCTATCGTTTAGAGTCCAGGTCAGTGTGGTGGTGGCATTAACGCTGTCGCGGTCATAACGACCCTCAAAAGAGGAGGCGTGGTCTAATTTATCTGTGAGCCGGCCTGGCGCATTGACTCCAAGCCCTGTATTTGGATCAAAACTCGTAAAATCAACGGAAAAGGTGCCCGATGGAACATCCTTATCCGCCGAGGTCACTACGCGAACGTCTGCTAAAAAGTTTTCTGAAAAGTCAATTTGCAGTGCGCCGCGCACGCTGTAACCGTCTGCGCCATGTGCATCGCGAACACCGGGGGTGAGTGATTCTACATAGCCATCATTTTCCATCCAGCGCCCAGCCAAACGGCCGCGGACATTGTCACTAAGTGCGCCTCCGATGGCCCCCTCCAGTAGCCGCATATCGTAGTCACCCACCTGTGCTTCAAGGTAACCATTTAACGCTTCAGAAGTCGCCCCCTTGGTAAGAAAATGCAGAAGACCACCGGTAGTATTGCGTCCGAATAACGTGCCCTGTGGGCCACGCAAAACCTCAACACGTTCTACGTCGAACAACTGAGCGTTGATGGCATTCATACTAGGCACGTAGGCGCCATCTACATAAACTGCAACGGGGGCCTCTAAATTATCTTGGAAATTATTCTGTGATATGCCGCGCAGATTGATGATCGTGAATGCGGGTGAGAAGGTCTGCATTTGTAAGGCTGGGACCTGCTGTGTAATGTCCACCGTATTCACGATGCCGAGATTCTTCAGTTGATCACCCGTAAATGCGGTAATAGATATGCCAACGTCCTGAATATTCTGCTCCCGCTTCTGCGCGGTCACCATGACCTCCTCCAAAATAGCTGCTTGAGTCGATCCTACGGCGAGGCCCAATGCAATTCCACTCAGAAGAGGAAGATTTCGGCGGTGTGTCTTATTGTTCGGATAAATCATACTAGTTCCTTTTTATTACCTGCCTATAAATTATTAGGCAGGTTACCGCCGTTGATTGCATTCTAAAATATTTGTATATTGTTGTTTACTTTAGATATTACAAAGTAATAGGGAAGTTAGTCGATGCGCCTACGCCTAAGACCCGCCTCTATACATCAGCTCAACATATTCAAGTGTGTCGTTGAAAACGGTGGTTTCTCTGCCGCTCAAGGCAAGCTGAATATGAGTGCAGCATCAATCAGCTTGGGGATGAAAGAACTCGAAGGTCAGATCGGCATGAAACTGTGCCAGAGGGGGCGCTCAGGATTTAAGATCACTGAACACGGGCAGCGGGTGTACGACGCTGCCGAGGTTGTATTTGCAGCGATGGATGACTTGAATCTTGCTCTGTCACATATCCGCAAGGAATTAGTGGGTGAGATACGTATCGCATTACAGGACAACTTGGCTACCAGCCCCGCTTTTCGTTTGTCTGAAAGCCTGGCTCAATTCAACGCCAGAGAGAATCAGGTGAGCTTCCGATTCGATGAGGCGATGTCCAGTGAGCAGGCTCACGGCGTACTCAATGGACGGTACCACCTGGCCATAGGAGTCTTCCAGCACCGGGTGGCGGGGTTGCGTTATGAGAAATTGTTTGATGAGGAAGTTGGACTTTATTGCGCCCATAGCCATCCATTGTTCAGCGTCCCCGATGATGAAATAAGCCTGCAGTCCATACAGAGTTGTAACTACATCAGCAGCGGGCCAATTGAGGGCACGCTTTCAGCTATCGAGAGAGTGACGCCAACGCCAACGCCGTCTGCTGTGACAGAGAATATGGATGCTCTGGCGATACTTTTGTTGTCCGGCGGTTATCTCGGTCGCCTCCCCACACATTTTGCTAAGCCATGGGTAGATAAAAATCTGATGAAGCCATTAATGCCTGACCAGATATCCGATAACGTTGAGTTTTACTTGATCACGAAGCGCGGAGCACATCAGCCGCATATTGTAGATACCTTCCTTAAAGATCTTAAAGCGTGCCACAACCTGGAACCCTGAGCATCCGCTCGTTTACGAGCCTGATCCTAGCGCCATGTAAACCAAAAACCACGACAAAATCGGTCTGATAGGTTAACTTTTCGAGGTCTCCGCAATGGGCCGCTGCGGGTTAAGTAAACGCGGTAGCCCGCCCCACAAACGTACCCTGCTGAGATACCGATAAGATTAGACCATCACTCAATTCCTACCTATTTTGAATTAGCTGCCAACGTCACTATCTGTATCGAGGAGCGCCTGAGCCGCAGCTTCATTTCCGTTCGCTTGTAGATAAATTCAACCACCTCGCCTGTAAACTTGATGGGTAGACTGGAGAGGGCCATGCCGGACCAGACTAGGTACCGAAGTCACCTATGAAGCCCGGATCGATCACGCCAAGTAATCATTAGTCCACGTTCAACGGGAAAGAAAGATTTTTTGCGCGCGCAACTCAAAGAGCGCTGGCTAACTGTTTTATCGCGCTAGTCGTCTCAGGTACTAAAAACATAGTGCTCAGACTCTCACGTTTGACTGAGCGTCAACAGCTCGTCGCTGGAATATTGGCTAATGCAGCCTGCAGTGTGTCGCGAAGGTGGGCGCGGATATTTTCAATCATAATGTCGTCATCAAGATACGGATTCATAATCACCATTCTAACGACCATTAGCTGATCGACATCGATAGTCCCTTGCCAACCGCCGACTAGTTGCTTGACTAGCTTATTATAAGCGCCGCAACTAAGTCCCGTTCTGGTGGCAGACAATGCGGAACTCTCGCGAAAATAGGCAATAACTGAGTCCGTTTTATGATTCGCCTGGCTCAACGTGTCACCCGTGGCGGCGATGCTAAAACAAATGACATTGGTATCACTAACCTCGAGCATCCGAATATCAGAGGAGACACTGGCAATCGTCGCGTAAAACGTCTTACTGACAAGCAGGTTTCGGTTGAGATAATAACCATGCCCCCCGCTAGTTAACGGCATCACTTGGGCACTTAACCATACTGCGCTCGGACCGGTAGCTGCACGGGACCCCTCTAGGGTGGTTGACCAGCTTGGGAATTTAACCTCTGTGACTTCTTCAAGGTAGGGCGCGTGAATGCTCGACACTGCATAAGATCTTGCATCGGGTACGATAAACGCGCCGCAGGCGTAAGGCACGAAACCTAGCTTGTGAGGGTCGAGTGTCACCGAGTTGGCGCGAGGTATGGCTTGCAGCGCAAGCTGTGCCTGATGAGGTAGTTCGCACTCATCTCCTCGAAGCGTGCTGCACATATACCCGCCGTAAGCTGCATCGACATGGTGCCAGAGGTGTAATCCTCTGTCGCTCGCGAGGTGATCCAAGATGTCGGCAATTCGACTCACCGGATCGATCATGCCCAGTTCAGTGGTGCCGGCCACCGATACAATCATTAAAACCGGTCGACCTGCGGCCTCAGCTTCGTTAATACGAAGCTCAAGTGCACTCGAATCGAGTCGCCCCTGACTATCAAGGTCACACGCCCAAACCGAATCTCTTCCCAGACCAAAAATATTTGCCGCCTTGGGCCAAGAGTAATGTTTATTCCCCGGCACTAGCATAATAGGTTCAGGCCATTCTTCCTCAAGATGCTCGGCAACAAACCGCGACATCGCTAACGGCCCCATCAACACGCCACTATATTTGATAAGATCACGATCAGTGAGACCATACTCTGCGACGCGTTCATCGAACACAGACCAACCACAGTGTGCCCAAGAAAATAATGGCGCATTGCTATGCCCATTTAATTTTAGCCATACACCTAGTGCTAGCCAATGATCTAGCCGATAACGGGCTCGCCATACCGCTTCAAAATTGGCAAGTGTGCCGCCAGAAGTGAAGTGGCCCCTAGCGGGTGTCGAATCCAGCCCTATCATCGAAGCCAGCAGATTAATGGCTTCAGTTTCCAGTTTTGAACCTGCCACTGCCGCTTCTCTCGAAGCGAGATTGGCATTTTCAAAAAGCATGGCCATATGACCAAGTAATGCGGGAACAGACACATCCGATACCATATGACCGAGGTAGCGTGGACTAAACGTGGGGATTTCCTCACGCAATAACGTCAGCAGCGATTCCAGCGCAACCGTCAGATCAAAGGCGCCGGTAACAGCGCTCTCTCGCGCAACCTGTTGCCATTCAGGGTCATCGACAAATTTTGTTGCGCGACGCTGCATCGTAATCGACAGCAAGTGCTCCCATAGAGATGCGAAAGCATCTGCCTTTTCGCCTTTTGGCCCAAGAAATAACGACGGTATTTTGTCTGAATTCATAATATCCCTAAGTGCTATGAGCCTACCAAAAAACTGGAATGAAAAGTGAAGTCAACTTGTCGAGATGCGCGTCTATTGAACAATTCCAAAAGACTGGATGGCCCCTTGTATCTGAACCAAAAGCCAGGTTTTTGATTCACAAAAATTGTCGGTAGGCAATAGGCAAAAAAGTCGCCAAAAAAGTTTTACAAGGCACGTTTCTGTGCGCATTATGTGTCATAGGTATTATAAAAAATACAACTACCGGGTAGCCACCAACAAACTAAGTTCCCCACATGGAGATTGTGCTTATGAAAAACAGTTCTCGTACTTTACTTTCCCAACACCCCCTCGCACTTGCCTGTGCCGCAGCTTACTTAATCGCGCCAATTCAGGCGCACGCGAGTGGCCTTGAGGAGGTTATTGTTACTGCGTCCAAACGCGCTGAGTCACTACAGGAAGTGGGCATATCCATTACAGCCATTTCTGATAGAGACATTCAAAACATGGGTATCGACAGCTATTTAGATTTTGCTGTTCGGGTCCCCAATCTGGGCACTGCTTTTCAGTCAGATGGACGTTTTGATGCCAATTCGCCCTCGCTGAGAGGTGTTTTTGGTAGTGGAGATAAATCCTCTTCCGCCACTACGGGCTTTTATATTGACGATGTGCCCGTGACGGCAGCACTTCAGCCACGGGTATTAGATCTGGAGCGCATCGAGGTACTAAGGGGGCCCCAAGGTTCCTTGTATGGCGCTCGCTCTATGGGTGGAACTATTCGGCTGATTACCAAACAGCCGAGTCTCGATGAGACCTCAGGGTCGATCCATACCTCAGTTTCGTCGGTGGCGGATGGTGGTGAAAATTACGTTGTCGATGGGAGTCTAAACATACCGCTGGTAGAAGATAAACTCGGCCTGCGTATTGCCGCTTATTCTGGGTCAACTTCGGGTATCTATGATCGAGTCTATGATCCAACCTGGCTGAATTATCAAACGGGTGAGGAATCACTTGGAACAACGCCTGCGTTTTCTCGTAATGAAGATGTCGATGACGAAGACTATTATGGCGGTCAGATCGCACTTAAATGGATGGCAACCGAGAACTTGTCTATTACACCAAAATTCATGTATCAGAAAATCGACGCTGATGGCTTGCCCTTTGCTGATGTTGATGCAGAGAATATGGAAACACCGCGCTTTTTCGATTCAGAAGAGCCGGGTCAAGACGAATGGTGGATTGCCAGCGTAGTCGTAAATTGGTCTGTTAGTGCCGGCGATATCACATCGAGCACGGCGTACTACGAAAGAGAAACCGCTGAATTTGAAGAAGAGCATACGTTCTTAGATTTCATTTATGGCGCAGCGGTCGAGGTTCCCATCACACCATTAGAGTCAGTTCTGGAAACGACTTCGGAATATGAGAATTTTACACATGAGACTCGCTTTACCAGCAGCAGTGACGGCCCAGTAAACTATACCGTGGGTGTTTTTTATGCGAATAATGAATTCGTTCGAGGCTACCCAGCTGCGCTGCAGCCTGGTGCTAACCAAGCACTCAATGATTTTATTGGCGCGCCGGCCAATATTGTGCCAGGTGACTTAATCTTCATCACCGACCAGCCAGAAGAAGTTAAAGAATTGGCAATTTTTGGTGAAGTCACTTGGGATGTCACAGAACAATTGACGTTGACCGCCGGCGGACGTTGGTATGACACTGAAGTCACCTTCAGTTCTGTATCTGATGGTTTCGCAAACGGTGGCCCTAGCGAATTTTCAGGCTCCCAAAGTGAGAGTGGCTTTAACCCTAAGGTGATGGTGGCTTATGATGTCAGTGATGATGTCAACGTCTACGCGAGTGCGGCTAAAGGCTTCCGGATTGGTGGTGTCAACGGTCAGATTTCGCCAACGCTTTGCGGTGAGGAGCTCGATCGTGTCGGTCTCGACCCTGATGAGCTGCGAACTTATGATTCTGACGATCTCTGGAGTTATGAGGCGGGTATAAAATCAAAACTCGCAGACAATACGGTATCGCTGAATGCGGCGGTCTTCTTTATTGACTGGAGCGATTCACTTCAGGTTCAGCGTCTTGCCTGTGGCTTCCAGGTTGAT
>CAWUXF010000098.1:0-9133 GCA_963926325.1 uncultured Luminiphilus sp. | reverse complement strand
TTTAAACCAGGTTTGCTGAGGCGCTATCTCAGAAATAGCTTCAATCGGTATTTGATGTAAATCAACATCCAGAACAATAAAATCAGCTGATTTTCCAACGGTAATGGATCCGGTCAGATCACCTATATTCATCACATCAGCACTCCGAGTGGTCCACATTGACATTGCCGTGTCTAGACTCACCGCCTGCTCCAACCAAAAGGTCTCATCACTCCCGTTCGTCGGATGACGACGTGTCACTAGCGATTCAATTGCCGGCCAGGGATTCATATCAGCGGCCGCGGCGGGCCAGTCGGAACCGCCATTAATAGGTGCGCCGGCAGCAAGAAGATCTTTTGTTGGCCAATAACGTGACCCACGTGGCTCGCCCACCGATTGAATTACTGAGTCAATAATAGGCCTGGGATACCACAAATACGGTGTAAAATCGGCCACCGCATTCAATGCTGCAAAGCGAGGGATATCGCTCTCATCCACATAACCGGCGTGCGCAAGTGATATGGGTAAGCCGCCCGAACCGTTTTCTCGTCGCGTGTGCTCAATCGCATCGAGGGCCAGCTTGACGGATCCATCGCCGGCAGTGTGAATTTTGATGAGGTACCCGTCTTTATCAAAGGCAGCAACAGCTTTGAACAACTCATCGGTAGCAATCATCTGCATACCTTTTGTTGGCTGAGGATGTTTCTCATCAATCGTATAATCTGCCAACATCATGGCGGACCGCGACGCAGTCGGCACACCATCTAAGAAAAATTTAATCGCTCTCCCATAGGTATTGGGAGAATTGAATTGCGCGGCTCGCGCATCGTAGGCGGCAACAGGCTCAAGGGGCTTCCAGTCGGCACCATGCCCATAGCTCTGCTGATAAAGCACGGCATGCACATTGAGCAGGCCGCGCTCGTCAGCGGCCTGATACGCCGCCATAGCCGCTTTAGGCACACGGGCATCGCCAAAAGCAGTCACACCATATCCCAGCGCTATGTCAGAAACGGCTGCAATAGCAGCGATTTTCTCTTCGTCACTACGCGGTGGAATAACGCTGCTGACAAAGCCTGCCGCTGACTCAAGAAGCACCCCGTTAGGCACACCCGCCGCATCGCGAACAAATTTACCACCTTCGGGGTCCGCAGTGTCAGCCGAGAGTGCCACGCCGGCGAGCGCTAATGCGCGCGTATTGGCCCAGCCATGGTGAGCTGAGTCATCATCAAGAAAAACAGGATGCCCGTTTGATACGGCGTCTAAGAAGGCTCTTGGTGAATCGATGTCATTATCGACAAAGAAATTGCTATTCCACTGCCCTCCGACGATCCACTCTGAGGCACTGGGATCTTCCGCGCACCGTTTAATTGTACTCGCCAACTCGTCAGGCGTGGCACTGAAAGCAAAATTGCACATGTACAAGACCTTCTCCCCACCCTGCCATGGATGGGCATGCGCATCGATCAACCCGGGTAAGACCGCATTACCCTGCGCATTAATAATATCGGTATTAGGGCCTATGTAAGCCTCCACAGCCTCGTTACTGCCCACCGCAACAAATACCCCATCGGACACTGCAAATCCACTTTGTAAGCTGCCGGAGGTGCCGTCCGTGTAAACCTGAGCATTGATGACCACTGTGTCGGCAGCCATGCCGTCGTCAAGCGCAGAGGATGGCTGTTGATTATCGCAGCCGCTAATTATGAGTGCCGCGGCACTGATCGTCCAAAGGGCTTTATTCATTTTTTTTGGTCCCTCAATTTGTCTGAAAAAAAAGGGGCCCAAAAGGCCCCTAAGATGAGATTCTTTTATCATTTACCTAAGAAGTAGCTCAATGTAATACCTACGGTTCTTGGCATACCATTAGTTCTTACGTAAGGACCGTTGCCGCCACCATAGGCAGAGGGATAATAATCTTCATCGGCCAAATTTCGCACCCAGCCCATGACTCTCCAATTGCCATCAGTAGATCCGAGACCAATTCGAGCGTTGGCTACACGGTAGTCCTCGGTAGCGTCTTCTGGTCGTGGACCGCCGGTTGTGTCACCGGTGTAGTTAACATCGGCAGAAATATCCATCACCAGATCATTGCCAATCGCAAACTCATAGCGAGCAAAGAGGGTATACGATAAGTCCGGTGTCATTGCCAAATCTTGGCCAGATGCGTCGTAGTAAACGATGTTACCGGGCCATGAACTCAGCGCACGATCCACCCCTTGCCACTTCTTAACCTCCGAGTCGAGCCACGCAGCATTAGCTGCCAGCGTTAACCCTGACGTGGGTTGCCAAGTGATATCAAGCTCAGCACCCGTGATCTCAGACTCGTCGACATTCGTTAAGCCAGAGATATTACCAACTAACGTCACGGCAGCATCCTGCTCTTGCTTATCTTTGTAGTCGTAGTAAAAAACAGCGCCATTTAGCTGCATCGTGCCGTCAAGCAGCGTCGCCTTCGTGCCTATTTCGTACGCCGTCAGTACCTCTTCCTTGTAGGGAATCAGCTGGGTTGTTGTGTTGGAGTTCGCGCCATTGAAACCACCCGATTTAAAGCCGTTCGAAATCGACGCATAAAATAGTACGTCGTCTGAGGGTTTCCAATCGAGACCGACTTTACCGCTGGCACGACTGGTATCAATAGAATCACTATAGGGTTCGAAGGCAAAGCTCAAACCGCCGATGTCATTGATTGTTCCGCAATCACCGGGGCCTAAATCAGTTGGGAATAGGCTGTTTAAGAAATTACCCAACGAGCCGTCGTCAGCGACATAGGTGCATCCCGTCCAATCGCGCGTCTCTTTAGTGTAGCGAGCACCAAGCACCAGGGTTAACTGCTCGCTAAGATCGTACTCGATGTGGCCAAAAATCGCAGCGGAGTCAGTTTCTTGCTGATACTTAGTATCCAACTCAAGAATCGGCGCCGACGCAAATGGCTGCACCCCAAACGCAACACCGCCCAAACCGTAAACCGAGTCTGACATGAAGTAATGGTAGTACTCGTCCATGTCGTCATAGGAGTAATACAAACCCGCCACCCAGGTTAATTTATCGCTTTCGCCACTGAGCCGTAGTTCTTGGCTGAACACCTGTAGGTCCGTTGTGTTGATATTACTGGAGTCATTGTAAAAACCGCCGTCCCAGTCGTTGCCCTCTACGCGTTCAAAATCGCTGTAACCAGAGATAGATGTTAACGTCATGCCACCGAGATCCCAATCCATGCGCAAAGCAATATTGGTTGTTTGATTATCTCGCTGAGGGCGAATATTAAATGTCTTGCCGGTGATTGGGCTGGTATAACTATTGGTCCAGCCAGCGGCTTTATTGTCACCGGTCGAATAGAATTCCGGTGTTTCTCCGGGTGCGATTTCGTTTAGCGGTATATGGGGTGCAATGAACTGATTTAAGCCAATATCTCTGCCATCGTAAGCCGTGTTGGCAGTATTTTCCGACTGATCATCCACATAGCTGAGAATGAGCTTTGCGGTGAAATTGTCGCTGAGATCCGCTTCCAATGTTGCGCGCAGTGCAATCACATCGTCTGTGCCCAACTCATCGTCGTCAACAGTGCTCTCTTGCCATCCCTCATTAGATTTCACATAGCGAGTTGCCAATCGACCGCGAACTGTATCGCTAAGGGGACCACTCACAAATGCCTGGACATCGGCTGACTCATAACTGCCATAGCTCGCAATCACACCCGCCTCAAACTCTTCTGTTGGGGCATTACTAATAAAGTTGATCTGGCCCGCGGTAGTGTTGCGACCGTAAAGGTCTCCCTGTGGACCCTTCAGAATTTCGACTCGGTTAGTATCAAAGAGCAAGCCGCGTGTCATCACGGTGTAAGGCATTGCGACTTCATCGAAATATAAACCGACCGTAGATGACGCTGCCGTCGAATAGTCTTGGAAACCAACGCCGCGAATCGTGTACAACGGCACACCTGTTGCCGCAGTCTCATTGACCGTAACACCTGGGGTGTACATGGCAATATCTTCCGCACTTAGAATACCCAGCTCACGTATCTGGTCACCTGTAAACGTAGTGATCGCAATGCCGATGTCATTCGCGACTTGCTCACGTTTTTGTGCAGTCACGACAACTTCTTCTAACTGTAGAGCAGCGCTCGGCAGCGCCACTGATGCCAAGGCAACGGCCATTGCCAACCTCGATATTGTTAAGCGTTGAAATCCTAATACCTTGGACATGGCTCATTCCTCTTTTCATTATTGTTAGGGCGAAAATACTTAGGCTTAATATACCAATGAGACAACAGAGTGCATTGACTAATCTGGCCACCGAATTGACCTTGGTAGACGCGGATCTGCTCAAGATTTATCGCCGCTGACAGTTATATGACCAATGCGCGGATATTTTCTCTGTATGCTTGGGGAGTTTCGCCACACCACGACCGAAAAGCGCGGCTAAAAGCGCTAAGTTCAGAGTAGCCAAGTTCGTAGGCAATTTCCGTCAGTGACACATTGCCATTACTTAGCAGATATTTTGCTCGACGCTCTCTGGCGAGGGTTTTTGCCTCTTGAAAACTCACTCCCTCATCCGATAATCGACGACGCAGCGTACGCGCAGACACATTCAGTCGACTAGCAACGGTCTCTGCATTTACAGCGCTGATATCAGTCTCCAGCATAATTTGCCGGCAGACCAAGCCCAGAAACCCCCCGTGAGTTTCACTAAAAGAAAAATACGTTTCCATCACATTTTGTAACACGCGAAAAAGCAGATTATTCGACGTTAAAAACCGCTGCTCAAGAAATCGGGGATGAAAAGCAATGCAATTATGTTCTGCTGAGAATTTCAGCGGGCATTTAAAGAATTCCATGAGCGAGGCTTCGTTCACAGAGCCATTGTTTTGGAAACTCACCTCGAGTAATGGTACCGGCTGGCGCGTTGCCATTCTCAGCGTCTTCACTAAAAATGCCATGAGATATTCATTCAACTGCACCATGTCTTCAGCACCCTCGTGCAGCAAGTCAGCTGTAAACTCCGTAGGTGTTCGCCCAGGATAAAATGCGGTACTTATGCCTGAATCAATAAACCGATCGTATTTATGAAGTAACTTCAGGCCTTCTCCGACCGAGGGAGCAGCCAACATGGCAACGATCAACAAGCTACTTGATTCATAATGGAAATCGCGCCCCATTGACAAGCCGATGGCGCTATCGCCAGTGACTTCAGCCGCGCGTTCGAACAGACGAGCAACCGTTTCGACAGACAACGGTCGGTCAGCTTCTTCATTGGCATCAGCAGGCACAGCACACTGCTCGAAGATAGGCCCCGGGTTGACGCCCCGGTCCATTAAAAAATCGCGTATATACGCCGCAAAGCGAGGCGACAGTGTGGGGGCAAAGTCGGTGCGTTCTGGCACCTTGGTCTCAGTCCGGCTTAATGTGCTGCGAGTAGTAAGCACTCAATGCTGCTATTGCCGGCGCGCTGAGGTCACGTACAACATTCACCATTAGCGGGTGATGGCGTGTCCCCTGCTTATATCCTGCCATTTGATTAGCCAGATAGGGCGCACTTTGCCCTGACAATATCGGCCAAACCTCCGCCACCGGGTGACCCTGCATACCATGACAGGCATGACAGTAAGCCGCACGATTGCGACCCTCCTCAACCAGTTTGGCATCGCCATTCGCCGCAGTGTGGTGCGGCTGTGCGGAGAACCATGCCGCAAGCTCAGCGATATCTGCGTCGGTTAGCTGTGCAGCAATACCATTCATGACAGCATTCTGCCGATCACCGATGCGGAAATTTGTTAACTGAAGCGTGAGGTAGTCTTCATACTGCCCACCTAAATTTGGATACTCAGCACTCACCGCCATTCCACTCTTTCCATGGCATGCGATACAGGTTCCAAGTGCTGCCGGTTCCTCTGACCAAGAGAACACCGAGAACACACAAAATGTGACGGTAGCCACTAATCTCATCGCCCAACTTAAAACATTACCCATTGTGTCACCTCTCAATTCTATAGTGCCGGCTGCTGTCTTTGTTTTACAATATCTAACAGCACTGCCGCGCGATGTTGTTCTATTTCTTCTAAAGGCTCAGCGCGAAGTACGCTGACTTCCGCTGCTGAGTAAGGCGCGTAGCCTTGCACAGGCAAACTGACGCCGGCAAATTCCGCCAGGCACCAATTCAATACTTCGGCCAATTCCTGATCATCGAGCTTTGATGTTGCCGAACCTGGCACACGAACCAAAAAGGCACGCCCTTGATCCGTATTCATAAAGTAGCCCATGAAATCTTTCAAGGCGGGAATGTCACCATTGCCCGAGCCATCTGGTGTGTGGCATCCCTGACAAAACATCTGATAGTGGTATAGCGCCCGCGCTTTATTTACTTCTGCCGCGCTCGCCGACAAGGCCAGCGGCACCACAGACAGGCTAAGTAGCGCTATCGCACATTGGCGAAGCGCTAAGGTGACCATGTCCTTACTCCGCAAACGCGACCCCAACGACCACTGCAGCAGAGCAGTGATAGGTCGCACTGGCGGTACCCAAACACCAGTTTATGTCGTTGGTTTTATCAGGTCGATAGGGCGGGCGATCACCCTCGTCACGCTGACAAAGGCAAGCACCACATGAAGACTTACCACAACAATCGTTGTATGAAATAACGTAATTGCGCCCATCGGCCGGGTTATGACAAGTTCCAATCCATGTCACAGGAGACATCTCAGTACCTGGCGGGCAGGAGCTGGCGCTACCACCACAGCAACTGCAAAGGAAACCATCAATCGCACAGTAGCGCCAGTAATCGCAATCCGTATCGCTGCCCTGCTCTTGCGGCTTTTCTGGGGCTGGACCACCATGATGATCTGCACGCGCAACCGGTAACAAAGGCACGGCTGCGACCCCAGCCAAAGCGCCACCTAATTTTTTAAGCATGCCTCGCCGAGATGAGGACTGCGCCACTCCCCGAGCTTTCTGCTCAAAAAGACGATCGAGAAAAGACATCATGATTTAACCTCCACAAAGCGCTCGTCATCGCGCTGTTTCATATACTCTTGGATAGAGGCAACGCTGCGTTCTTTTGCCTCAAATAAGCTGTCTATGTGCTCTCGTGAGTTAACTATACCCATCGAAGCAACCTGCCTGTTCTCATCGATAAGTACCGCATACGGTAACTTAGAAACACCGTAGCTCTTACCAATCTGTTCACTAACAATATAGGGTTGTGAGATACCCTTACGGGAAGCGTATCCACGGTGGTCTTGATTATCACCGTCGCTGACAAATATCACATCAATCCAATCGCCTTCCGCCTTCGCCGCCGACAACAAGGTCGGGGTCAGCTCGTTACAGACCGGACAATCAGGTGACATAAAAAACAGTAATTGCGAGCGTTCAGTAGTGTCGCCAATCGAGACGCGTTCTTCCTCGATAGTTAGCGCCTCTAAAATAGGCGCCGCTTGACCAATCTCCAGTGTACGATTGACCATCAAAGCGCCAGCGGGGGCGACTCTCTCGTATAAAACCCCCACCTGACGGATCAAGGCATAATTGATGACCGCCATAACAATCAAGGCAAACCAGAGCGCGATATTTGATGCTAGTAACCAATCCATTAATGTACACCTCGGATTTTTTGCCGATTCACAATCAGTTGATCTGCGGCAAGATAACAGAGACATAGTAAAACGCCGAAAGCCACGCTCGTTCCCTCAATGGCAAAAGGCATTGATTCCGGGGTAGCGGCGCTTGCAACCCACAACATGGTCAATACCAGCGTTATGTTGCGCAACACGATCTCAAAGCTGATACGCGTCTCCGAGCCGGCTCCACCACACCCACAGCGCATACTGGAACCACCCTCTCGAAGTCGTCTTGCCATAAGCACGGCGTAGACAGCAAACACCGATGCGGCAAATAACGCGCCCATTGCTCGGGTCACAGGGACAATAAGGGCTATGGCTATCAATACTTCAATGAGTCCCAAACAGCGAATCAGCCCACGGCTCACTCTTCTGCGGACATACCCTGCGATAACGTCACTGTAGCGTTCCGGTTCGGACAATTTACCGTAACCTGCTTGCAGGTAAATGACACAGGCTAGATAGCTCAATGCAATGACAAATAGCGCCGTCAACACTTACTTTGCACCGTATATGAGCAAGGGTGTTTCCTGCCCAAAGCCGGTAATTTTACGGATAAATTCGCCAGTCAAGCCGTCGTATAACTCAACGCTCATATCAACTGGGTTAGTGACTAAAACTTTGGGCTCCGGGCTTCGACTAACAGCGAAGCTAAGGCCCCACTCATTCAGTGGAATCCGAAGTACTCGGGCGCGAGCATCAGGATCGTATACCCAGATTTCAGAGCCGCCGGCGTTGTGCATACCATCGACGCCATTAGCTTCAGAGTTCATCAGGAAGTAAATACGGCCCAAGTTATCTTCACCATCGATACCCACGCCGGAGGGTGCCCAGCCCTCCTCTCCAGCACCAAACAAAGGCCAGGGAGCCATGGGTTGAGCGACGTTACCCTGCAATGCCACGGGATGCACTAAACCGGCAAAACTGGGGAAATAGGCCATACTGCCTACACGTGCTGGACGCTCAAAAATAGGACTGTCGTCGGAGTCAAAAAACACCTCACTCCTCTCGCGAGAAAGCTCCATCCCATCAGCATCTAGGCCAACGGTCAGGAATCGACCGTCTGCGCACAGCGAGCTGAAGGTCATATCGCCGGATCCATAAATAAAACTGCAACCCGGGAGTGGGATCTCATTAAGAATTTCCCGCGAGTCCAAATCAACAATGGTGGCGGAGGTTGAAGGACTCAGATTAAATATTGCCAGCCAGCGATCTTGATTTAGCGCTTGTAAAGCAACGCGCTCGGGCATACCCATAAAGCGTTTGCCACCGGGTAAGAGCACCTCACCGACAACGCTGAGATTCACCGTATCCAAAATGGTCAGAACATCAATACGATCGCCGCGCGTTCCGCGCGTATGAAAGGTATCGATGGACATGATTTCACCACGGGATGGCATCTGCAAAATATTGCCGATCATCGCGTTATTGAACAAACCCTGGACCTGCTCACCCACCGTGTCCTTGCTGCTGTCAATAACATAGACCTTGCCGTCGGACATATGGAAAAACGCACTATCCTGAACCAAAAACCAGTCGTCT
>CAWUXF010000097.1:0-28204 GCA_963926325.1 uncultured Luminiphilus sp. | reverse complement strand
CCAACTGGGAAATGAAAATCATACGAGAGGATGGATCGACAGCGTCCACAGCTGAAACGGGTGAAGTGTGTTCACGTGGGTACGGTGTGATGCAGGGCTACTGGGAAGATGCTGAACGCACTGCTGACACGATCGATTCAGATGGCTGGCTGCATTCTGGTGATCTCGGTGAAATGGACACAGAGGGCTTCGTCAAAATTACCGGCAGAATAAAAGACATGATCATTCGCGGTGGTGAGAACATTTATCCGAGAGAGGTCGAGGAATTTTTCTATGGTCATCCGTCAGTTCAAGAGGTGCAGGTATTTGGTGTCCCCGATGAAAAATACGGAGAACAAGTGGCCGCATGGATTCAATTGAAAGAAGGTGAAGCAATAACAATCTCGGAACTACAGCAGTACTGTGCCGGTCAGATCACACATTTTAAGGTGCCAAAACACATTAAGCTGGTCGACGAGTTTCCGATGACTGTCACCGGCAAACTACAGAAATTTATTATGCGCGATGAATACGCCGCTGAACTGGGACTGTGATGGAAATTCATTGCGCATGAAAATGCGTTTAGCTGCGCAACAGAATGGATGATATAGAAATTATCTCAGTTTATCTGAACTAAAATTTTTAGTTTTGACAAACATTATTTAGATCTCCGAATCACGATATCTAGGATTACTCCCACTCAATAGTGGCCGGTGGCTTTCCAGAGATATCGTAAGTGACGCGTGAGATGCCCGATATTTCATTAATGATTCGATTCGAGACAGTCTCGAGCAACTCGTAGGGTAGATGCGCCCAACGCGCGGTCATAAAGTCGACGGTCTGGACCGCACGAATAGCAATCACATACTCGTAACGGCGGCCATCACCGACAACACCTACGGACTTAACGGGTAGGAACACTGCAAAGGCTTGGCTTGTTTTATCGTACCAACCCGAGCGACGAAGCTCTTCAATGAAAATGGCATCGGCTTCACGCAATAACTCGGCATAAGGTTTTTTCACTTCACCAAGAATGCGCACACCTAGCCCGGGACCAGGAAAAGGATGTCTAAAGACCATATCGCGAGGCAAGCCAAGCTCTAGACCTATTTGGCGAACCTCATCCTTAAACAACTCCCGCAAAGGCTCAACGAGTTCGAGCGCCATATCATCAGGTAAGCCACCGACATTGTGATGCGACTTAATGACGTGGGCCTTACCGGTCTTAGAGCCAGCAGACTCAATGACATCGGGATAAATAGTACCCTGTGCAAGCCACTTAACGTCTTGCAGCTTAGTGGCTTCCTCATCAAACACATCGATAAACGTCGCGCCTATGGCTTTGCGCTTGGCCTCCGGGTCAGAGACACCCAAAAGCTTACCTAAAAAGCGGGCTTCAGCGTCGACTCGGATAACTTTCACACCCATGTTTTGGGCGAACATATCCATGACTTGATCACCTTCGTTTTTACGGAGCAGACCATTATCAACAAATACGCAGGTTAACCGCTCACCAATGGCCTTGTGTAAAAGCGCAGCAACAACGGAAGAATCGACCCCGCCTGACAACCCCAAGAGTACCTTGTCACTACCCACCTGCGCGTTTACACGCGCTATGGCATCGCTGACAATATTGGCCGGGGTCCACAGGGCCTCACAGCCACAAATTTCTAATGCAAAATGCTCAAAAATTCGCATGCCCTGCAGGGTATGCGTCACTTCCGGATGAAACTGAATACCAAACCAAGGTTTACTGGTGTGCGCCATACCGGCAATGGGGCAATTGTCCGTCGCAGCAATACACTCAAAATTCGGTGGCAATGTGCTGACTTTGTCACCATGACTCATCCAGACGTCGAGTAACAAATTACCCCCATCGTCCAAATGATCAGAAATATCGTGTAGCAATCCACCTGTTGCCGTACGGCGAATTTGCGCGTAGCCAAATTCACTGGTATCCGACCCCAGGACAACTCCACCCATTTGCACGGCCATGGTTTGCATACCGTAACAAATTCCGAGTATCGGTATATCCAGTTCAAAAATCACGTCGGCGGCGCGCGGAGAATCCATCGCAGTTACCGACTCGGGGCCACCGGATAAAATAATGCCACTTGGCGCAAAGGCGCGAATATCCGCCTCGGGCATATCCCAAGCATGAATTTCGCTAAATACACCCACTTCGCGTATACGACGGGCGATCAACTGTGTGTACTGAGAACCGAAGTCCAGTATAAGAATGCGGTGCCGATGAATGTCAGTGCTCACGGAGCCCTCAGCGAACGGGATAATTAGGCGCTTCCTTGGTAATGGAGACGTCGTGGACATGGGATTCAGACATACCTGCGGTGGTCACACGAACGAACTCTGGTTGAGTCCGCATGGTGTCAATATCAGGCGAACCTGCATAACCCATAGCAGAGCGTACGCCGCCCATAAGTTGGTGAATAATGGCTGACACGGGTCCTTTGTAAGGCACGCGGCCTTCAATACCTTCCGGTACTAACTTCTCTGACCCACCGCTGGCGTCTTGAAAGTATCGGTCTGAAGAGCCCTGTTTTTGCGCCATGGCGCCAATCGAGCCCATGCCTCGGTAGGCTTTATAAGTGCGGCCCTGATAAAGCTCGACCTCACCAGGCGCCTCTTCGGTACCGGCAAACATGCCACCCATCATCACTGCATGCGCGCCAGCCACAATCGCCTTTGCAACATCGCCTGAGAAGCGAATACCGCCATCGGCAATGAGCGGTATGCCAGTGCCCTCTAGTGCTTCAACGACATTAGAAATTGCGGTGATTTGCGGTACACCAGTGCCTGTGACGATGCGTGTAGTGCAGATAGAACCAGGACCAATACCCACCTTAACGCCGTCTGCACCCGCCTCTGCGAGCGCTAATGCAGCCGCACCCGTAGCAATATTGCCACCGATCACATCGACCTGAGGATGGTCTTGTTTAATCTTGCGCACGCGTTCAATAACATTGCGGGAATGGCCGTGAGCCGTATCTACGACCAGCACATCTACGCCGGCCGCAACCAAAGCATTAACTCGGTTATCGGTATCTGGGCTAGTGCCCACTGATGCGCCGACACGCAAACGTCCCTGACTGTCTTTACAGGCAAACGGGAAGCTCTCGGCTTTGTCAAAGTCCTTAACGGTGATCATGCCGCGTAAATCAAAGTCGTCGTTCACGACTAGGATCTTTTCGATACGATGTTGATGCAGCAGACGCTGTACTTCGGCCGAAGATGCGCCCTCACCCACAGTAATCAACTGTTTGCGGGGCGTCATTATCGCTGCCACCGTCTTGCTGGTATCGGTCTCAAAACGTAGATCGCGGCGGGTAACAATACCTACTAAGTCGCGACCATCTAGGACCGGAACTCCCGAAATACCATTGCCGCTGGTTAACTCAATGAGTTGTGCAATAGTGGCGGTTTGCTGAATGGTGATGGGGTCTTTGACCACACCGCTTTCAAACTTTTTAACCCGCTTTACCTGCTCGGCTTGCTCAGCAATAGTCATGTTTTTGTGAATGATGCCTATGCCACCTTCTTGTGCCAGCGCAATGGCTAAGCGAGATTCGGTGACGGTATCCATAGCGGCGGACACCAATGGAATATTCAGTGAAATATTCCGTGTGAGCTTGGTGGCCAGCGAGACATCCTTTGCAACCACCTCGGAATATCCAGGCAGAAGCAGTACGTCATCGAAAGTCAGAGCTTCCTGGGCTATTCTCAGCATAATGTGCTCGTCGGCTACCTCGGGTCTGGTAAACTCACCATTATAGCGCTCTAGTGAAAAATGGTAAATATTTAAAGCTTTTACTTTCTTGACCCTGCCAAACGAAGTTAGTGAGCCCAACTCACCAATAAGGACGCCAAAAAGGACGCTTCTTTGTGATATCCAGCCAGCCGCAAAAAAACACCTTTTCAGTCAGTGAGCTCAACCGGCAAGCTAAAACACTGCTGGAAACACACTTTGACTGGGTGCAAGTTGAAGGCGAGATCGGCGACTTTACAGCGGCGAGCTCCGGACATTGGTACTTCACGCTGAAAGACGCGGGGGCACAAGTGCGTTGCGCGATGTTTAAACGCAGTAATGGACGGGTCAATTTTAATCCGGGCAAGGGCGACGTCGTTAAAATTCGTGCGCGGGTGACGCTTTACGAAGGCCGAGGTGAGTTTCAACTCATTTGCGAACACATGACGCCTGCGGGTGATGGCGCGCTGCAATTGGCCTTTGACCGTCTGAAACAGCAGCTCGCAGACGAGGGCTTATTTGCGCAGGAATGCAAAAAAAATGTTCCCCAAGACGCCCAATCTATCGGCATCATTACGTCCGCAACCGGTGCCGCACTGCAAGATATCCTCACCGTACTAAAGCGGCGCAGCCCGAGAACAGCCGTTTACGTGCTACCCGTGCCGGTACAAGGCAAAGGTGCTGCGACGGCGATAGTCCAGGCAATTGAACAAGCAAATACCTTGCAGCAATCTGGGACTTTATGTCTAGACCTGCTGATTGTCGGCCGAGGTGGCGGCTCTCTCGAGGACTTGTGGAGTTTTAACGAAGAAATTGTGGCCCGAGCGATAGCGGTTAGCGCACTCCCCATTGTCTCTGCGGTTGGGCATGAAATAGATTTTTCTATTGCAGATTTTGTGGCAGACCTGCGAGCCCCTACCCCGTCCGCCGCCGCGGAAATGGTCACAACCGACCAACAAGATTGGATGCAGAAATTCGACCAAGCCCAGCTTACGTTGGGCCGGGTGATCAAGCGCCGTATGGTTAGCGAGCAACAGTCACTCAAACAACTTCGCGCCCGCCTGCGCTGGCCTGGAGCGCGACTCCAACAGCAACGAAAAGAGCTGGCACAAATTAACCAACAACTACAAAGGCAACTACGTACGCGTCTTACTGCCGCATCGGTTGCATTACAGACACTTAAAGCGCGACTGAGTCGTCATCATCAAACAGAGGTGCTCACTCAAGCACGGCGCGATGTCAGCAACTTGCAACGCACTTTAAGCAGCCACATAACCGGACGCTTACAACGCGAGCAACAAGCACTGCGCGCTAATCGTCGTTTACTAGAGTCGTTAAGTCCGCTGAGCACACTTGAGCGCGGCTATGCCATAGTGACTGATCCGCAAGGGTGCGTCATCAGAGACAGCGATAAGATGGACCTGGGCAGTGTTGTAGCGATTCGTCTCGCCAGAGGTAAGCTCAGTGCGCGTATTGAAGACCGCGCACTGACTCAGAAAGATGACTAATCTGCGTCATCAAGAATAAACAATCAATATTTAGCAGGTAGCCGCGTATTAATAATAATATGGCGACCTTCGAAGCGAATATATTCACCGATCGTCAGATCTTTAAGGATACGTGCCACCATTTCGCGGGAGGCACCAACACGATCGGCAATATCTTGCTGGGTCAGTTTCTCCGGAATGAACAAGGTACCATCGCCACGTTCTTCTGAGAGATCCATCAGAACATTCGCTACGCGCCCATAGACATCCTGTAATGCCAAGCTCTTAACGTCAGCGGTGAGCTTGCGCACTCGGCCGGCCAAATTACTGATCAGCTGACGCGTAATGTTAGGATGATCATCCAATACTCTATTGAAATCTGCCTTCATGACCACACGAAAATCTGCTTTCTCGACGGTGCGTACCGATGCCGAGCGTGTCGAATCATCTAGCAGTGCAAGTTCACCAAAATAATCGCCAGGACCCAAGGTGTTCATAATAAACTCCTTGCCATTTTTATCGCTGCAGTAAACTTTTACACGACCGCTCTCGATAACAAATAGCGAGTCGGCTGAGTCATTCTCGTGAATAACAACCGTATTTTTGGGAAACGAGCGGGTAGAACTGCTAGCCTCCATGGCTGCGAGTTCTTCGTTTGAAAGTCCGTGAAATATTTCCACTTGATCTAGCATACCGTTTGTGTCCTTGCTGGCGCCTGTAACATAAGGATGGTACCGCAAGATCGAGTGCTCGACTATCCCTGATATGCATTCTCCGAACTGATTCTGCAGCGCGTGATAGGTATACTATTCAGCTGGGCGACACGCCTAACTGGGCAAGGGGACAACATTGACAAAAATGCATGATGAGACCGCAAGCTGGGCAATGCATATTTTGCAGGCCATAGCACCACTGCGAGCTGTCGCTGCACGCAGCAGCGTATCGATCTCTCCACCAGCTGACCAAGATATTATCGCCCTTCTGGAGGCAGCGGACCGTATCAAGCCGCTACAAGACAGCACCAGCAGCGACGATCAACATGATTTGATGAATATCTTCGGCGCTATTCGGGGTTATGCCGAAATGCTCTACGAAGATCGCACACAGCTGCACCCTGCTATTGCTGAGACATTGCCCGAGCTTTTACAGGTATTGTCGTCTCCCGATGCCGTAATAGAAGGCAACGAGTCCGTCATCAAAAACACTAATCCGCCGCTCGTAACATCTAAAAGTAACGAGCCCGGCGTCATTCTCGCTGTAGATGACATGCCAGAAAATCGGGCGCTGGTATCGCGCTTACTGGGTAAATACAAACACACAGTTGTGACCGCCGAGTCGGGCGAAGAAGCGCTAGAGTTATTAGGTACTTTAGCCGTAGATGTTGTTTTGCTCGACCTGATGATGCCAGGTATTGGGGGGGCAGAAGTACTGCAACGAATGAAAGCCAATGAGGCGCTCCGCGCAACACCTGTTGTAATGATCAGCGGTCGGCAAGATATGGACCAAATTATTGCTTGCATACAGGCAGGCGCAGACGATTACCTGCTAAAACCATTCAACCCGGTTTTACTGCAGGCGCGAATTGCCGCCGGTATTGAACGCAAGCGCTGGCACGATCGTGAAGCGCAATATCGGCTGCAATTAGAGCGCTCAGAGAAATTCATACGGGCCACCTTCGGCCGTTATCTTTCCGACGATATCGTCGACGAAATTCTTGCCAGTCCAGAAGGACTCGAGCTGGGTGGCGACTTGCGAGAAGTCACTATAATGATGTCGGATATTCGCGGTTTCACAACACTCAGTGAACATCTGCCACCACAACAAGTGGTGCGTTTACTCAACCGGTATCTGGGCCGCATGACCGATATCATTATCGAGCACAATGGCACTATCGATGAATTTTTAGGTGACGCGGTACTCGCAGTCTTTGGTGCGCCGCGCAAAACAGATGATGACGCAGACAGAGCGGTGCGCTGCGCGATTGCCATGCAAGCGGCAATGACCGAAATCAATGCTGCCAATGAAGTAGACGGCCTACCCTGTTTAAAAATGGCACTGGCGCTTAATACCGGGTCGGTAGTGGCAGGTAATATCGGATCGGAAAGACGCGCAAAATATGGTTTCGTCGGGCATGCCATGAACGTCACATCCCGTATTGAGGACGCCGCAGCGCCCGACGAAATTCTCATTTCCGATAGCACGCTTGCAAAACTACCTAAGGTGTACACCGTAGGTGAGCGCCGAAGCTTATCCGTCAAAGGGATTGAAGAAATGGTTGTGGTACATCCAATTCTAGGAGTAAGTCAATGAGCGAGGGGCAAGGTGTGGTGCTCCTCGTGGAGGACAACGAACTAAATCGAGACATGCTGGTCAGACGGCTCACTCGTGCAGGTATGGCGTTAATTTGTGCGGGCGACGGCGAAACAGCGCTGCAAAAAATGCGTGACCATAAGCCTGCACTGGTACTCATGGACATGAATCTACCCGTCAAGGACGGCTGGACAGCTGTCCGAGAAGCGCGCGCAGATATGGATATCAGTGACATACCCATTATTGCGCTTACTGCACACGCGATGGATAGCGACCGTAACACGGCGCTCGATGCAGGCTGTGATGAATATGCAACTAAGCCCATCGATTTCCCCGAACTACTCGACAAAATTCAGCGGCTGATACGCTAATGCGCCGCCCCTCAACTGTCAGCCTACGCGCTCGCCTTTACCTCGTATCCGCGGCAATTCTTACGTTATTCGCAGTCAATGTGGGCACCCATGTTTGGGGCAGTTTTGCACGTAGCGAAAGCCTAGTGGCTTATCGCGATGCAGTGAACGCTGCACAGCTCACCGCCGATCTTGAGCAAAGCTTAGACAATCAGCGCCAGCAGGTCTTGGTGCTTGCTACGCTGCGAGAAACGACCGAAGAGCCACTTGGCGATAACGAGCGACTGACTGCACTCAAAGATCTAGAAATCATCACGACACGATTAAGGCGGCTCGGCGGCCTAGGCAACGACGGCTCGGAAGACTACTACCGACGTCTGCACGATAGTGCCACCAAGCTGCTTATCTTGTGGCGCAGCTTTTATGATAGCTATAACAACGCCGAGGCAAACCTCGACGTAGATTCACCCCGCTCGTATAACGACACACAGCAACGGCTGCAAGAACTTGATCAACGCCAAGCCTATTTAGCTGTCCAGCGCTCGAACGCTATTGACCGCACAATTTCCCTGACTGACCGCATTACCGTTATTGGTTTTGTCAGCTCGATCATCATTACAATGATTCTTGTGATCAGTTTGATTCGCAGTACAAATGCCTCGCTGCAAAGACTCAAGACCGGCGTTGAACGTTTTGGTTCCGGCGATTTAACGCACCGGATTGACGAGAGCCGAGATGCGGGAGAAATCAGAGATTTAGCACACACGTTTAACGACATGTCAGGAAAACTCGAACATGCAATTGACGAGGTCCAAAACGCGAAAGCAGATGCCGATGCCGCCAATGCCGCTAAAAGCATGTTCCTTGCCAATGTCTCTCATGAATTACGGACGCCGCTAAACGCGATCATTGGTTACAGTGAAATGTTGCAGGACGAAATTGGCGATCCTGGCGAACTCAATCGGCAGCAACTCCATCATGACCTCGGCACGATCATTTTGTCAGGTCGTCAACTGCTAACGCTGATCAACGAAATTCTTGATTTATCTAAAATCGAAACCGGCAAAATGCAAATCAGCCTGGATCGATTCCAGCCGGCAGCACTGATTGTACAAGTCTGTGATGCGCTGTCTCCGTTGCTATCACAGAAACAAAATACTTTAGTGCTGCACATTGATAGCGACACACTCCCTGAAATGGTGACAGACCAAGCCAAACTGCAACAAATCATCACCAACCTATTCAGCAATGCCTGCAAGTTCACTGAAAACGGCACGATCTCAGTATCTGCTACCGAAGAAAGCAATGAGTTGGTGGTTGTAGTCGCAGACACCGGCATAGGGATGTCCGCCGATCAGCAAAATCGTGTTTTTGAAGCCTTCGTGCAAGCCGAGGCAAGCACCAGTGTGGAGTACGGTGGCACAGGTCTTGGCTTGGCAATTGTCAGTGAGTTTTGTGAAATGCTCGGCGGGCAAATTACAGTCGACAGTGCTGTCAACGAAGGTTCACGATTTACCGTCCGCCTTCCTCTTGACCTAACGTCAAATCGCGCAGGCGCTTAAGCGCATCTTCGCGTTTCTCGAGATCTTTAGAGAGGGTTTTATTGAGTGCGTTAATCGTATCAATCTGCTCTTCAAGCGCTCGCACTGCTGCCAAGGCCAAAATCATCACCTCCGCTCGCTCGTCGATCCCGTCTACGAATCCATCGTTTGCGATCATCGACTTTTGGCGCAGCAGCGTCACAAAGGCAAGACCTACATCCGCCTCGCGCTTAGCCTCTGGACTTGCTAACTCTCGATGTCGTTCAAAGTAGATAATCGCCTGATCATAGTCCCGGGCGGTTAAGGCACGCACACCACGGTCAAAGTAGTTCTCTTGCGAAACCGCCAAGGCATCGCAATCGCAATCGGTCGCTGCCGCTCGCGGCTCGAGCATATTCAGATTGAGTTCATTAGCCGGCGGTACTGGCGGCACAGGCTCGGGGGCCGTCGAAGCACACCCAGCAACAAGCGGCAGCAATAAGCCGGCAATGACACTACATGAAAAATAAGATCGAGGCACAGCGCTACCCTGAATAAGTTCGGGGAAGCATAGCATCGCCCTAGCGCCTACGCCAACGGAAGTTACTTACGCTGACAAGCAACGCCAATTATTCAGCGCGCATGTGTGGAAACAACAAAACATCACGAATTGAAGGCGAATTGGTTAAAAGCATAACTAACCGATCGATACCGATACCCTCGCCCGCTGTCGGCGGCATACCGTATTCCAGCGCACGGACATAATCGTGGTCGTAATGCATCGCTTCGTCATCACCCGCATCTTTTTCGGCGACCTGCGCTAAGAATCGTTCGGCTTGATCTTCAGCGTCATTGAGCTCACTAAAGCCGTTGGCAATTTCGCGTCCACCGACAAAAAACTCAAAACGATCAGTCACGGATGGGTCATCATTGCTGCGTCGCGCGAGGGGCGATACCTCGGTAGGATAGGCCGTAATAAAAGTCGGCTGAGCCAGCTTATCCTCGGCAGTCTCCTCGAAAATTTCGATTTGAATTTTACCGAGCCCCCAACTTGGTTTAACAGCAATGCCAAGGTCAGCGGCGACTTTACTCGCCCGCTCGCGCTCGCCGATATCCTCTAGTGTCAGCCTTGGGTTGTACTTTAAAATTGCCTCAACAATTGTTAGTCGATCAAACGACTTGGCAAAATCAAAAGTTAGATCGCCATATTGCACAGTTGTACTGCCCAAAACCGTTTGGGTCAGCTCTCGCAATAGGTTCTCGGTGAGATCCATGGCATCGCGATAGTCCGCGTAGGCCCAGTAATACTCAAGCATCGTAAATTCGGGATTATGACGTGTCGAAAGTCCCTCGTTACGGAAATTTCGATTGATTTCATAGACCTTCTCAAACCCGCCAACGGTCAAACGCTTGAGATACAGCTCAGGTGCAACGCGTAAATACATATCCATATCTAGGGCATTGTGATGCGTCACGAAAGGTTTCGCCGCCGCACCGCCCGGTATTGGGTGCATCATGGGTGTTTCTACTTCCATGAATCCCTGACGATTTAGGAATTCGCGAATGAAACTAATGGTTGCCGAACGAATCCGAAAAATCTCACGACTCTCGGGGTTCACAATCAAGTCGACATATCGTTGCCGATAACGCATTTCCTGATCGGCAAGGCCGTGGTACTTATCAGGTAATGGTCGCAACGCTTTAGTCAGTAATCGAGCGCTCTGCATATTAATATAAAGATCGCCTTTGCCACTTCGATGCAGCGGACCGGTAGCGGCAACAATATCGCCCAAATCCCAAGTCTTAATCGCGGCCAGACACTCGGCGCTTAACTCGGCACGATTAATATAGAGCTGAATGGTGTCGGAGCCATCTTGAATCAATAAAAATGCACCACGATTACGAATAAGACGACCCGCGACCGCAAACTCATTACCCGCGGCCTCAAGATCCACCTTGCTGTCTTCCGCAAACTGCTTTTGTAACTCACCCGCCATGGCCGTGCGACGGAAATCATTTGGGAATGGATTACCTTGCTCGCGCAGCTCGGTAAGCTTGGCACGGCGCTCGGCAATCAATTTGTTTTCTTCAGGGTTTTGCTGGGCCGAATTTTGCACCTGATCCTGATCGGTCATGATTTCCTCCATGAGCCATCCAAACTAGATGGGCTCAATATTTCCTGTTAAGTAAATGGCGTCACTAATTGCTGTTTATCACAGGCCTTTTTTAAGTGACGCCTCAATAAAGGGATCTAAAGCACCGTCGAGCACCGCTTGCGTGTTGCGCGTTTCAACGCTCGTACGTAAATCTTTAATGCGCGAGTCATCTAAAACATAAGAACGAATTTGACTGCCCCATCCAATATCAGACTTACTGTCTTCCATTGCTTGCTTTTCGGCATTGCGCTTGAGCATTTCAAGCTCATAGAGCTTCGCCCGCAGCTGCTTCATCGCATTGTCTCGATTCTGGTGTTGCGAGCGTTCCGTCTGACAGCTAGACACAGTATTAGTAGGTACGTGCGTAATACGCACCGCCGAGTCTGTGGTATTCACGTGCTGGCCACCCGCACCCGATGACCGATAGGTATCAACGCGTAAGTCAGCGGGATTGATATCGATTTCAATATTGTCATCAATTTCTGGCGAGACAAAAACCGAGGCAAACGATGTATGACGACGATTACCACTGTCGAAAGGAGACTTACGTACAAGTCGGTGCACACCTGTTTCAGTCCGCAGCCAACCAAAAGCGTACTCTCCTTCGAACTGCACCGTCGCACTTTTGATACCCGCCACTTCGCCGGCAGAGACTTCAACCAAGGTGCATTTAAAGCCCTTGCTTTCTCCCCAGCGTAAATACATACGCAGTAACATTTCTGACCAATCTTGGGCTTCAGTGCCACCCGATCCCGCTTGAACATCTAGGAAAGCGTTATTAGGATCCATCTCGCCAGAAAACATACGGCGGAATTCAAGTGCTTCTAGCGCAGAGGACAGGGCCTGAATATCTGCAGCGACCACGTCCACAGTCTCTTGATCGTCTTCAACCGCAGCCATGTCTAGCAAATCGGCTGCGTCACCGGTACCGGAGTCTAGTGTGTCAATAGTTTGTACGACGTTTTCCAGTGATGCCCGTTCACGCCCAAGTCCTTGGGCACGCGCTGCATCATCCCAAACCGTCGGCTCAGCCAGTTCCAGCTCGACTTCAGCTAAACGTTCCTTTTTGTCAACATAGTCAAAGATACCCCCTAAGCACGTCGGTCCGTACACGGATATCTTTCAGTTGCTGAACGAGCGGATTAACTTCAAGCATGATGACTTCGCAAAAAAAAATTGAGGGCGCAGAGTCTATAGCAGCGCACTCCCAACGGAAAGTGCGCGATATAGGGATAAGTGACCACGTTCTTGGGTTTTAAGGCACAGCCCATAGCGTTTCTATGATCAACTGCGACTTTCTATCGCCGCGAAATTCATTAATATCTAAACGATATATCGCACCAATCTCGGTGACAGAGGGCGCCGGCCATTGTGTAAGATCAACATTAAAGGCAATCGCATCGATCTTTGTTCGCTCGCACTGTAGCGTTAACTTCAGGTGCTTTTCGCCCACAATGCGCTGCTCGAGCACAGTGAAAACGCCTTCAAACGCAGGCTCCGGAAACTGCTGCCCCCAGGGCCCTGCAGCGGCTAAAAGCTCTGCAGTGACAAGACTGAGGTCTGCGGCGCTGAGTTCCCCATCGGTGTCGTAGCAGAGCTCAGGGGGAACTTGCTTTAGCGACTCTGCGACTGCGTGATCAAAGGCCTCACTAAACGTCGATAACTGTGTTGCATCGAGTGTCAGACCCGCCGCCATCGCATGGCCACCAAACTTGTTGACCAAACCGGGGTTCTGGCTGGCTACGCGGTCCAAAATATCTCGAATATGAACGCCGGGCAGGGAGCGTCCGGAACCTTTCAACTCCCCTTCACCCGCATCGGCGAAAATAATTGTCGGCCGGTGATAACGCTCGCGTATACGCGATGCCAATATACCAACGACCCCTTGATGCCAGTGGGGATCATGTAAAACGATGCCAAAGGGCAGTGCCGTATCACCAAGATCAATAGAAGCCATCTGAGACAGAGCCTCTTCCGACATACCCCGCTCAATATCCTGTCGCTCTCGATTTAAGTCTGAAAGCTGCTCTGCCAGCGGACGCGCCGCAAATGTTGATTCTGCAAGTAAGCATTCAATACCAATAGACATATCTTCCAGACGACCCGCCGCATTCAGTCGCGGCCCAATAGCAAAACCTAAATCGCTACTGCTGAGTTTGCGCATATCACGTCCGGCAACCTCGAGTAATGCTTCAATACCCGGGCGGCTACGCCCACTGCGGATACGCGCAAGTCCTGCAGCAACCAGAATACGATTATTATGATCAAGCGGCACAACATCGGCGATCGTACCTAAGGCGACAAGATCTAGCGCATCGCCAAGATTAGGCGGCGCAATACCGGTCGTCTCGAACCAATTTCGTTGTCGCAACTCGGCGCGTAAGGCAGTCAGCACATAGAACATCACACCAACACCCGCTAAATTCTTGCTTGGAAAAGCGCAGCCTGGCTGATTCGGATTGACGATAACATCCGCTGAAGGCAGCTCATCACCAGGCAAATGATGGTCGGTGATTAGCACACTGATGCCAAGTGCCTGCGCAGCGATAACGCCTTCAAGGCTTGAAATACCGTTATCGACCGTGACGATCAGATCTGGTTGTCGTGCCGCGGCGATGCCGACGATTTCAGGGCTTAATCCGTAGCCGAATTCAAAACGATTCGGCACCAAGTAACTGACTTGCGACAGCCCCATTTGGCGAAGGACTGAAACGGCCAAGGCACTGCTCGTCGCACCGTCTGCATCAAAGTCACCGACAATGACGACGCTCGCTTCACCTTCGATGGCGTCAGCGAGTAACTCAGCGGCCTGCTTCAGACCTTTCATCGCGGTGGGTGGCAAGAGTTTCTGTAGACTTAAATCAAGTCCATGGGGCTGACTAATACCCCGAGCTGTGTAAATACGCTGCAACAGCGGTGGTACACCCGCACCGGCCAGTGCCGCGGCGGAGGAGATGGATCGCTGCTTAATATGCGGCCGCATTAGCGGGCACAGTGATCGGCAATAAATGCCTGAACTGCTGCCAAATCGTTAGGGAGCACAGTAAAGCGCTCCTCTCGATCAAACAAGTCTGCAAGATGTGCGGGCAACACTGGCGCGCTAGAAAGTCCTGCATCACTAATCGCATTGGGGAACTTGGCCGGGTGCGCCGTCGCCAATGTGACCATGGGATGATCCCCATCAACTATGCAATCAAGCGCTGCCTTAGTGCCAATGGCAGTGTGTGGATCGAGCATATATTCACAAGATGCCCAAACTCTGGAAATTTCGGCACACGTCTCATCATCGTCGATACGTGCACTTGAAAACAGCGACAGCGCCTCAGACATTGCCACCTCGCTCAAATCAATATCGCCGTGTTGAAAGCGCGTCATTAAATCCGAAATGGCCTTATCATCACGATCGTACAAGTCAAACATCAGCCGCTCAAAGTTCGAGGAGACCGTAATATCCATACTGGGCGAGAGCGACTTCTCTAGGCTCTGCTTCGCATACGTACCGGTGGTTAATACACGGTGTAAAACATCGTTACGATTAGTTGCAATCACCAAGCGATCAATTGGCAGCCCCATCTTTTTCGCCAAGTAACCGGCAAAGATATCGCCAAAGTTGCCGGTTGGCACTGAGAAGTTCACCGGACGATCGGGACCACCTAAGGCTAACGCTGCGTAAAAATAGTAGACAATTTGCGCCATGATGCGCGCCCAGTTAATAGAGTTCACCGCCACCAGCGACCGATCACCGGGGAGAAATGGCGCGGCCACGAAGCTCGCTTTGACCATCGCCTGGCAATCATCAAAGTTGCCCTCGATGGCAATATTATAAATATTCTCACCCGTCACAGTGGTCATCTGTCGTCGCTGTACATCAGAGACATTGTTGTGCGGATAGAGAATAAAAATATCGACGTTTTTACAGCGCTTACAGCCTTCAATAGCGGCTGAGCCCGTATCACCTGAGGTGGCACCCATTACAACAACTCGCTGTTGACGTCGTTCGAGCACATAGTCCAACAAGCGCCCTAACAGCTGCAGCGCAAAGTCTTTGAAGGCTAGCGTAGGGCCATGAAACAGCTCCAAAACCCATTGATTATGGTCCAGCTGCACCAGCGGTGCGACGGCATTGTGGCGAAATGCGGCGTAGGTATCGTCAATAATCGTTTTAAAATCATCGCTTGGAATACTGCCCTCAACAAAGGGAGACAGCAGCGTAAACGCGAGTTCGCTGTAGGATTTTCCCCGCCAACTAGCGATTTCATCTCGACTGAAGCTGGGCAATTGCTCAGGCACATACAATCCACCGTCCGATGCCAAGCCAGCCAACAGCACTTCTTCAAAATTTAACGTCGGCGCTTGCCCACGGGTACTGATATAACGGATTGCCACCAGTTAACTCCCTTGAAAGTTTTCAACACGCAGTTTGGCTAAATCACTGCGTACCGCAGGTAATGCTGCAATATTAGACGCGGCCTGCTCAATGGCATAGCCCGTTGCACGATCAGTCAATATAACTACGGGGACCTCTACCTCAGCAGATCGAGGTGGTTTCTGAATTAATGATTCAATACTAATACCTTCTGCGCCCAACAACCGCGTGATGTCAGCCATAACACCCGGCTTATCATCGACCATTAAACGCAAATACCATGCGCTCTCAACCGCATCCTTTGGCACCAATTCACGATCGATCAAATTTGAGGCGGGTACGCCTAAAGGCGGAATTACACAGTGCTGGTCTGCGCCGAGCTCTCGGGCAAGATCAACAATATCCGCACATACCGCAGAGGCCGTCGGCGCGCCACCCGCACCGGGCCCGATGAGTAGCAGCTCACCAACCGCGTCACCTTGCACCATAATTGCATTCAATACCCCGTCGACCGTGGCGATAAGCTTGCCCACTGGAATGAGTGTGGGATGCACCCGTAAATCAATACGATCACCCACTAAACGCGCTATCCCTAGGTGTTTAATGCGATAACCTAATTCCGCTGCGTAATCGAGATCCTTGGCAGAAACTAAATCAATACCTTCTTTAAAAGGCGCATCGATCGCAAGTGGTACTCCAAAAGCAATCGATGCAAGAATGACCAGCTTATGCGCCGCATCTGTACCGTCGATATCAAAGGTTGGATCGGCTTCGGCATAACCCAGCGCCTGCGCTTCAGCAAGAACATCTTCAAAACTGCGACCTGCCGCAGCCATTTCGGTGAGAATAAAATTCCCTGTGCCATTGATAATACCTGCCAGAGCCGAAATACGATTCGCTGCCAAGCCCTCGCGCAGTGCCTTAATTATGGGTATGCCACCGGCGACCGCCGCCTCAAAACGCAGCGCCAAGCCCTTTGATTCGGCCAAAGCAAAAAGTGCGTTACCGTGCTCAGCAATGAGCGCTTTATTCGCCGTGACTACATGCTTGCCATGACTCAACGCGGTCTCAACAAGATCTTTGGCAACCGTAGTACCGCCGATCAACTCCACTAAAACATCGACCTCTGGATCGCGCGCAATATCAAAAACATCTCGGCTCACCGACAAAGCACTGACATCACAGAGCGGATTATCCCGTCTGGCACCAATGTGTGTTAGCCGAACATCAGTCCCGCTGCGCTGTCCTAGAAGCCCGCCATTATCAGCGAAAATATTTACTACACCGCTGGCAACAGTGCCCAAACCGCAAACACCCACCTTTACTAAGCCACGCATCAGTCTTCTCCAGTCATCTGCGGTGGGTCACTGCGCAACACTCGCTTAATACCACGGAGCGCTTGGCGAATACGATGCTCGTTCTCGATCAAGCCAAAACGCACATAACCCTCACCATACTCACCAAAACCAATGCCAGGGGACACGGCAACGCCGCCGTCATTTAACAGTAATTTGCTGAATTCAACCGATCCCATGTGACGAAATTTCTGTGGTATCTGCGCCCAAACGAACATCGTTGCCTTGGGTGGCGTGACTGGCCAGCCCGCCTCATTCAGTCCCTCACAAAGCACGTCACGTCGCATGCGATACATGTCGCAAATATCGGCCACACACTGCTGATCACCTTCAAGTGCAGCGATGGCCGCCACTTGTATCGGCGTGAAAATACCGTAATCCAAATAAGATTTTATGCGCGTTAACGCACCTATTAACTCTGGGTTACCGCAGCAAAATCCCACGCGCCAACCAGGCATATTGTAGCTTTTGGACAGCGAATAAAACTCGACTGCGATATCACGCGCACCAGGCACCTGCAAAATACTGGGCGCCACATAGCCGTCAAAACACAGGTCAGCATAGGCGAGATCATGCACAACCCAGATGCCCGCCTGTTTCGCCATCGCAATAATTTTTTCAAAAAAACTTAAGTCAACACAATGACCGGTTGGGTTAGATGGAAAGTTCAACACCAACATCTTAGGTTTGGGGTAGGTGTTGCGAATGGCGCTTTCAAGTTCAGTAAAAAATGTATCTTCATCGTCGGTCATCGGCACATGACGAAGATCGGCACCTGAAATCACAAAACCATAAGGATGAATTGGATAAGACGGATTGGGAACCAGTATCGAATCGCCGGTACCCGTCGTGGCCAACGCCAAGTGGGCTAAACCCTCCTTGGATCCCAGCGTCACGATGGCTTCGCTGTCAGGATCAAGAGTGACGTCATAACGACGCTGATACCAATCGCAAATTGCCTTTCTCAGACGCGGCAGACCCTTTGACTGTGAGTAGCGATGCGTGTCTCCTCGCATCACCGCCTCGCGCATCTTATCGACAATATGCGGCGGTGTGGGCTGGTCAGGATTACCCATACCAAAATCAATAATGTCCTCACCACGCGCCCGCGCTGCCGTCTTCAATTCGCCAATAATATTGAAGACATAAGGAGGAAGACGCTCTATGCGTTGAAAATTGTGATTCACGGTATTAAAGGCTCCAATCTACAGCTTGAGAGAAACGTGATAATTAGTTAAGGGTAGTTATTCCGAGTCAGTGACTTAGCCCGTTCAATTCAGGCCTATTGCTTTGGCGAGCTCCGCAGCGGGTTGATAACCGGCAATCAATTGACCCGTACTCGTGAAAATAGCTGGCGTGCCGCGCACACCCAAGCTAGCCCCCAGTTCAAATTGCTCGGCAATAGGCGCGTCTTGACACAAATTATACGGCAACTTTACACCGTCCTTCAGTTTGGTCAGCGTGGTCTGTTTATCCTTCGAGCACCACGCGGTTGTGAGCTGCTTTGCACCATCGGAATCCAAGCCTGCACGAGGATAAGCCAAGTACCGCACTTCAATACCCAGTTTATTGAGCTCGTCAATTTCGCGGTGCAGCTTCTGACAGTAAAAGCAGGTGGTGTCAGTAAAGACTGTAACGTAGTCGCGCACCTCACCCTCGGGTGTGTAGACGATCATATCGGCAACGGGTATTGCGTCGATCACCGCCTTGCGATCTCCCTGACGCCCAACCTCGGTGACGTTGCTAATCCCTTGCTTACCGACTGCATAGAGATCACCAACGACAAAAAAATCACCGCTTGCCGTGGCGTAGACCAGTAAGTCATTTTGCAAGCGCACCTCTAACAGCGCCCCATTCGCTGTTTCAGAGACAGACTCAACAACGATCGGCATCGCTGAGTTCATCGATAGCGCCGCGTTCAGCTTAGTCTCTAATGATTTATAGGGATTTGCGGCGTCGGTTTCCGCGCGCAGCACTGCGCTGAGTATTAACCCGATTGCGACTAGACTAAGCATTACAATACGACGATTACGCAAATTACGTAGTTCGCAGCGAATTAGACGTTTCAGATATTTCATCAATAACTCCGTTGTCTTGTGAGACTTACACTGTGCTAGCCACGCGGATGGTGAAGCGCATGCAGTTCCTGCATTCGCTGTCTCGCCACGTGGGTATAGATCTGTGTTGTAGTCAGATCACTATGCCCAAGCAGCATCTGCACAACTCGTAAATCCGCACCATGATTGAGCAAGTGGGTTGCAAACGCATGTCGTAATGTATGCGGCGAGATGTGTGTTTGGATGCCAGCGCGCTGGGTGTAAAGTTTAACGCGATACCAGAAGGTCTGGCGAGTCATTGTCCGACCTCGTTTTGATGGAAAAAGCACATCACTAGGCCTGCCCTGCAATAATTCGGGGCGAGAATCCCGCATATAGCGCGTAATCCAGTCTAATGCCTCCTCCCCGACGGGAATCAGACGCTCTTTACTACCCTTCCCCAGCACCTTAATGACACCCTGATTCATACTCAGTTGACTGAGGGTCAACTCGATGAGCTCCGATACGCGCAAGCCACATGCATAGAGTAATTCAAGCATCGTGCGATCGCGCAGCTCGATGAAGTCATCTAAATCTGGCGCCGCCAACAAGTGCTCAACTTCTGCTTCAGATAAAGATTTTGGCAGCGGACGGCCCAGTTTAGGATTGTCGACAAACTGAGTAGGGTCTTGCTCAATACGACCCTCTCGGAGCCAATACCGATAAAAGCTCCTCGCACTAGACATAAAGCGCGCAGCGGAGCGCGGTGATTCACCCTGCGTAAGTTTATGGCCGAGGTAAGCCTGCAAAGCCGAGCTGTCGGCGGCGAGTAAATCTGTATGCTTGTGACTTACCAGCCAGAATTCGTACTGCGCAAGGTCTCGGCGATAGGCCGCCAAGGTGTTATCGCTCAGCCCACGTTCCATCCAAATGGCATCGACAAAGGCGTCAACGACAACCGAGGAGACAACCCCCGGCTGGCTAGTATTAGACATCCGTCGATACGGCGGGGTAATCAGCCCGCCCCCCGGTTCTGAGCCGTGAAGATGGCGCTAACCCTGGCAAAATTTCTTTAAGCATCTTCATGAATCAGTCCTTCCAGAACCGCTAATCTAGATGATTAACCCGCAGCGTATCATCACCCGCTATACAGCCCGCATCAATCACTATCGGGGTGATAGTAAAAATTGCTACAGTACCTCGGTCATTGGGCTATAACCCACTTACCTGCGCTCGGAGGTGCCGTAGAAAAAAGCGCGCATGCGCCGGAAGATAGGTCCGCAACAATAACAATTAAGCCGCTTTGCCATGCAGGTCGACTTGCGTCACTAACCGATTCAATACTTGTGCAAAAGGCAACAGATAAATCGGATTGAAGTCGCGCCAGTACGGGTATAGACGGGTCATGGCATGACTGGAAAAGCGCGACTTGCCGTTGACGAATGCTCATGAACTCGCGCTGAACTGACTGGGGTAACATAGGCAATCGTTAGCATGCTGAGCAAACAGTTAGGACATGCAAACAAAACCCATGGACTAGCGGGTCAGCACGTGGACAGGGACATGTAGTCTGATCGGCGCCAGTCGCACGCCAATTTTCTAGGTGGAAGCGATCACCGTTAAGCAATAAAAAGCGCCCATCATGCATCGCATGATGAGCGCTTTTTTGCTTGCAACTATTACTACACTGGCGGAGGAACTAGGGTCGTTGCCCGCCGGGTGGTATTTAGTTGGACAGCTTTTCTTTGATTCGGGCAGCCCTACCACTAAGCTCGCGCAAGTAGTACAGCTTAGCTTGGCGAACATCGCCCCGACGCTTGACCGATATAGTGGCAATTAACGGGCTGTAAGTCTGGAAGGTACGCTCGACGCCAACACCATGAGAAATCTTGCACAGCGTAAAGGCAGAATTCAGCCCGCGATTACGCTTACCGATACAAACACCTTCAAAAGCCTGCAAACGCTCACGGGCACCTTCCTTTACCTTGACCTGCACAACCACGGTATCGCCCGGGCTGAAATCAGGAATCTCTTTAGTCATCTGCTCTGCGTCGAGCTCAGAGATAATTTTATTGGTGTTCATCACACTCTCCAGTCGAAACGTTGCGCTAAGCGCCACGGCGACTCACGTCGCATTTAAAAAATCATTACCAAAGAACATTGGTATGTTCTTCTTCCAATTACTCTCCTGAATACAGCAACTGCCATTCCTTCAGCAATTGACGTTCTTCAGCAGCCAAACCCCGACCTTCAAACAGATCGGGCCTTCGATCCAATGTTCGGCGCAACGATTGTGCACGCCGCCAGCGCTCAATTGCGCCGTGATCACCGCTCAATAATATCGCAGGTACTACGCGCCCTTCGTATATCTCGGGACGCGTGTAGTGCGGGCAATCTAGCAAGCCATCTGCAAAAGAGTCTTCTGCAGCTGAATTGGCATGACCCAGCACACCTGGCATCTGCCTGATGACCGCATCTAGCACCATCATCGCAGGTAGTTCTCCACCGCTGACAACATAATCGCCAACCGACAGTTCTTCATCTACCGAGGCTTCAATAAAGCGCTCGTCAATTCCCTCATAACGCCCAGCAACCAAAATCAACCCAGGGGCGCTGGCCAGTTCGCGCGCTTTCGCATCGCTAAAGACCTTGCCTTGTGGCGACATAGCAATCACTAACGCGTCATCACCGACCGACGCTTTCGCGTCAGCTAGCGCCGCCGCCAGCAGCTCAGGCTTCATCACCATGCCTGGCCCGCCGCCATAAGGCCGATCATCAACAGTTCCGTGACGATCAACGGCGTGATCTCTAGGGTTAAACAAACCCAATTCGCACCGCATATCTTGGAATGCTCGCCCCGTTACACCCCATTGGGTTAACGCCACAAACATTTCAGGAAACAGTGTGATAACACCTAAACGCATCAGATCATTTTGATGATCCATCAGCAGTGTCCCACCCTGACAACATCTAAAACACAAACGAGAGGCCTAAGCAGCGACCTACTCATCAACATACCAATCGAGCCAAATCGCTCGAGCAACCAAGTCAACCTTGGTGACGACATCGCCCAAGATCCAAGGAACCAAGCGTTCCTTATCATCGACGCTGTCATCGCTCGGCTTGATCACCAAAACATCGTTGGCACCGGTGTCGAGCAAATAATCCACCACACCTAAGCAGCTTTCACGACCGTCCTCGATACAGTGAACTGTCAAACCGAGTAAGTCTCGCCAGTAGTACTCGTCGACCTCAGTCGGCGGCAACTGCTCTGCCGGCGCGGTAAGTACTGAGCCCACCAATTTTTCAGCCACATTACGGTCATCGACACCCGCAAGCTGGGCAACAAATCCCTTACCCTGTGGGCGCACTACCTTTAATTTTATCTCACGCGACAAATCATTAGGATTCATCCGCGGGCCAGGTGCAATCACCAGGCCTTTAAACTCTGTCAGCGTCTTCGCGTCTTCAACCAAAAGCCGGACTTTAATCCAACCTTTGATGCCGTAGACACCAACCACTTCAGCGACAGTCAGGCGTTCTGACAAAACCAGCTCTCCTGACCGACCAGCAAAGTCCGCCTTAAGCGGCTTCAGCAGTCGCCGGCGTTTCTTTCATCAATGAAGCAACGCGAGGCGACACTTGCGCACCTTGAGCAACCCAAGCCGCAATAGCATCGCGATCTAGACGCAAACGCTCTTCTTGACCACGAGCAATCGGGTTAAAAAAGCCAACGCGCTCAATAAAACGGCCATCACGAGCGTTGCGACTATCAGTCACAGTCACATGATAAAAAGGACGTTTCTTGGCACCACCACGAGAAAGGCGAATAACTACCATCTTCTTAATTCCTCAATAAATATTTGTCGGAAGCTCGTTTGCGTATGCATAAGAAGCCCGAAATAAAGGAGGCGGAGCATACATGAACAAGCCCGCATTGAAAAGAGCCCAATGACTAATCATCGTGGCGGAAAACCACCCGGTGGCAGACCACCACCAGGCGGCATCATGCCACCCATACCGCCCATGCCACCCATGCCACGCATCATTTTTTGCATGCCACCGCCCTTCATTTTCTTCATCATCTTTTGCATTTGTTTGTGCTGTTTGAGCAAACGATTTAAATCCTGCACCTGAGTGCCAGAACCCAACGTAATTCGTCGTTTTCGTGACCCTGCGATCAAATCTGGCTTTCGTCGCTCTTCTGGCGTCATTGAGCCAATTATTGCCTCCATTCGCGCGAACTGCTTAACGTCGACCTTCTGCTCGGCCATCTGCGCCATACCACCCATACCGGGTAACTTATCGAGCATGGATGAAATACCACCCATATTGCGCATCTGTTGGAGCTGATCACGAAAGTCTTCTAAATCAAAGCGTCCGCCCTTCTGGACCTTTTTGGCCAGCTTCTCGGCCTTAACTTTGTCGACCTTGCGTTCGGCCTCTTCGATCAGCGTGAGGACATCGCCCATTCCCAAGATTCGGGAGGCCAATCGATCGGGGTGGAACGGGTCGAGCGCATCGGTCTTCTCACCAACCCCCAAAAACTTAATCGGCTTGCCAGTGACCGCGCGGACGGACAGCGCAGCACCACCGCGGGTGTCGGCATCAACCTTGGTCAAAATAATGCCCGTCAGTGGCAGGGTCTCACCGAAAACCTTGGCCGTATTTACGGCATCTTGTCCCGTCATTGCATCGACAACAAAGAGGGTTTCGATCGGATTGACAGCGGCGTGCAGTGCCTGAATCTCTGCCATCATGGCGTCGTCAACCGCGAGTCGGCCTGCGGTATCAACGAGTAACACGTCACTAAATGATACTTTGGCCGATGCCAAAGCACGGTTCACAATATCTACCGGTTTTTCATCCGCATGACTGGGTTCAAAGCGGGCACCGACTTCTGCGGCCAAGGTTTCGAGCTGTTTGATGGCAGCCGGGCGATAAACATCGGCACTGACAACGCTGACCTTTTTCTTTTCGCGTTCAATGAGATAGCGCGCAAGCTTGGCAACTGACGTCGTTTTACCCGCACCCTGAAGCCCAGCAACCATAATAATCGCAGGGGGCTGAGTGGCGAGATTAAGCGTCTCATTCGCCGACCCCATGGTTGTCTCAAGTTCACTTTGGACAATTTTCAAGAAAGCCTGGCCCGGTGTAAGGCTCTGCGCTACCTCAGCACCCACCGCACGCACTTTAACCGCCTCGGTAAACGACTTAACGACCGACAGCGCCACATCTGCTTCAAGCAGCGCCATACGCACTTCGCGCAAAGTGTCGCGAATATTGTCCTCAGTCAGACGAGACTTACCCGACATCGACTTCAGGCTGGCAGAGAGCCGCTGGCTTAAACCTTCAAACATGTCACCTCATTACGCCACCGTTGTTTTGGGGCATTCAAAACATCCATAAAGGCGTAGTATACGTGTATAGGCGCTGACACCCAATGACACAAAGACGAAGCGGAAGCTCAATTTGTACACACAACCGACATTACTAGTTTCAACACTGGCGATCGCCGCCGCAGTCTTATATCTGCTCGCGGCTGGTCGCCAGCTATTCCAGCTCGAGATGACAAGCCAAAAAGCGGATCGCAGCGTTACCCTATTGGCGACTTTTGCACTGATTGCACACAGTTACGTCGCGCTGACCTTGAGCATAGAAAGCGGCTGGAACTTGGGCTTCTATCGCGTTGCCTCATTGATCTTCCTGGTGATGTCTGTGACCAGCTTAGGCATGCTAATTATTAGACCGCTACACATGCTGCTCATCGTGATGTTCCCCTTTGCCGCGCTATCGGTATTGGTCAGCACTTTTGCACCGGCAACTGGGCAACCACTAATCGGGCTTGATCAAGGTGTTTTAATTCACGTCTCGGCATCACTCATCGCCTACGCTCTTCTGGCGCTCGCCTCCTTACAAGCTATTATTGTCGCCGTTCAGTCCAAGCAACTCAGAGCCCATCAGTTCCGCGGTGTGGTGAAACTGCTGCCGCCACTGGAGCGCATGGAGTCGATGCTCTGGGAGCTCGCTATAGCAGGCGTCGCAATTTTAACGCTCGCAATCATCAGTGGCGTACTTTATGTCGACGATCTATTCGCGCAACATCTAATCCACAAAACTGTTCTAACAGTAGTCAGTTGGCTGGTATTTATTGTAATGCTCACGGCACATTGGATTCGCGGCTGGCGGATCAAGACGGCAGTCAGTTTAATACTGACCGGCTTTACCTTACTAACATTAGGGTTTTTTGGCTCTAAACTCGTTTTAGAGCTATTGTTACAGCAGAGCTAAACGCATGGTGCTATTGTCAATCAGGGGTTGTATCTGAGCGATTTTTTCTCCACCATTTTGATTCATCAATAAAACAGGCGCATGCCTACATTGAACGACGCCCCGCTGGGACTGCTTTTTACTACACTTTTCTTTTTAATATTGATTTCTGGGTTCTTTTCAAGCTCAGAGACCAGCATGATGTCGCTCAATCGATATCGGCTAAAACATCTACGTAGCCAGTCGCATCGTGGCGCTGGCCGCGCAAGCAAGCTACTCGAGCGCCCAGACCGACTTATTGGCCTAATATTAATCGGCAATAATCTCGTCAATATTTTGGCTTCGGCGATCGCCACCGTCATTGCAATTCGTCTGTACGGAGATGCCGGTATCGCCATCGCCACCGTACTGCTGACCATCGTTATATTAATTTTTGCAGAAATCACGCCGAAGACGATTGCTGCGCTCCACCCTGAAAGAGTGGCCTTTCCTGCCAGTTTTATTCTGTTGCCACTGATGCGCGTACTGATGCCACTAGTGATGGCCATCAACAGTATCACCAACGGTATTCTCCGACTGATGGGGTTTCGCCCTGACGAAGCCAACAGCGAGACGCTCTCACAAGAGGAATTAAGAACCATTGTGACTGAATCATCGTCGATGATTCCAAGCCGCCACCGGAAGATGTTAGTCAATATCCTAGATCTTGAGCAGGTCACCGTGGATGACATCATGGTGCCGCGCAATGAGGTTTACGGTATTGATCTCAACGATGATGATCAAACACTGTTACAGCGTCTTCAAGAGAGTACGCATACGTTGCTCCCTGTATGGCACGAAGATATCAATAATATTCAAGGCGTTTTACATTTGCGTAACCTGAGCCGTGTTTTAGATGGCCAGGGTTTAAACCGCGACGCGCTAAAGGCCGAAATGGAGTCTCCTTATTTCATTCCTGAGAACACACCACTACATACCCAACTACTGCAGTTTCAACAAAAGAAATTGCGTTTGGGGATCGTTGTTGATGAATATGGTGATGTTATTGGATTGGCAACACTTGAAGATATTCTTGAGGAAATTGTTGGTGAGTTCACCTCTAATCTCATCGAGGACAATGAAGAGGTTTTGCCTCAGGGAGATGGCAGCAGCGTCTGCTCAGGTACGATCAGCATCCGAGACCTGAATCGTCAAAAACACTGGAATCTGCCAACGGATGGGCCAAAAACACTCAGCGGCTTAGCCCTTGAAGCGCTTGAGGCTTTTCCCAGCGGCCCTGTGGCCGTTAAAATTCCAGGCTACCTACTGGAGGTCGAGGCGCTTGAGGGCAACCTCATTAGCCGCATACGTATTGCGCCTAGCACTAACAAGACCGACGACTCAAAGCCGGAACTATGATCTGGGCAGCTAATCCAACCTGATTGAGACAGCCTGTTCACGGCGCACTTTACTCGCTGCAATAATGGCACTTTTACGCGCTTCATCGGCCATAAACCAGTCGGTAATCTCGACCGCAGTGCGGTAACAACCCGTACACACATCATCTTCATTCAGTGCACAAATCGAAACGCATGGGGACGCTGGTATTTGATTCACGGCATAACCTCCAACTGCGCATTAAAGTGCTGTGCATTTTCTACATAGTGCGCTGCGCCCATCGCCATAGCGGCCTGCTGCTCATCGCTAAGCATCGCCTTGATCTTCGCAGGAGAGCCCAGCACGAGTGATCCGTCTGGGATCTGCATGCCCGCTGTAACCAGTGCATTAGCGCCAATTAAACAATGCTTGCCAATCACCGCACCATCGAGCACAACCGCATTGATACCGATCAAGCTGCCTGCGCCAATAGTGCATCCGTGCACCATCGCATTATGACCAATAGTGACATTAGGGCCCACAATGCATGGGGTACCTGGGTCGGCGTGTAATACCGCACCATCTTGCACGTTAGCGCCCTCACCTATTTCTATATACTCAACATCACCTCTAATCACGGCCGAAAACCAGACACTGGCACCAGACTTTAGGCACACATCACCAATGACGGCGGCGTTAGGAGCAATAAAATGGCCGTCACCCTCGAGTACTACTTTGCGCTCACCCAATGCATATTTCATCTTTTTGAACTCCCTTAGATACCGTCAACACTAAACCGCATTTTAACGCATATATTAAACACCGATTGCCTGCGCGTCGTAAAAAGCCGCCGAGAATTGCGCGAGCGTGTCGGTTTCAATAGCCATTCTAATCGCCGACATATGGTTCTGGTAATAACGTAGGTTATGAATAGTACACAGCTGGCTACCCAAGATTTCATTGCACTTATCAAGATGATGTAGGTAGGCGCGCGTGAAGTTCTGGCAGGTATAACAATCGCAGTTTTCGTCGACGACCGCCGTGCTATTTTTATGCCGCGCGTTGCGTAGTTTTAAGACGCCACGGCTCGTGAACAAAAACCCATTACGCGCATTGCGCGTAGGCATAACACAGTCAAACATATCGATCCCGCGCTGCACGCTTTCCAATAAATCAGCCGGCGTGCCCACCCCCATCAAATAGCGCGGTCTGTCTGAAGGCAAGGCATTCGCGACATGATCAAGGACATGCATCAT
>CAWUXF010000096.1:0-23954 GCA_963926325.1 uncultured Luminiphilus sp. | reverse complement strand
ATCGACGTGGGATTATGGGAGGCGCTGCGCGAATGCCGCCGCGAGCTGGCCGACGAACAAAATGTGCCGCCCTACGTCATATTCCACGACAGCACGTTACAAGAAATGTGTACCCGTGTTCCCCAGAGCCTGTCAGAATTTGCGCAGCTGAGCGGCGTTGGTGAGCGCAAATTAGACAAGTATGGCAGTGAGTTTCTGAAGGTCATCAATGATCATCTTGCGGCTGCGGCAAAATAATATCGCCAGCTAGGTATGTTTAGTTGCGCTACATGCGCTTGAAAGCGAGAGCCGCGCAACATAAAGATCGTCTGAGTGCTAAAGAATTAGGCACGGCGCTAGTAGGAAACAATAGTGAGTGAGCACCAACTAAACACCCGAGGTATTGTTCTGCTCGCTATCATGGGCGGGATAATCACGGCTAACGCGTACTACATCCATCCTATTATCGGACGTGTCGCAGGCAGTTTTGGCGTCAGTGATAGCGCTATTGGCGCGGTGCCCGCACTGAATCAGATAGCCTTAGCGTTGGGCGTGCTGTTACTGCTGCCACTGGGCGATCGTATGAGCAATCGGCGGCTGGCGATCATTTGTCTTTCTGTCCAAGTGCTCGCGTTAATTGTGATGGCTGCCGTCGAGAATTTTTATACTTTTGTCGTCGCCTCAACACTACTCGGTTTTTTTACAGTGACACCCTACTTACTCCCCACCTATGCATCAAAGCACGTTGATACAAGGCGGCTCGGCTTTGTGACGGCTGTCTTAACAACGGGCGTCATCGCCGGAGTACAGCTGTCGCGGGTCAGTTCAGGCATAATCGGCGAGTACCTAGGCTGGCGCTCTGTCTACTGGATTGCCGCAGCACTAATGACTTGTGCCACCTTTGTTATACCGATGCTGCTCAAGGAACCGCCAGTCAAAACTGGCAAAGTATCGGCGCAAAGCTACCCCCGATTGATCCATTCTATGTGGGAGTTAGCACTAAGCTACCCTCGCGTGATTATGTCGGGACTCATTCAAGGGTTTAGCTTTGCCATATTTCTAACTGTCTGGCTGGGTATTGGCCTGCATCTCACCAGTGACCAAATCGGCCTTGGTACCGATGTGGTCGGCTACCTAGCAGGCTTTTCTGCAATCGGGCTCATGATGACCGCACGACTCGGTAAATGGGCAGATAACTTTGGTGCCGAGCGGGCGCGGGTGGTTATGGCATGCGTTCAATTCTTGGGCATTTTATGCCTCGCACTGGCTATCAACAATTGGTGGTTTCTGCTGCTGCCTATCGTCATTATGAGTATTGTTGGGCCGCTTATTGATGTTACCGGCCGCATCGTCAGTCTCAACCAAGCTCCGGCGATTCGTACGCGGCTGATGACCTTGTACGTTACCGTGATGTTCATAGTGGCCGGCATAGGCAGTTGGGCTGCCACTTTCGCCTACGACGTAGGCGGCTGGTATGGCACAATAGCGCTTGCCTCGAGCTTATCGATCTTGGTCTGTCTGCTATCGATTCAGCAGTATTTGGCTATTCGCGCTGACACAGTCCAGAGCGATGAATTCTAAGGTGGCATCTCAGACACAACCCATTAATCTAGGACCAAAATCATTACTGCGCTAAAGTTAGCGCTTATTTTTAAGATCGTTCTGCAAAACTGAAATAACGAATTTCTTTTCACTCACCCTAAGGACAGACTATGTTTAGCCACATCATGATCGGCTGTAACGATATAGAAGAATCAAAACGCTTCTACGATGCAACACTCGGCGCATTGGGTTACGGCCCAGGTACTATCGACGATAAAGGTCGCTGCTTCTACTTTACCGACACCGGCATTTTTGCCCTAAGCCTACCCATCGACGGCAACCCCGCTTGTCATGGCAACGGCAGTACCGTCGGTTTTGCCGCAGCCACAACAGATCTCGCCGATGCATGGCACAAAGCAGGCGTCGCCAACGGTGGTGTCGACTGCGAAGAGCCTCCAGGCGTTCGCGAAGGTGCAGCGGGCAAACTATATTTAGCTTATTTACGTGACCCAGCGGGCAATAAGATCTGTGCACTAAAGCGCGTCTAAGCTCCATCTAGGCTAGGCGCGCGAGAAAGAGGGCTAACAAGCCCGTCACTCCGCGCCTTTTTATTGATACTTAAGCCGTCAATGGATTGGCGGAAATGATAGGCGTCAAAGACTAACCTCCACCGCCTGTGCTGCACGTAGCGCGGCAGCGCATGCTGCATCAATAGAATCTCTTCGCGCCAGCGCAACCCCCAAGCGACGCTTTCCTGCGACCTCCGGTTTACCAAAAAGCCGCAGCTGTGTGTCGGGCTCAACCAGCGCACCATGCAAGTTACCAAAGGTCATTTGTGTTGAATCACCCTCAACCAAAATGACTGCCGAGGCCGAAGCCCCGTGTAAGTGGATATTGGGGATAGGCAGGCCCAAAATAGCCCGTGCATGCAACGCAAACTCAGACAGATCCTGCGATATCAATGTCACCATGCCCGTATCGTGTGGCCGCGGTGACACTTCACTAAAATACACTTCGTCATTATGAATAAAAAACTCAACGCCAAATAAACCCCAACCGCCCAGCGCCTCGGTCACCTGCGCTGCCATAGCTTCGGCACGTGCTTGAGCGGTGCTGCTCATAGGCTGGGGCTGCCAGGATTCTTGATAATCTCCAGCCTCTTGGCGATGTCCAATAGGTGCGCAAAACGTGGTGCCGTCTCGATGACGCACCGTCAATAAGGTAATTTCGTAGTCAAAGTCCACAAAACCCTCAACAATGACCTTGCCGGCACCCGCTCGGCCACCCGCCTGCGCATAGTGCCAAGCCGGTTCAATGTCATCATTGCTGCGCAACGTACTTTGGCCCTTACCCGAAGAGCTCATAATCGGCTTCACCACACAAGGCAAACCAATTTCTGCAACAGCCGCCAAAAAATCTTCATGGCTCTCGGCGAAACGGTAGGGTGAAGTCGCCAAACCCAGCGTCTCGGCGGCAAGCCGACGGATACCTTCACGGTTCATAGTTAATTGCGCGGCGCGCGCCGTCGGCACCACGTTATAGCCCTCGCTCTCTAGCGCCACTAATGTGTCAGTCGCAATGGCCTCGATTTCGGGCACAATATATTGCGGCTGCTCCTGCTCAATCACTCGACGCAACGCAATGCCATCGAGCATCGAAAAAACATGGCAGCGATCTGCGACCTGCATCGCCGGCGCATTTTCATAGCGATCGCAGGCGATGACTTCGCAACCTAAGCGCTGCAATTCAATCACTACCTCTTTACCGAGCTCACCTGACCCAAGCATTAATACACGGGTTGCAGTGGCACTAAACGGCGTTCCAATCTTCGTCATTTGTTGTCCTTATGAAATCATGCGGCGCAGCGCTTGCCTGTTAGATAATCGAGCACTTTTAACAATACGTCTCGACAACATTAAAGCACCATAGCAATCGAGGCTATTTTATTTTCAGCAAACCCTTCAAGCCAAGTAAACTACTTATCTTCATGCTCCGGGAGAGTAACAATGCATAACAAAGATCAGCTCCAATTTTGGAATGGTCCTGGCGGCCAAAAATGGGTTATAGATAACGACTTCATGGAGGGGATGCTGCATGATATCGGCATACTTGCGATAGACGCTCTCGCGCCTGAAGCGGGGGACAAAGTGCTAGATATCGGCTGTGGATGTGGCAACCAAACCTTAGATTTAGCGCGCCGAGTTGGTCGCAAAGGCGAGGTGGTCGGCGTCGACATATCAGCGCCGATGCTGCAGCTAGGTAGGCAAATAGCTGCGGCTGCGGCCCATGAAGCCATTGCCGCAGTCACGTTTCTAGAGGCCGACGCCTATGACCATGACTTCCGCGACGGCCATTTTGATCTATTATTCTCGCGGTTTGGCGTCATGTTTTTTGATGATCCTGTCGGCGCATTTAGCAATTTGCGTGGCGCGTTAAAACCTAACGGGCGGTTAGGCTTTGTCTGCTGGCAGGCACCCGAAAAAAATGCCTTTATGACGATACCGGTACGCGAAGCTCTAAAGTATTTGCCAGCACCCGAACCACAGCCAGCCGGGGCACCGGGACCCTTTGCTTTTGCCAGCAGTGATCGTATACGCAGTATTCTCGCGGATTCGGGATTTAATAATGTTGCTATTACCGCCACAACGCAGGCGCTACAATTTGGCGCAGGCAAGTCATTTGAATTGGCTTGTCGGGAAATTCTAAATGTCGGGCCAGTGTCTAGATTGCTTGGTGATGCCGATGAAGCGCTTAAGCAGTTAGTTTTTGACGCCGTCTGCAAAGTACTGAAGCCTTTTTACAAACCCAAATTAGGATTGTGCTTTGAGGGTAATTTCTGGGTGGTTACCGCAGTCAATTCCGCAGAGCAGGGTAGCTAAAAAGCAGACAGCCGTCGGTAGTGATCTGAACATAGCGCGGCGAATAAGCCCAGAAACCAAGTTTGTAAAGTCATTGTGCGGTCCCCGCAAACGTATGAGAATGAGCTCCAGCGAATAACGCCCACAAAGGAATTATTTATGCCTAAATATTTATTGGAAATTGACTATAGCGGCCAGGGTAGTGCTGGCGTACTCAGTACGGGTGGCTCTGCGCGAAAAGCAGTCGTCACACGTATGATAGAAGGGCTAGGCGGGTCAGTTGAGGCTTTTTATTACACCTTTGGCATCCGCGATAGTGTCGCCATCGTCGAGCTGCCCGATAACGTATCCGCCGTAGCGATTTCTTTGGCGGTCAGTGCATCCGGATCGATGGCATACAAGACGACTGTTTTGGTGACACCGGAAGAAGTGGACACCGCCTGTTTGATGTCTACGGATTATTCGCCCCCCGGACAGGGCTAGTCTCGGTACTAGCTATAGCTCACAGCACATCCGAACGGCACTCTGGCGGCGAAGGGCGAACAGCACCTGGCGATAAAACCGACACTAGCCATAGTGATCTGCACTAGTCCGTATTAACCAAGACTGACTGGTCCGATTGAAGCGGTAAGTGCACAGTCAAAACAGCACCTTGCGCGTTGTTAGCTGCGCTGACGTTGCCATTCAGCTCTTCGATAAGCCCATAAATATTCGACAACCCTAAGCCGCTGTTACCCACACGCTGCCTGGTGGTGAAAAACGGTTCAAAAACCCTGTCTAAAATATCATCGGCTATGCCGCCGGCATTGTCAGCAACTGTCAAAGTGAAGGCACCGTCACTCAGGCTTTCAGTGATCGTTAAATGACGATCACTGACCATCCGAGCGCTAAACACATCAATGGCATTATCTACCAACGCAATAACGATCTGCTGTAACGCAGACACATCAGTTTCAAGTTGGCAGGGGGTCTCGAGCGCCTTGTAAGACAGCTCGATATTTTCCGTATTTATTCGCTTCGCTAACAATTCCAGGGCGACGGAGATGGCGTCGCTCGGATTAATCAACACGAGCGCTTCATGGCTAGTTCGTGAAAATGCTTTCATCCCAGTAATAAGTCGCGCTGCACGATCAACTTGCGTATTGATACGGTCGAGCTTGACCTTAACTTGCTCAGACGGTACCTCGCCTTTGGTGAGGCCCCTCAGTAAATTATGGGTTGCCATGCGAATGATGTTTAGTGGCTGGTTCAGCTCGTGCGCTGCACCCGATGCAACTTCGCCAATCGACACCATTTTGTTAGCGTGCATCAACTGCTGCCGCGCATGGGCAATTTCGGTGACATCTACCAGCACTAAAACCAAGCCCTGAAGCGCGTATTGATTTTCCATATCGCCGATGATGGTGTCTACTCGGCACAAATACTGCTTTTCAATACCAGCGTCACCTAGAGTTAGGCCTAACTCTATATCGGCAAAGCTTCGCCCTGCCGCCGCCGCATAGCTTAATGCCTCCGCCAAGGTGAATCCTGATGATGCCGACGGACCGGCTGTCTGCAGATTTTTTGTATCATGGCGCGTCGCTACCAAGGCGCTACGCGCCTCATCAAACGACGGTATCAATGCATCCAAGAGTGATTCTGCGGCGACATTAGACTGATCCAGTAGTAGCTTAATTTCGCCATCAAAAACAAAAATTGGCGTCTGGATAGAACGATACACTGCCGACCTTTGGCGCAACGATAGTCTGCGTTCAGTACTGAGTGTACTGAGCTTCTGATAAGCGCTGGTCACGTTGCTGGCGAGCTTGTCAAAGGAGGTACTCAATGAATCCAGATCTTTTATTAGTCCTGCGGGAATCGACGCTAATACAGGCGCCGATTCGCCGACCTGCCAGAGCGACACCTGTCTAATAAATCCAGCGACGCCATTCCCAACTCTGTACAGCCAGCGTCGATACAGTGCGAAAAATAATACAATAAACAAAAACGAGGCCAGTAAACTCCAGATACTCAGTGATAGGCCTAGATCTGTTGCCTTACTCAGTCTTGTGGTCACCCGGATATAGGTCGGCTGGTTTAACGATGCTCGCTTAATGCGATCGATGCGGACAGAGTCCCGTCTAAAAAGCGATTCGACCGTAGAGAGCCCGCGCTCAGTGCGGGGAGTGACAATCATTTGACCCGAAGCATCAAGTTCGGCTGAGTCAGTCCAAAGCATCACTTGGTATGATAAGAAATTTTTATCAACAGAGGCTTTAGTATTCTCAGCCAAACGGCTCAAGTCTATCCATAATATCCACCCATCAACGCGAATACTCACCAGCGCTGAAGTAGTCTCCGTCTCGCCTGAATACAAACAGCCTCCAGCACCATGGATCTCGCCGAGATTTAAATCCGCATGCTCGATCTTGCAGACCCAGGGTGTCTCGCGTAAAAGTGCTTGTGCCCACATCCGATAAGCGATCGCATCATTAATTGGCGCTGTGAGCGCCTTGATTTCAATGTCCGCAAGCGCCAACTCAACGCGTTCAATATGCGCAACTGACAGTTGCTCAGCCTCTCGCAGCAGCCCTTGCTGTCTGACGAAGATCGACTCAGTGGCAAACACCTGTATAGCGAATATCAATGGCAGTAAAACCGCTGGTATTAAAATAATTCGTACCAACTCGACCAATGTAAAACCATTATCTACAGCCGATCGAACGGATCCACGAGGGATCCAACGCTTATAAAACGATGGCCTCAAGGTTGTTAACTGAATTAGCAGGGCAGGTAGCAGGTGGGACGCAAATTCTCTGGCAAATAAAAGTAGCGCGCCATTGCGATCTATAGACCACAGTGCGCGATGATAAAAAATGAAGACTGGTGCCGCGACAAACCAGTAGAAGCAGACGCCATCAACCACACGGACACTGTTGTTAGTACGAAGATAAGCGGCGACAAAAACCACCATTGCGAAAGAAAAGAGCCCGTCAAAGGGCGTGAAGAATTGCTGTGTCGTTAACATCAGCAACAATGTGCTGATAACGGTAGCTATTAATGCGGGTAAAAACCCGAGAAATGTCGCTGCAAACAATAGTGGAAGCACCCAAAACGATAGGCTTACACCAAAACTTGGTTCTGAGCGGGCACTCTCAATCGCATATCCAAAAATGCCACACAAGACAGCGAGAAACCATTTCGAGCCAAGCCACCTAGCGATCACGAAATTTCTTTCCTTAGCATTATTTTCATGTTCAAAAATCACAACATAACGCATCGAACAAGCAGCGCGCCAGTAAAAATTCAGTCTTAACAGCTATGGCAAATGGGTCAGTGTTCGGTAATCAAAGGTAGCTGAGCCGCATCAGCGGGCTCTGTGTCCATTAAACGTACACCCATGCCTAACAAACGAACGGCATGCTCGCTACGCTGCAGCCCTTCAAGTAATAACGTCTCGTAATCACTCAACGCTAAGTCATGCCCTGCGCGCTCAACTGTCGTCGCCGAAAAATCAGCGAATTTTATTTTAATGAAGATTTTAATCACTTTATTGATCGCATCGGCACGCGCCACGCGCTGCGCTAGATCAGCCAGCAATTTCGGCAATTGGTCGAGACACGGCTGACCGCTGGTTAAATCTTGCGTATAAGTTTGTTCAACACTGACTGATTTCCGGATGCGCGTGGCATTTACCGGGCGGGTGTCTCTACCAAATGCGCGCTCATAAAGCGTATGACCAAAGCTACCGTAGCGACGAACCAGCTCCGCAGGATCACTGCCGCGGATATCGGCACATGTCTTAAGCCCGCGTCTGGCGAGCTTTTCTGCGGTAACTCGGCCCACCCCAGGAATCAATCTCACCGGTAATACAGCACTAAAATCATCAATCTCACTCGGCTCGACCACCATAAGCCCATCGGGCTTTCGCCAATCAGAGGCGACCTTGGCGATAAACTTATTTGCGGACACGCCCGCCGAGACGGTGATACCCAGCTGATCCTCCACCTGGCTTCGAATCGCTTCAGCAATGCGCGTGGCACTACCTGAAAAAGCATCGCTAGCGGTGACATCAAGATAAGCCTCGTCCAACGACAGCGGTTCAATTAGCGCTGTATAACCAAGAAATATCTCGCGCATTACCGCCGATGCCGCCCGATATTTAGCCATGTTCGGTGGAATCACGATAATATCGGGGCATAATTTACGCGCGTAGGCGGTAGCCATAGCTGAGTGGATGCCAAATTGACGTGCCGGATAGTTACAGGTGGCAACGACGCCGCGACGTTCGGCGCTACCACCGACGATGAGCGGTACTTCACGCAAACTGGGGTCGTCCCGCATCTCGATGGCTGCGTAAAAACAATCGGCATCAATATGGATAATTTTTCTCAACATGAACGTATGATTTACCGAATCAATAAAACTCACTTGTCTGGAGCCTAACATGAGCAGCGAATCCCCTTACACTCCCCCCAAGGTATGGACTTGGGATAGCGAAAGCGGCGGCCGCTTTGCCGGCATCAATAGGCCAACCGCTGGTGCCACACACGATGAGGCATTACCCAGAGGCGAGCACCCGCTGCAACTCTATTCCGTCGGCACACCCAACGGCGTCAAAGTCACCGTTATGCTGGAGGAGTTGTTAGCGCTGGGAGAAGCTGGCGCCGAATATGATGCCTATCTCATCAATATTCTCGAAGGGAAACAGTTTTCCTCTGGTTTTGTCGCAGCCAATCCAAACTCCAAAATTCCAGCGCTCGTTGACCATACTGAAAAAACACCCGTTCGCGTTTTTGAATCGGGCGCAATATTGCTTTATCTCGCCGAAAAATTTGGCCATTTCTTACCGACAGATCACGCTACGCGCACCGAAACCTTTAACTGGCTGTTTTGGTTGCAAGGTTCTGCGCCATTTCTCGGCGGTGGTTTTGGCCATTTCTACGCCTATGCACCAGCGAAAATGGCCTACCCCATCGATCGATTCACCATGGAAGTGAAAAGGCATTTAGATCTACTCGACAAGCGCCTTGCCGAGACGACCTACTTGGCGGGGGAGGAATATACCATCGCCGACATTGCCACGTGGCCTTGGTACGGCGCGCTGGTCCGCGGCTTGCTATATGAGGCGGGAGAGTTCCTCGAGGTCGACAGCTATACCAATGTGGTGCGCTGGGCGGCAGACATCGCCGAACGACCTGCGGCTAAGCGTGGTCGCTTGGTGAATCGGTCTTGGGGTGAGGCGAATAAGCAGTTGATAGAGCGTCACAGCGCAGCAGATTTCGACGGCATCATGCTGGACTGAGGCCAACTAATACACAGTCTCTTGCCTTGCTATATGCGCCTTCAGCCGCCATGCTGCCGGCTCTTCAGATGTGCCAGTCTTGACTCTTCGGCTATCTGTTCCCCCGGTTTGTGACGGCACTTTAGCCCTCTAAGGCCGTCACAAATCAGTAGAGAAAATCTAATGGATTTCCAAGATCTCGGCCTGCAATCCAGGCTGGTAAAAAGCGTTAATGACAAAGGTTATCGCGAACCCACTCCAATACAAGCCAAAGCCATTCCGGTTATTCTGGAAGGCAAAGATGTAATGGCCGCAGCGCAAACTGGCACCGGCAAAACCGCCGGCTTTACGCTGCCTGTTCTGCAGCATTTAAAGAGCCAGGGCCGCCCCGCCGCACGCGATGTGCACTGCCTCATCTTGGTGCCTACACGCGAGCTTGCGGCGCAAGTCAGCGAAAGCGTTGAAGACTACGGCAAGGGTCTGAATCTGAACACTGCCGTGGTATTTGGTGGGGTCAATATTCGCCCTCAGTTACGCAAACTCGAGCGCGGTGTAGATGTTTTAATTGCCACCCCGGGACGCCTGCTCGACATTAGTAATCAGGGCGGTGTGCGCTTTGATTCACTCAAGATATTGGTATTAGACGAAGCTGATCGCATGCTAGATATGGGCTTCATTCCCGACATTAAGCGTATCGTGTCAAAGCTGCCCAAGCGACGTCAGACGTTGATGTTTTCCGCTACCTTTTCTGACGAAATCAAAAAACTGGCTGCGCAGTTTCTAATAAGCCCAGTATCTATCTCGGTTACACCGCCCAATAGCACAGTCGATCTCATCGAGCAGCGGGTTTACCCGGTTGATAAAGGTAAAAAGGTGCAGCTTCTTACCCACCTCATCAAAACTAATAACTGGGAACAAGTGCTGGTCTTCTGTCGAACAAAACACGGTTCTGACAAGGTCGTACGGCAACTTAATGCCGCAGGGGTTAGCAGTGATGCTATTCATGGCAACAAATCTCAGAATAATCGTACCCGCGCCTTAGCGGCATTCAAAAAGGGTACTGTGCGCGTATTGGTCGCGACAGATATCGCCGCGCGCGGCATTGATATCTCTCAGTTACCCCAAGTGGTCAATCTCGAGCTGCCCGACGTCCCTGAAGATTATGTGCATCGTATTGGCCGCACGGGCCGTGCGGGTGCAATCGGCTGCGCCCACTCGCTCGTTTGCGCCGACGAAGTAGCAAAGCTTCAGCGCATTGAACGGCTCACGCGTCAAAGTATTCCGCGTGAAGAAATAGAAGGTTTTGAGCCCGAACACCAGTTGCCCACTAAAGTACAGGCTGAACCAGCGGCTCGTCGTAGCAATAATGCATCACGGGGGCGAAAGCCCGGCAGTAACAGTGCGCCCCGTCGCAGCAACGAAAATCGCAGCAACAATCCAGCGCGCGGCGACAGTCGTCGCGGTGAAGGTGACGACCAAAAGCGTGGCGAGCAGCGTCGCCCGCAGCGAAGCAACACCGACAACCGTGGTGGTGCAGCGCGTGGTGATCGACCCTTAACTAAGCGTCCCAGCGGCAATAGTGCATGGAGTAATGGCTAGGCTTTGAACCCCTGTGCTGATCTAAATCGGCGTCATCTGAGTATAACCAGTCTAATCTTTCCTTTAGACTGGTTAATACGACATACGGGACGACTTCATGGAACTTTTCAACAATAAGACGGCGGTTATCACGGGTGGCGCCGAGGGTATTGGCCTTGCTATTGCCAGGGCGGTAGGCCTGCAAGGTATGAATGTGGTGCTTGGAGACATTGATGCTGACAAAGTATCAATAGCTGCGGCAGAGCTTCGTGAAGCAGGTATTAACGTTGCTGCAGTCGCCATGGATGTCACTAAGCCTGAAGACTGGGAGACACTCGCCGAGCTCGCAATAGACACTTTTGGAGCCGTCCACGCGATAGTCAACAATGCCGGCGTTGGCGGCAGACCCAGTACTATTGAATCTGCCTCGCTGAAAGATTGGCGCTGGGTGATTGATGTCAATTTAATGGGCGTCGTTATGGGTATGCAGACTTTTGTTCCGCACATTAAAGCGGCTGGCGGCGGCTGGGTTGTCAATGTAGGGTCGATGGCCGGACTCATGGGCGTGCCCTATGGCGGCGCATACAACGCCACTAAAGTCGCGGTTGTGGCGCTCTCAGAAGGCTGGGCAACCGAGCTTGCTGAAGACAATATTCACGTCGCCGCACTCTGTCCTGGCTTTGTTAAAACTCGCATTCACATGTCAACTCGTAACAAGTCTAGCGAGTACCTTGACGAGGGCGAGTCGCATAATTCTGACGAGCGAAACAACCCAATGGCAGCCGTTGTTAACGGGGGTATTGATACCGATTTAGTCGGTGCTCGGGTGATTGAAGCCCTCCAGGCCGGTGAGCAAGTCATTATCACCCATCCCAATTACCGGCGTGCTATTCAACACAATCATCAACGAATCGACGGTGCATTTGCACGTGCTGCTGACAGCCCACTTGTCAAACATGTGGCACAGGATCCAGTAGATGCTTTCACACCGCGTTAACAAAAAACCAACCCGCAAAGCTAATAACCGACTAATAAGGACTCGCTATTATGAGCAATACCAAATTGTATGACATCGTTGTATTCGGCGCTTCTGGCTATACAGGCCGTTTGGTTTGTGAGTACCTGAATAGGGAGTACGGTGACACGCAGCTTAGTTGGGCTATGGCCGGTCGGTCGCTCGAGAAGCTCGCTGCCGTGCGCACCGAAATGGCACTGCCAGAGTCAACACCGCTTATCAAAACCGATAGCGCCGATAGCGCTGCTGTCGCCGCCCTGGTCGATTCCACCAAAGTCGTCATCACCACTGTGGGCCCGTATCAGTTGTATGGTGAAGAACTTGTCAGGCAGTGTGCCGAGCGCGGCACCGATTACGTTGATCTATGCGGCGAGCCCGGCTGGATGCACGATATGATCGCCGCTCACCAAGCATCGGCTCGGGCGTCTGGCGCACGTATTGTGTTCTCATGTGGCTTTGACTCGATACCCTTCGACTTGGGCGTGTATTTATTACAGCAACACGCCGCCACGACAACTGGCAAGCCGCTCAAAACCGTGAACGGCCGGGTCCGCTCAATGGTCGGTACGTTTTCGGGCGGCACAGTGGCATCACTCAAGGCTACTATGGCAGCGGTGGGCAAGCGTCCCGAGTTGATTGGCATCCTGACCAATCCGTTCACCCTGTGTGAAGGCTTTACTGGACCCACGCAACCCGCTGGTGACAAACCGCAATACGATGAGGCGCTGAAAAGTTGGAGCGCACCCTTCATTATGGCGGCGATTAATACCAAGAATGTTCATCGTTCCAATAAGCTACTTGGTTTTCCTTACGGCGATGATTTTAGTTACGACGAAATGCTCTTCACCGGCGATGGAGAGAAGGGCAAAGCGGCAGCGGAGTTTGTCGCCAACGATAACTCGTTTGCTGAGAACACACTCCAACCAGGGGAAGGTCCGAGCAAAGAAGAGCGCGAGAATGGCTCTTACGATATTTTATTTGTCGGTCAAACAGCGTCAGGGGAACTGCTTAAAGTGGGTGTCACTGGCGACAAAGACCCGGGGTATGGCTCCACCAGCAAGATGCTCACCGAAGCGGCCCTATGCTTAGCCAGCGATCCCGCTTTAGCATCCGGCGGCATGTGGACGCCGGCTGCGGCGCTAGGTAACGCGCTGATCAAGCGACTCGAAGATCATGCAGGGCTGACCTTTACTATCGAGTAACTCCAATGGCGAGAGTCAGCCAAAGTCATTTAAAAATACTCATCGTGGCACTGCTCGCGCTGCTGATACTTGGCGCCGAGCAGGCGCTTCTTGGTATTTATATCGCTGAACGCACAATTGACGCCACGGGCTTTGCCGCCAGCACTAACTATGGCGGCACCTTCTTTGCACTCCACGCGGCAGGTGCAGCATTGACCATCGTTTTATCAATGCTGCCCTCTCTGTCAGGTGCGACAACACTCATAGTGCGCTTAGCACTCATCTGTTTGGGTGTCGGATTAATAACCTTAACCATCAGTGATCACTGGCTCTTAGACTTATGCGCCAGCTTTATGATGGGCCTAGGTTTTGGCGGTATCAATCTTGGTTTTAACGGCTTTATTGTCCAAAATTTCCAGAAATACCGGATGCTACTCCTCAATAAGTTAAATGCGGCTTTTGGCATCGGGGCGGTATTAGCACCGAGTCTATTGGTCATCGAATCAGTGAGCACCGGCCATATTTTTGCGGTGACCGGCGCGCTGGCGCTAGTGCTTTTAGTCGGTGTGACTAATCTGGATTCAAATGGGGACGGCGGCACAGCCAGCGCAGCCATGCGGGCACGCACCGCAATTAACTGGCGCCATTGGGCTCCAGCGGCGCTTGTCGCCGCATTGGTTCTCGGGCTTGCGGTCGAAATTAGCCTAATCGCCTGGCTACCCACGGTATTGCATAACTGGGGCATGTCCAACGCACAAGTCGCTGAGCTTATGGCGCGCTATTTTGTCTACTTTCTGGGTGCGAGAGTGCTGGCCACATTAATCAGTCAACGCGTCAGTGCGTCTGCATTGGTTGCGATTGGCGTATTAGGGACCACTGCTGTCCTCATGCTGGTCACGATTGGCATGCTCGAACATGCATCAGTAGTCATTGCCGGCGGTTTCGTCGCATTGCTTTTCCCCAACTTATTCGGCTTTGCCGCTGACAAGTTAGGCAACAGCCACCGCGGTAACGCGGTATTAATGCTGGCAGGTCTTGGGGGCGCAATGATCGGCCCATGGTTGGTGGGCCTCTTAGCCAGTATCTGGCCATCACTGGGTATAGGTCTAATTCTCGCAATGCTCTCGCTTACCGCAATGCTATTTGTCATCGCGGTGTTGATATCGACCGTTCATGTGGGTGCATCTGACACGCAACTTTATCCCACCAACGACCACTGACGATCTAGCTTAGACCTTATCTAGCAAACCAAATCAAGAACCGCCCCATCGCTTGCCAGTGATGACTATTTTAAGTGCAAGATACCCGCGCACCTGCGCAAAAAGGGACGCTGATGAATTGATACAGAGCAAACATTGGTAGTGCCAGCAACAGCTCTGGCGTTACGAGTCTAAGGGTGCGACCCAAATAGGCGAGGAGTAAGCGCGCTCTTGGTGCGATAACGTTGCACTCTTAGGTAAAGTGATCAGATCGCCAAAATGGGCTTTATCGTAGGCCAACCATGTCGGTGTTGGAATCTCCAGCACTCTGACGTAATAAAAAGCACGCTGCTTGGGATTAAAGGCCGGGTCTTGCCAGACGGTTGACAGTATCGCCTTGCCGATGGCATTGGTATAAGTCGCACCTGTGACTGTTGAGCCTATCGCAGGCAAGCTACCTCGACTATTAAGTTTGCGAGTACCCGCCCATACTGCATCAAATACTCGCTCTTGCGCGACGCCCTCTGCATCGACCCAACCCTTCACTATTTGTATGCGGTCGAGGTTGGCGCCATTGGCTTCTTTCGCAGCGACAATCAGCAACTGAAACTTTTGATTAGCGGCGCTGACCTGTAAGTCACTGCCCATAGGCACGCCCTTTTGATAACCCAATGCAGCTAAATCTGGCGACCAATGATCCTCGCTGTCAAACTCGAACCCGCCAAAAACGCGCAGGCTAATTCGAGGGCCGGTACTGGCATAGACCTCGCGGCGCTTGAAGGCATCAAACACACCCTCCCGGGTATTTTCAGTCGCCCAGGCTGCAACTAAACCACCCGCCGCAGATTCAAAAGCCTGCACCGAAATATCTTGCTTGCCTGGGAACAACTGAATAATTGGGCCGCGATAGCGAAAGTCACCCGCGCCAGGCTCGGCAGGAGAAGCCTTGCTAAAAAAATTATCCTCTTCAGCGGTTGCCAAAGATGTGTGCGAATCGGTGGATCCGATCATCCCAAATTTAAATGGATTGACGCCTATCGATGCCTCGAAGGCAATACCCTTTTTTAGCGCAGAACGCGCGTATTCTGCCGGTAGCATATCGGGTGTTTTTGGCGCGAAGCCAAAGTTACCGCGGTCCCAAGTCCAAAAATCCGCAAATTCATCATCGGGAGACAGCAGCGGATGCGCCTCGCCATCACCTTTGATTTGTGTCGCCTCGTACAAGGGCTCCCAACGGGCGCGCTTGATTGCATAGGCTGCATCTATCGGCTCACCGTTGGCACGAGTGTCTGCAAACATTAGGCCATTCGACAAGTTGCCATTGTGGGGGATGGCCAAAATCTCACCGCCCACCGCGGTTTCGTAATCAGCCATCCAGTCCCAGAGCTGCTCTGGATCAGGTGACTCATTGGCAGAAAATGGAATGATCTTATTCGTGCGTTCAGCGCCATCACGAAACATCACAACACGGTGCAAATTGTTAGTTTGTAATGCCGAAGTATATTCATAGGCAATTAGCGCAGTGAACACCCCCGGCCGGTAATTATTTTCAGCAGCCGCTGTCATGCGCTGCCACATGGTCTGACGCAGATCATCGCGATGCAAAACGTTCTCACCACGGGCTCGCAGCTGCGCGAACATTTTATAGGCGGCAATAGGTTCACCTTGCAAAATAAGATCACGCATACGACTGGCGTTGATATCTTCAAGCACCATGGGGTTTTCTTCAGCAATTGCCGGCGCAAGCCCTAGGGACTCGGCGTGATCTGACACCGCTAAAAAATCGAGGGGTACTCGCAGCCGCGCGGGCATACCCAGCGATGCCGTTACCGTTTGACCGCGCGCAAATCGATACGCCGCGTCAGGGCCCAGCCGGTTACCAACCATACCCGCGTCAAACGAAAAGCTCGTATGTAAATGTGTGTCACCCCAGAGCAAATTGTCAGGGAAGGTGCGCTGGAGATTAGGCGAAAAGGTCTTAGCAGTGGCTTGATATGCCGCTGCGCTTGATATGTCGTCTTGCGCAACCGCAGATATCACCGAGGTATTTAAAAGCGCCACCAATAGCAGCGCTATTTTGAAAGAAGCCATAGGCTGCTCTTTTTGATCGTGCACTTTACTTAGGTTCAAAGAACGCATCCATGATCTGATCGATAGTAAAGGTGGCTGGGCGCTGGCGTGGTGGAAAGGCGCGTAAAGTCATTAAGAATTTCTCGACCTCAACGCGCGCCAAAGCCATGCGCGGTAGGCCAACCCGGCTCCACCACTCGTCATAGGTGTTGGCATTTTCGTCAGCCCGCTCGAACGGATCGCGGCGTAAATGAAACACCTTAGGAATACGCAGGGTATCAAACTGCTCACGCCAGACATCAAAACCCTTTGCGCGCTGCTCGGCAAATACGACTTTCCAGTCCCCAATGCGAACACCCGTCAACAGGCCGTCATCACTCCAATAGAAAAAGCTATTGCGCGGACCTTTATCCGTTTCGCCAGCTAACAGCGGCATGAAGTTATAGCCGTCTAAGTGATTCTTGTAATCGCGGCCATTGATACTAACACCGACTTTCAACTCTTCAGCGATGGTCTCTCGACCCGCCGCCGCCAATAAAGTGGGGACCCAGTCTTCGTGTGCCATAACTTCATTAATCACCTGACCACTCGGAATTTCGTCAGGCCAACGAACAACAGCGGGGACACGATAACCGCCATCCCAGTTAGTATTTTTCTCGCTACGGAATGGCGTTATACCGGCATCGGGCCACATATTGTAGTGCGGACCATTGTCAGTGGAATAGAACACAATAGTGTTGTCCGCAACATCCAGTTCGTCGAGCTGGTCAAGCAGCTTGCCGACCAACATATCGTGTCCAACCATGGCGTCATTGTAAAAACCCTGGCCCGACAGACCTAGCTCGTCATCTGCGGTGTGCGTGTAATAGTGCATCCGCGTAGAGTTAAACCAGACAAAGAACGGCTTGTCGTCTTTTACTGCAGTCCCAATAAACGTTTGTGCAGCCGCGAGAAATTCCCGGTCAACGGTTTCCATACGCTTCTTATTAAGTGGGCCGGTATCGACGATACGGCCATCGGCATAGCTCCTAATCACACCACGAGGACCAAAGCGCTCACGAAAAGCAGGATCTTTGGGGTAGTCGGGATGCTCGGGCTCTTCCTCGGCGTTCAAGTGGTACAGATTGCCAAAAAACTCGTCAAAGCCATGCTGTGTCGGCAAAAATTCATCACGGTCACCCAAGTGATTTTTGCCATACTGGCCGGTGACGTATCCCTCTTCCTTTAGCAGTGATGCCAAGGTCACATCTTTAGCGCTAATGCCTATGTCGGAACCCGGGATGCCGACCTTGGTCAATCCTGTGCGAATAGGTGACTGACCGGTGATAAAGGCCGAACGGCCGGCGGTACAGCTTTGCTGCCCATAGTAGTCCGTAAATTTCGCGCCTTCGTTGGCGATACGATCGATATTGGGTGTTTGATAGCCCATCATGCCCATGTTATTCGTCGACAAGTTCCAGAAGCCAATATCGTCACCCCAAATCACTAAAATGTTGGGCTTTTCGGCAGAGTTGGCAAGCCCAGAAAAGGCAATCAACCCCAATCCAAGCAGCGTAGTGAGGCGCATTCGAATGCAACGTAGCGGTGTGTGCGGCATAAAAACTCCGGTTATTTGTTTTTTTTAGAAATCAGATAAAATCAACCCTGCTAAACTAGCGCCCAATGGAGCATTCGGCAAGGAAGAGATCAGTGCAGATTTGGGTTGACGCGGATGCCTGTCCTGGTGTGATCAAAGAGATTCTCTTTAAGGCCGCGCGCCGAACGAAGCTGTCATTAACGCTGCTTGCCAACCACAGCATTCGTATACCTCCAGATCAGAATATCACCTTTATCCATGTGGCCGGTGGGTTTGATGTCGCCGACAACGAGATAGTACAGCGCGCAGCTCCCGGCGACCTGGTGATTACCGCCGATATTCCCCTCGCCGCGGAACTGGTCGACAAGGACGTCATCGCACTGAACCCACGGGGTGAACTCTACACCGTCGCAAATATTCGCCAGCGACTTAATATGCGCGATTTCATGTCAACCTTACGCGACACTGGCGTGCAAACCGGCGGCAGTGCGCCATTTAATAATCAGGATAAAGCCGCTTTCGCCAATGCACTCGATCGCTGGATCGTAAAAGCAAATCGATAATTAATACGCTCTAAGGATGCCGCTGACTAGCTTGCGATCAGGGCGAACAACCGACTGATTGCCAAACTAATCACCACGAATAAAACACAGGCCAGCAAACTGTTTCGCCAAATTCCGTTGGCCTCATCGCCCATCCGCCACTTTTGATTGCCGATCACCGCAAGGCTGATCGCAACAATAGGAAGCAACATGCCGTTAGTCGCCTGCGCTGTAACAATCAGCGCTACCGGTCGCGTAGTCGTTATTGAAAACACCACACCCGCCAGCAACACCGACAAAGCCACCACCCGAAACCACAAGCCGCGCCTCTCATTGCTTATGCCCAGCACACCGCAAACAGCCCAGCCGGCCGCCAAGGGTGCCGCCACCGCACTGGTCAACCCTGCAGCAAACAAACCTACACCGATAGTTACTCCGCCGGCGCCCCAAAGTCGCTGGTCTACTTTAACGACCAACTGCGCAATGGCATCGGGACTGTCGCTAGGTGCTAGCAATACCGCTGCAGCCAGCACGATGGCCGCAGTAATTGCACCACCGAGCAAAATTGATAGTGTGCTGTCACGGCGCGCCACATTTAATGCACCATCAACCAGCACGCCATCAACACGTTGCCAGCGCTCAAGGGCGGCGCGGCCGTGTAAAAACAAATTGTAAGGCACCACGGTAGTACCGATGAGCGCCAATATTGTCGTTTGCGCGTCAAAGCTTGCCACCGGCTGCAGCCGTCTCAGCGGCAGCGTGCTAAGTTCGGGTATTAGTAATATCGCCAAGCCAATAAATAACACCGCCATCAATAAAACTAATCCCATCAGTAGTCTTTCGAACCAACGGTAGTCGTTGCGCACAATAAATATACCGGCGACAAACGCGGCGAGTAAAATCCAGATTTCGCGGGCGCCACCCAATGCCGCCTCCAAACCAAGGCCGGCGCCGGTTAAATTACCCGACTGATAAGCCGCGTTGCCCAAACCAATCGCTACCACAATGAGTCCCGCAACGAGTGAACCCCACCAAGACTGCCGCGCATTTTCGTGGGATAGCTGAGCGAGATCTTTGCCAGTGACCAGTGCACTGCGCACAACTAGCTCTTGCAATACCAGGGTCGCTATCACCGAGAACAGTACCGCCCACAAAAGTGCCAAGCCGAAACTGGCTCCAGCGGCGGTAGCCGTGGTCACCGTACCCGGCCCAATAAAGGCCGCCGCAACCATTGCCCCAGGTCCAAATGTTAGCTTTGTCATCAAATTACCCGCTTCATTATTAGCTGTCGTACATTTATGCTGTTACAGCATACCGCCTGAGCAGGCCTGTTGGTCGCTGCTACATTGAACTTAAAGGAAAAATAACATGCGGACCGTGGAGTTTAATGGCAACGCCGTAGTACCCAATAAAGTTGTTTGTGTCGGCAAGAATTATGTCGCGCACATCGAGGAAATGAACAGCGCCATCCCTGACAATATGGTGGTGTTCATGAAACCCAACGCATCCATTGGTGACACACTCAAGGCAGAACTTGGCGAAACACTGCACTATGAGGGTGAAATTTGTCTGCTCATTCGCGATGCGCGCGTTGCCGGTGTAGGTTTTGGTTTAGATCTCACCAAACGCACAACCCAAGCTAAGCTCAAAGATGCAGGCCTCCCCTGGGAGCGCAGTAAGTCCTTTGATGGTGCAGCACTTTTTAGTCAGTTTGTCGCAGCGCCGGTGTCGTTAAGTGCACTAGTACTAGAGCTCTGGGTCGACGATGAACTGCGCCAACGGGGTGGCGTAGATTCAATGCTGTACCGCCCCAACGATATACTTGATGAGGTCCAAAGTTTTATCACTTTAGACGATTACGATATTGTCATGACCGGCACACCCGCAGGCGTCGGCCCCATAAAAATTGGTGAACATTTTAAAGGTCGTCTTTTTGATGCTGATTGCGAGTTAGTTTCGGTCGACTGGGTGGCCATATAAGAAACAGGCTCATCCGCGCGGTGCAGCATGCTTTAAATGGCATGCTTTTAAACGGCCTGTTGGCTGAAGGCGAGATACCCGCGCCAAAAATACAATTGTGTTTGCAAAGATTCACGAACACCAAGCTTAGATCCAGCAAGCCAATTTTGATGCCGCCGCAGCAGAGGCACCAGCGAAGCTATTGAGCATCACATTATTTATTCGAAACATCCTATAGACTAGCGTTAAGGCCTACCGCTAACGAAGAACTTTGGTACGCTCATACCCACCAAGATAAGGCAGGCGCGATAAGTTACGTAGTAGGTTACTTAGTCGATTGCGTAGTAGATAAAAACCTGGGCAGCTAGCGCGCCAAAGTGCTGCTAAAAACGTTAATAGAGGCTCTCATGTCAGAAAACGCTCGCGCCGCCATCATATCGCTCACTGAGCAGGTCTCACAATCGGTGTTGGGGCAATCACAGGTAGTGCGTAGCCTTGCACTCGCATTGCTCTGCAATGGCAACGTGTTGCTTGAGGGCCTGCCGGGCACCGCGAAGACCCGCTCGATTAAGACACTCGCTCGTGCGTTAAAGGTTGGGCTTGGGCGTATTCAGTTCACACCCGATTTATTACCCGCTGACGTCACTGGCAGCGAGACCTATCATGATCAGGACGGCATAGGACAACTCATCTTTGAGCCGGGGCCTATCTTCAACGAGCTGGTGCTCGCTGACGAAATTAATCGGGCGCCCGCCAAAGTACAAGCGGCGCTATTGGAGGCCATGGAGGAGCGGCAGGTCACCGTAGCGGGCAAGACCTACCCACTGCCGCCACTATTTTTAGTGTTGGCAACACAGAATCCGATTGAACAAGAGGGTACTTATCCATTACCCGAAGCACAAATGGATCGGTTCTTATTCAAACTGCGCGTAGATTACCCAGAGGCGGCGGCTGAGCGGCAGATCGTACGAATGCTGCAGGCCGAGGAATCAGCACCTCACGCAGTTGATGAACCCATTGATCCTGAACATATTTTTACAGCCCGCGCCGAAATTCAAGCGCTTGCAGTCAGCGATCCGGTTGAAAAGTACCTAGTGGATCTGGTGATGGCCACACGAAATCCGCAACAATTTGGCGAGGACCTTGGCAGCTGGATAGCTGTCGGTTCAAGCCCGCGGGCCAGTATTGGTTTACATCGTGCAGCCCGTGCCGAGGCTTGGCTCAGCGGCCGTGATCACGTGTTACCCGCCGACGTGCAGGCTGTGGCACCCGCCGTACTCCGTCATCGATTAATACTCAGCTACGATGCCTTAGCCGATGGGATCGACAGTGATCAGGTCATCACTCAACTGCTTGAGCGCGTAGCGGTAGGCTGAATATTGTGTCGAACAATAAAAGACCGCTCGGCCTTATGAATAGACGAGAACTCGCTTGAGCCAGGGTGCGTATACCAGTACCCGCGAGCTCGCTCGGCTGCGCTATCAGGCCAGAGGCTTTAGCTACTTACCGGCGCAGCCAGTAGGTTCGGTGCTGAGTGGCCGCAAGCGCTCACGGCTGCGCGGTCGCGGCCTAGACTTTGATGAACTGCGGCACTACCGACCTGGCGATGACATCCGAAACATGGATTGGAAGGTCACAAGACGAACAGGGCAACCCTATATTCGGGTATTTACTGAAGAGCGCGACCGCCCGGTTTGGATCTTAGTCGATCAGCGACTATCTATGTTTTTCGGTAGCGAATATCAGTTGAAGTCGGTGGCATCAGCGGATATCGCCGCGCTAACCGCCTGGCGTGTGATCTCCCAAGGAGACCGTGTCGGCTGCCTAATGTTCAATGATCATGAGCACTACATGGCAAAACCGAGTCGCTCTCCAGGGAAAATTATGAGCTGGCTAGCAAAGTTAGCGGCCATGAATAACGCACTACACGCCAATGCTAGCTGGACGAGCGATGCGGAGGCATTCCATCGGGCGCTCAAGAAACTGTCAACCCAAGTACATCACGATGGGCTCATCGTGATTGCATCAGATTTCTACGGCTGGAATCCAGCTTGCCTAGAGGCGATAAAAAAAATTCGTCAACATAACGATGTTATTTGTGCGCTCGTTAGCGACCCCCTTGAGCGAGATATTTCCAGCGCACGCAAACTGGTCGTCTCCGACGGCCGCTTTCAACTGGAGATCGACCCGGAACATAAAGACACGCGTCAGCGCTACCAGACCGACTTTGCCAATAGCTATGAGTCTATCGAAGCATCACTGAAACGCCATAACATTCCACTGCTGTCCATCGATACTCGCTTGCCTGCCGCGACCCAGCTACAGCGTCAACTAAGTGGTCAATCCGCAAGCCATGTTGCAACCGCTGGCAAGGAACACGCCAAATGAGCTTGCCACCGCTACCCGATAACTTTGGCAATCCTATTTTTCAAGGGCAGGCAGAGATCGTCGCCGCCAGTGGTATTGATTGGATGCCGCAAACACCGGGTTGGCTTGCTGTTGCTGCCTTATTGGTTTGGCTACTCAGCCGCGCTATATGGCGGCGAGGTCGCCGCTGGCACCGCAATCGTTACCGTCGCGAAGCATTAAAGCGATTAGAAATTATTGCCCAGCAAGCCGGTGTCGGCCGACTAGCCGCCCTCAACGAAACGCTCAAACTCGCGGCAATGACCGCAAGCTCACGCAGTGCAGTGGCATCACTCGCCGGCGATGATTGGATCAATTGGCTAAACCAGCGTATGCCCGCACCTATTTTCAGCGGCAACAGCATCAACTTACTGCGCAATGCACTCTATGAAAGTGCGTCTGCCGATGTGGATAAACAGCTAATTCAAGAAGCTAAGCACTGGCTAGAACGCCATCGAGATGACCATGCTTGACTGGCTGTTCAATCTCACATCGATCATAGGCCAACTTAGCTTTGCCGCGCCCTGGGCGTTTCTGCTGGTACCACTACCGCTACTTATGCGCTTCCTCCCCCCCTATCGGGAGAGTCGCGATGCGGTTCGGGCGCCTTTTTTTGAAAGACTAATTCTTGCGAGCGAGACACGACCCCAGCGCGGTGCAATGGTGCTAATGCGTCGGCGAGGCCAACAGTTGTTAGTGCTAAGTATGTGGCTGGCATTGGTGTTAGCTGCCGCGCGACCGCAGTGGGTAGGTGACCCCATCGAACACCAGCGAGCCGGCCGCGAC
>CAWUXF010000095.1:0-16025 GCA_963926325.1 uncultured Luminiphilus sp. | reverse complement strand
GGGTGATCCAAAAGCGTATTTCAAAATGATCCTTCATCTGTCACGCGGTGAGATTATTGATCAGCGCGGGGTGTTACGGAAGCTGGCTGAGCTGCAGTACACCCGCAACGATATCGATTTCAAGCGCGGTACCTACCGGGTACGCGGTGATGTCATTGATATCTATCCGGCGGATTCTGATGAATTAGCAGTCCGCATTGAGCTGTTTGATGAAGAAATTGAAAACCTGTGTACTTTTGATCCACTGACCGGTGCTGTTGCTGAAAAATTACCAAGGATCACTATCTTCCCTAAGACGCACTATGTGGCTTCCCGTGACACGATGCTGGGCGCCGTCGACCTGATCGAAGCTGAACTGGACACGCGTGTTAAGCAGTTCAAAGAGATGGAAAAGCTGCTTGAAGCACAGCGGATACAGCAGCGTACGCGCTACGACCTCGAAATGATTCGTGAACTTGGCTACTGTCAGGGGGTGGAGAATTACTCGCGCTATTTATCGGGTAGGGCGCCCGGGGAGGCGCCACCGACGTTGTTTGAATACCTACCTGAGAATGCTTTGGTGCTAATAGACGAGTCCCATGTGACTATTCCCCAGATCGGCGCCATGTATAAAGGCGATCGCTCTCGTAAGGAAACATTGGTTGAGTATGGATTCCGGCTGCCCTCAGCCCTTGATAATCGACCGATGAAATTTGAAGAGTGGGAGGCGATGTGTCCGCAGGCAATTTATGTTTCGGCGACGCCCGGCAAATATGAAAACGCGCATGCTGGACAGGTGGTAGAGCAGCTCGTGCGCCCCACTGGGCTTATCGACCCGGAAATCGAGATTAGGCCAGCGCGCACCCAAGTCGACGATTTGCTCGGTGAAATTCGAATCACCGTGGCCGCTGGGCATCGCGTCTTGGTGACCACCCTGACCAAGCGAATGTCTGAAGATTTGACCGAATACTTAGCTGAGCACGATGTTCGTGTACGCTACTTACACTCGGATATCGATACCGTTGAGCGTGTGGAGATTATTCGCGATCTGCGTTTGGGTAAATTCGATGTCTTGGTAGGCATCAATTTACTGCGCGAAGGCCTTGATATGCCTGAAGTATCGCTGGTGGCGATTCTCGATGCAGACAAAGAGGGATTCTTGCGCTCAGATCGGGCGCTGATCCAGACGATTGGTCGTGCCGCGAGGCACCTTGAGGGCCATGCGATTCTCTATGCAGACCGGATGACGGGATCTATGGAGCGTGCCATTGCCGAAACTGATCGGCGTCGTACCAAGCAAGTTGAATTCAATACCTTACATGGCATCACGCCTAAAGGAATCGAAAAAAGCGTTCAAGACATCTTGGAAGGCGCCCGCCGTATGCCGACCAAGGCGCGCAGTGCGCGGGATCGAAAAGTTGCGGAGGAACAGGCGGCATATAGCGCAGAGATGGCAAATTTGAGTCCTCGTGCGTTGGCGAGGAAGCTCACGCAGATGGAAGCCCAAATGCAGCAGCACGCCAAGAACTTGGAGTTTGAGCAAGCTGCACGAATGCGCGATCAGGTGGCCGAAATAAAACAGCTGATGTTTGTTAGCTGAGGGCGGTGTTTAACCATGTCTGGAAACAGTGTTATCGTGGTCAGCGATTGAAGCTAATAATGGAGTTGCAACAATGATTTTGATGAAAAAATAATGCTGGCCGTGTCGGTCTTGTGGCTTGCGCCACTGACGGCAATGGCTGCAGAAAAACCCAATATTTTAGTCGTTTGGGGCGATGACGTTGGTCGTACTAATATCTCGGCCTACTCGATGGGCGTGATGGGCTACACAACCCCGAATATTGACCGTATAGCAAAAGAAGGTGTTATTTTCACCGACTATTATGGCGAGCAGAGCTGCACTGCTGGGCGCTCCTCTTTTATTATGGGGCAATCGGTATTTCGTACGGGCTTGTCGAAGGTAGGTCTGCCGGGTGCGGATATAGGCATGCGGATCGCGGATCCAACCATCGCGGGCCTTCTGAAAAAGCAAGGCTATACAACGGGGCAGTTTGGTAAAAACCACCTTGGTGATCAAGATAGTATGCTGCCAACCAATAATGGCTTTGACGAATTCTATGGCAACTTATATCACCTGAATGCCGAAGAAGAACCCGAGAATGAGGATTACCCTACCGATCCAGCTTTCCGAGAAAAGTATGGTCCGCGTGGTGTTATTCATTCTTATGCCGATGGCCGAATTGTTGATACTGGTCCATTGACCAAAAAGCGTATGGAAACGGTCGATGATGATACGTCGGCCAATGCGCAGCGATTTATTCGTGAAGCAGTAAAAGCAGAAAAGCCATTTTTTGTGTGGTGGAGTGGCACACGGATGCACTTCCGAACCCACGTTTCTGCCGAAAAGAAAGCTGAAAACAAAAAAATGTATCCCCATGCCGATGAATACACCACCGGCATGATTGAGCATGATGGACACATTGGCCAGTTTCTGGACCTGTTGGACGAGCTGAAAATCGCCGACAATACGATTGTCTTCTATTCCACTGATAATGGGCCTCACTACAACACATGGCCCGACTCGGCTTCGACGCCATTTCGTGGTGAGAAGAATACAAACTATGAAGGCGGCTGGCGTGTACCCGCCATGGTCCGTTGGCCAGGAAAGTTCGAAGCTGACGCCATTTCTAACGACATTATGCACCACATGGATTGGTTGCCCACGTTGTTAGCCGCGGCAGGAAACGACGATATTAAAGAAGATCTGTTAGAAGGTTATGAAGCCAATGGTCGAGATTATAGAGTGCACCTTGATGGCTACAATTTCTTACCGCGCTTAATGGGTGAGGCAGACGAGGGGCCACGTAAGGAAGTCTTTTACTTTACGGATGATGGTGACTTAAGCGCGTTACGTTACGGGGACTGGAAGTTGATTTTTATGGAGCAGAAAATCCCCCAAACCTTCCGCGCTTGGATCGAACCATTTACACCGTTGCGTGTGCCTTTGATTCTCAATCTACGACGTGACCCCTGGGAGCGTGCGCCACTGACGTCTAACACATACTTTGACTGGTTGATGGATCGAGCGTACCTATTAGTGCCCGCGCAAGAGTATGTTGGGAACTTTTTGATGACATTCAAAGATTACCCACCAAGACAAAAGGCAGCTAGCTTCTCGCTGGATCAGGTAATGGAGAAGTTGACGTCACCGACGGGTGCTAACTAACGCGTTAACTGACATGAAAAAGCTAGCGTTATCGCTAGCTTTTTTTTGCCTAAAATTTAACGCAAGAAGTTGCCTTGCAAGGCTAGGCTCGAATAGTAAAACCGACACAAACACCGCCTTCTGCACGGTTGAATGCCACTGGCTCGCCACTATGACGACGCGCAATTAGCTTGACAATGTGCAGGCCAAGCCCCATGTGCGTTTTCCCTGGCGCCTTATTTTTGCGATGAGTAATGAGGGGGTCAAATAGTTGCTGGCTGTCTTTTTCTGGCAGCGCAGGTCCAATATTACTGACGCTGACACGCCACCATAACCCTCTGCGATCAAGTGATACGGTGATTGCGCTACCGGCCTCGGCAAAGGATGCGGCATTCTCAATGAGTTTGTCCAGCGCCTGAACAATGAGCTCGGCATTGGCTTCAACTGGCGCAGCCTCGGCTTCAATCTCTAACTGTATGTTCCATTCGTCAAAAGTGCCTTGGTATGCTTCGGTAAGTTCCTGTAGTAACGGCACCAAATCAATGTGGCTGAGCATTTCCCCCGCGAGCGCAGTCTCTAGACGATTCGCTTCATTCATTGCGCTCAGCATCGAAGCAAGGCGCTCTAAGCCCGATAGCGCACGCAGTCGCAGTACTTCCTTTTGCTCAGTGTCAATATGTGTTGCTTTTAAGTTCTCTAATGATGAAGCAATGACAGCGATTGGCGTGCGCAGCTCATGCGCTAGCGTATGGGTTAGCGTCGATAAATATTGCTGATAGCCCTGTACATCGACGAGTAAACGGTTGAAGTCCTGCGCCAGATCATCGATTTCGTCAGCTAATCCGGTGTTCGGGAGCGGCACGCTGAATGCGCCGCTATGAGTTGAACGCTCTACGATGAGACTTAGCCTTCGAATTCTCCAGCTAGTAAACACGGCAAAACCAAATAAGCTAGCCCCGGCGATGAGCAGTGCGATGAGGGTTCTCACGAGCCAGCTGGAAAATGTGCTGTCGCTGAGCGAAAGATAGCTGTCTCTGGGCTGCGACAGGTTTACGACGCCCATCACACCATCGCGACCGATAATCGGTGCCGCAACGGAGAGCACTAGCTGTTGTTGATCCTTGTAGAGCTGAGTATTCGCTAAGCCCATTATTGACTGATTAATTTCAAATCTAGGCCACTGGCCATTGGGTGCAGGTGCAGGTAATGGGAGTGACTCTGGCTCAGCTAATATCTGGCGATAAAACCAACGCATTAACCAAAAAACTGATTCATCCCGCGCTGTGTGTTGAGTCTTCGACGCGGCCAGCGGCCAGCCCCATCGATCTAAAACCGTCAGTGATAAGTTGCTATCGTTAAATTTCTCAACCCAATGCACGATCTGCAACGGCGCTATGATCAACCAGGGCGGTGCTTCGGTTGCCAGCGGTGACACATTACCCAGGAATGTTGCGCCGCCTTCATTCACGGTGATGAACTGTACGCCAAAGCGTGCAGTTGCCAATTTTCGGGGTAACTGCAGTTCTAGTTGGTGTCCGTTACCTGTGTCTATCCACCAGCCTTTGATGTCGGCCGCATCGGCGCCTGGTAGACGTCTGCCCAAGGGTGTTGCGCGAACAGCACCTGGTGCGGGCGTGGCGAGCACATATTCTTGCCTTCTACCACCTATCCAGGTGGTTAGAATTAGTCGATCACCATTGCTAATGCCGCCCAGCCCGGGGTTGTGCCAGTTCGGCGTACTCCCAAAGAGTTGTATACCCAGGAACAATAAATTGTCATCTGTAGTCGCTTTGACCAGCAGCTGCTGGGGTCCATTATTAAATTGCTGCGCGGGAACCTCCGCCCATTCATCTAAATAACCGTCAATGGTTGGTTGTGTACTGATTCGGTAGCTGTAAATGCTGTCGGCGTTGAAGGGCGCTCTCACTCGGTTCGTATCGGTGTATAGCATCTCTGGCCGGTTGCTAAGTGCACTTGCCATCGCCGATGCTGTTAATTGCAGTCCATCGGTTTGAGCCTGTCTAAGCGCTTGCTCATTCTCTGACAACAGGGCGCACCCGGCCCACGGTAGTCCTAAAAACGTCAGGCTAATAAGCCCCAGTTGCAAGCGCAGTTTCATGGCTGGCTGCGCCAGCGATAACCAAGGCCATAGGCCGTTTCTATATGATCAAATGCAGGATCTAGCGCAATGAATTTGCGGCGAATTCGTTTGACGTGTGATGTGATCGTACTGTCATCTAGCACAACATTGGCGACATCCATAAGCTGCTGACGACTTTTAATATGTCCAGGATATTTCGCCAGCGCGTGGATCATCCAAAACTCAGTATATGTCAGAGGTACTGAGGCGTTGCACCACTGTGCGGTGAGTCGCTCTGCATTGAGCTCTAGTTGCCCTTGTCTTAGCACGTGCTCAATGAGTTCCGGTGCTCGCAAGGCTTTTACTCTGCGCAATAGCGCAGTAATGCGCGCTAGCAGGTGAACTTGGCTGATATCTTTGGTGAGATAGTCATCTGCGCCGAGCCGTAATCCAGAGACGATGTCTATCTCACTATCTCTCGCCGTTAAAAACATGATTGGTAGTTGTGGTGCTATGGCCCTCAGGTTGCGACATAATTCAAACCCAGCCTCAGGTTCATCGCCAAGACCAACATCTAGAACGGCCAAGTCTGGCGGTTGCTGCTGCAAGCCTATTCGCGCCTCGGTGGCTGTCGCGTAAACCGCAACGCTATAACCGTGTCTAACAAGCAGCTCGCGATAGTTCGCGGCCAGTAAAATCTCGTCTTCAACGATGGCAATATGTTGCGGCATAGGTAGTAACCAACCGTTTTGGTTGTTCAAATGGTTGCAGATCTACGGGCTGCTCACAAGCCAGGTTTATAGCCGCAAGCCGCTGGCGAAACTGCAGAAACGCCAAAGATGAGACATTATAGCGACTGTCCATAATGACAGCTTAAAGATATGATAGTAAGGTGTGCGCAAGTACGTAACGCTTAACTTTAAAGGAGCTGTACATGCAGCAAAACAACCGTTTATTGGTTCGAGCCGCAGCGCTGGCCGCAGTGGTATCTACACTGTCCGCCTGCGGTAATACCACGCGTGTGGACGATTACAACGCATGCGCTTTGTCATGGGGTGCTGCGGGTTTAGGTGTTGGATTAGCGGCTAGTGGTGTGGGTGTCGTCGTTGGCACAACAGCGCTAGGTGGCGGTATCGGATACTTGGTTTGTGATGGCGAAGATATCCCAGAGCCTGCCGTTGTGGAAGCCGAGCCTGTTGTTGCGGCGGCGCCACCAGTTGACGGTGACGAAGATCGAGACGGTGTGCGTGACAGTTTGGATAAATGTCCCGGTACGCCGCGAGGCGTCCGCGTCGATATTACAGGCTGTCCTGAACCGTTGGTATTTTCCGCTGATGATCTAGCCTTCGAGTTTGCCAGCTCAACGTTGCCTGCAGATTCGGAAATGCGTCTTAAGCCCGCGCTGAAATATGTCATTGGTACGCCGAAATCTCGAGTGCTGATTGTTGGTCACACAGATTGGGTAGGTAAACAGTCTGCAAACCAGCTACTTTCAGAAGAGCGCGCACAAGCCGTAAAAGCGTATTTGATTGGCAAAGGTGTCGACCCTAGACGATTGGTCGCTGAGGGGCGTGGCGAGCTTGAGCCGGTTGCGGATAATTCGACTGAAGCGGGTCGCGCTGAAAATCGTCGCGTAGTCATGACCTTGATTACGGAGTAGAGCGCCGATTACCGGCTGACACCCCTTTCGTGTCAGCCGGCAACTGATCATAGAGCAACCATTGTCGCGTATACCGACTGACATCGGCGCCGTGATATTGGTTCCTTGTGACGCCCTGCAATGCTATTTGCAGGGTTATGTCTGAATTTCATCACGAGTAACTTTTGAGTTTTTCACCCCAGAGTGCGATCCTTCGCGCCTGCAAGCGGCCCTTGGTGTGGGTCGCCACTGAATTTAGGAGCGTAAAATGCCTGTAATCACTCTTCCCGATGGATCTCAAAGAACCTTCAATGAGGCAATCACCGTGCACGGTGTTGCCGCTGATATAGGCCCAGGTCTGGCTAAGGCGGCTTTGGCGGGCAAGGTTAATGGCGTCGAGGTTGATACTTCGCATCTTATCGATGATGACGTCGAACTCAGTATTATCACCGAGCGCGACCCAGAAGGCCTCGAAATCATTCGGCATTCGACGGCACACTTACTCGCCCAAGCAACCCAACAGTTGTTTCCCGGCACCCAGGTGACTATTGGACCAACGGTTGAAGACGGCTTTTATTATGACTTCGCGACGGGGCACCACTTCACCCCCGAAGATCTAGAGAAAATAGAACTGCGAATGACAGAAATTGCCGCCACTGACGTAACGGTGGAGCGGGTGGTGCACAGCCGAGACAGCGCCATCGAAATTTTTCGGAATATGGGCGAGCACTTCAAAGTAGAAATTATTGAAGCGTTGCCCGAAGGCGAGGAGATCTCGGTCTATCAACAGGGTGAATGGATGGACTTGTGTCGCGGTCCGCACGTACCCAGTACAGGTAGGCTCAAAGCCTTTAAGCTCACCAAGGTCGCAGGCGCCTACTGGCGCGGTGACGCCAACAATCAACAGCTGCAGCGTGTCTACGGAACAGCCTGGGCAAACCAGAAAGAGCTGAAAGCTTATTTAAACCGTATTGCAGAAGCTGAAAAGCGGGATCATCGTAAAATCGCCAAGAAACTTGACTTGTTTCACACCCAAGAAGAAGCACCTGGCATGGTATTTTGGCATCCCGCTGGCTGGTCAATCTATCAGACCATCGAAAGTTATATGCGTGAGCATCAGATCGCCTATGGTTATCAAGAAATCAAGACGCCGCAGCTGGTAGATATTAGTTTGTGGCAAAAGTCGGGTCACGCAGATAAGTTTGCTTCCGGCATGTTTACGCTGGAATCCGATGACCGCCTGTTTGCAGTTAAGCCAATGAACTGCCCCTGTCACGTGCAAGTGTTTAATCAAGGATTGAAGTCCTATCGTGATTTGCCCCTGCGCTTAGCAGAGTTTGGCAGCTGTCACAGAAATGAGCCCTCGGGTTCATTACACGGCATTATGCGGGTTCGTGGCTTCACCCAAGACGATGCGCACATTTTTTGTACCGAGGCCCAAATTCAGCCAGAGGTGTCACGTTTCATCGATATGTTGCACGAGATCTACGCGGACTTTGGTTTTAGTGAAGTGATTTATAGGCTTTCAACCCGGCCTGAGCAGCGTGTGGGTTCGGATGCAGATTGGGATCGCGCCGAGGCCGCCTTGGCAGAGGCGCTTGATGCTCAGGGTCTGCCTTGGCAGGAACTGCCGGGGGAAGGGGCTTTTTATGGCCCGAAGATTGAGTTCTCGCTGAAGGATTGTATTGGTCGGGTCTGGCAGCTGGGCACTATTCAGGTCGATTTTTCTATGCCGGGCCGTCTCGACGCACAATATGTGGCGGAAGACGGGTCGCGCAAGACACCTGTTATGCTGCACCGTGCGGTTTTGGGTTCATTCGAGCGTTTTATCGGTATTTTGATCGAACATTACGAGGGAGAATTCCCGACTTGGCTAGCACCGCAGCAAATTGCTGTCGTGAATATTACAGACAAGCACGCCGAATATGCCCAATCTGTGACCCAAACGTTAAAAAACAATGGCTTCCGGGTAGAAAGTGACTTGAGAAACGAGAAGATCGGCTTTAAGATCCGCGAGCTGGAAATTCGGAAAATTCCATATGTTATCATTGTAGGTGATAAAGAGATGGAATCCGGGATGGTGTCAGTTCGCGCCCGTCACGGTAAAGACCTGGGCTCGATGGATCTCGAGACGCTAGTGAATACGCTCACTACCGATGTTGGGCGCCGCGGACGAGTTATTGGAGAAACGACACATTAAGAGTGAAGGCAAGAGTAAGAAAGCGTTAACGAACGACCAAATCACAGCGGTTAATATCCGCTTAGTTGGTGCTGACGGTGAGCAAGTGGGCATCGTATCGAACGCAGAAGCGCAGGCAGCTGCTGAAGCAGCTGGTATGGATTTAGTGCTAATGGCCGACGGGGATGTCCCTGTTTGTAAGGTCATGGATTACGGCAAGCACATCTTCGAAGCAAAGAAGCAGAAAGCGGCTCAGCGGAAGAAGACGAAGCGTATTCAAATTAAAGAAATGAAATTTCGTCCAGGGACGGACGAAGGTGACTATCAGGTAAAACTACGCAACCTGGTACGTTTCCTAGAGAACGGCGATAAGGCTAAAGTAACGCTCCGTTTCCGCGGACGAGAAATGGCTCATCAGGAAATCGGCATGGAACTGCTCAAACGAGTAGAAGCTGATCTGAGCGAATTGGGCGGTGTTGAGCAATTCCCTAAAATGGAAGGCCGACAATTGACCATGGTTATTGCACCCAAACGACGAGGTTAGTGGCCTGTGAATGCCCTAATTCTCGATTATTGAGATACCACTTGTCGAATTATCGGCGGTGGCCAAATGCGGAGTTTTAACAATGCCAAAAGCAAAAATTCACAGCGGTGCAGCGAAGCGGTTTAAAAAAACTGCTGGCGGTTATAAGCGTAAAAGCGCTCATAAAAGCCACATCCTGACCAAGATGACTACCAAGCGAAAGCGTCAGCTACGTGGAACTTCTATGGTTGATAAGGCCGATAAGGTTTTGATCGATCGTATGTTGCGCGCCAACTGATAACGCTGTCACTGATTAGGAGAAGACTATGCCTCGCGTAAAACGTGGTGTGACGGCTCACCGTCGTCACAAAAAGATTATGAAGCAAGCCAAGGGTTACTATGGAGCGCGCTCGCGTGTTTTCCGTGTAGCTAAACAGGCTGTTACCAAAGCTGGACAGTATGCCTACCGTGACCGTCGTCAGCGTAAGCGTCAGTTCCGTGCACTGTGGATCACGCGTATCAACGCGCAGTCACGTGCCAATGGTTTGACCTACAGTCGGTTGATCAATGGCTTGAAAAAAGCACAGATCACCTTAGACCGCCGTGTCTTGGCTGATCTTGCTGTTCACGATAAGCCTGCATTTGGGGCTGTCGTAGAGCGTGCTCGCGCGGCTTTGGCTGCGTAAGTTCGCGCCCGATTATTCGGGTTGTTAGTAGATACAGAAAGGGAAGGGGGGCGCCTCTTCCCTTTTTTTATGGTCAGTATGACCAGGTAGATGTTTATGTCTGTCGGCTCGATGCTGGGGCTAGCCGCGCTGTGGTGGCAGCCAGATGACCACAAATGCGATAATGGCGCCGACGGCGTTGTTCGCGTTGATTACGCAGAAAATATGATTGCGCTGTTTGGCGGCGATGGAATGTTAAAAAATAGACGGGTGCTAAACCATGCAACCACTGAACGAATTAAAAAATGAAGCCATAGCGGTAATCAATGCCGCTACCGACGCCAATGCCCTTGAGGGGCTGCGCGTTGACTATTTAGGTAAGAAAGGCAAGCTTACCGCGTTGCTGAAGGGCCTTGGGCAGTTGAGCGCTGCAGAGCGACCTGCAGCGGGCGCGTTGATTAATGAGGTCAAGCAAGAGCTGACTGGATTACTCAATCAACGCAAGGCGCTGCTGGCTGATGCGGCGCTTGACGCCCAGTTAGCCGCTGAAACAATAGACGTGACTTTGCCCGGACGGCGAGTAGACGAGGGCGGTTTACATCCCATTACGCGGACTATCGAGCGTATGCAGCAGTTTTTCGCTGGTGTCGGGTTCGACGTGGTTGAAGGCCCCGAAATTGAAGATGATTATCACAATTTCGGGGCGCTCAATATTCCCGAACATCACCCAGCGCGCGCGATGCATGACACGTTTTAGGTCGATGATACGCACGTGTTGCGAACCCATACATCCCCCGTACAAGTACGCGTAATGGAGAATCAGGCACCACCCTTGCGTATTATTTGCCCGGGCCGTGTCTATCGTTGTGACTCGGATTTAACCCATTCGCCTATGTTTCACCAAGTGGAAGGTTTGTTAATTGATGAGCATTCTACTTTTGGTGATCTCAAGGGTTTGATTGAAGATTTCTTGCAGGCGTTTTTCGAACGCGAAGACTTAGATGTACGCTTTCGGCCCTCCTACTTCCCCTTTACAGAGCCCTCCGCTGAAGTCGATATTCAATGTGTAAAGTGCAGCGGTGCGGGTTGCCGCGTCTGCAGTAACACGGGTTGGCTTGAGATTCTGGGATGCGGCATGGTGAATCCCAAGGTATTTGAATTCAGTGGCATAGACAGTGAGAAATTCACCGGCTTTGCTTTTGGTATGGGCGTCGAGCGTCTTGCTATGTTGCGTTATGGCATCGGTGACTTACGGCTTAATTTTGATAACGACCTGCGCTTTCTGCGTCAGTTTGTTTAAGGGGCGCTGACGTGATTATTTCTGAACAATGGTTGCGAAGTGAATGGGTCGACCCTGCGCTCGATACCGAAGGCTTGGCACATCAAATTACAATGGCTGGCTTAGAAGTCGATGCCATTGATCCGGTCGCTGGCGACTTTAGCGGTGTGGTTGTCGCGCAAATTATAACGGCAGTCCAGCACCCTGATGCGGATAAGCTGCGCGTATGCGAAGTGGATACCGGTAGTGGCATAGTACAAATTGTTTGTGGCGCACCCAATGCGCGTGCCGGATTAAAGGCGCCATTGGCTCAAGTTGGGGCATTGCTTCCTGGCGACTTTAAAATCAAGCAAGCTAAACTTCGGGGCGTTGAATCTCAGGGTATGCTTTGCGCTCAAGCAGAGCTGCAGATCTCCGATGAAAATGCGGGTCTGATGGAGTTGCCAGACGATGCGCCGGTTGGCCTCGATCTTCGTGCATACCTTAATCTCGATGATCGTATGATTGAAATTGGACTTACGCCTAATCGAGCCGATTGTTTGAGTGTGGCGGGTATTGCTCGAGATATTGGCGTATTGAATGAGCTGCCAGTCAGCGGACCTTTGATTCAGCCGGTCAAGCCTGTCATTGACGATACATTCGCTATAGATGTGCCGGCGGCTGAGCATTGCCCCCGATATCTTGGCCGAGTGATTCGTAATGTCGATTTAACGCGAGCCACGCCGTTATTTATCGCGGAGCGACTGCGGCGCGCCGGACTGCGCTGTATCGACCCCGTCGTTGATGTAACCAATTATGTGATGATTGAACTGGGCCAACCGCTGCATGCGTTTGATCTGGATACTTTGTCGGGTGGCATTGTTGTCCGTGAAGCCCATGTAAATGAGACCATGACACTGCTCGATGGATCGAAAATCACCCTATTACCGGGCTCACTGCTGATCGCGGACCATGAGAAGCCACTCGCGTTAGCGGGCATCATGGGCGGTGTGAACAGCGGCGTTAGCGACACTACACGGCATATATTTTTGGAAAGTGCATTTTTTACCCCCGAGTTGATTGCTGGACGGGCGCGTCGTTATGGTTTGCATACAGATGCATCGCATCGCTACGAGCGCGGTGTCGATTTCGCGTTACAGCGCGCAGCCATGGAGCGCGCAACTGCCCTATTTTTAGATATCGTTGGAGGACAACCGGGTCCGATTACTGAAGTGCTTGCCGAGTCTAATTTACCTCAGCGAGCGCCGGTTAATTTGCGGGCTGCACGTATTCGACGTGTTCTTGGTTTTGATATGGATGCCGAACAGGTAGCGCGTATCTTGGGCGGTCTTGGCGTTGAAGTGACTGCAAGCGGCGAAGGTTGGTCTTGCACTGCACCGAGTTGGCGTTTCGATATCGCTCAAGAAGTGGATCTGATTGAGGAGCTTGCGCGGGTATTTGGCTATAACAATCTGCCGGTGAGTCACATTAAAGCTGATCTGCAAATTAAGCCTCATAGCGAAACATTTCGCGCACTTCCGTCGGTCAAGCAGCGCTTGGCGGCACGAGGTTTCTGCGAGGCAATAACCTTTAGTTTTGTTTCGCCAGAACAACAGCAAATGTTTAACCCGGACCTGTCGCCCGTTGTGTTACGTAATCCAATCTCTGCTGATCTGAGCGTTATGCGTACAAGCTTGATACCTGGTTTGCTCGGTGTTTTGGCGCATAACGTAAAGCGTCAGGCTAACCGAGTGCGCGTTTTTGAGACCGGGCTGAGATTCCTGCCTGGGGAAAAATTGCAACAAGTCCCTAGTATCGCGCTTGCTATAACGGGCAATCGGGACGCCGAGAGCTGGTCGAACCAGACGGATGCAATAGATTTTTATGATATGAAGGGTGAGGTTGAGCAATTGCTTGGTGCAAACACCGTGGCCAAAATGCAACTTGTACCTTGTCAAAGTGCGGGACTACACAGCGGGCAGAGTGCCAACATTGTTGTGGATGGAAAGATCGTTGGCGTGATTGCTAAGGTCCACCCCAGCGCTGCAGCTAAGCTAGATCTGCCGGCGGCCACTTTCGTGGCCGAGCTCGATACGGCGATTGTTCTCGAGGCGCTATTGCCCGGCTATGAAGAAATTTCTAAGTACCCAGAGGTGCGACGTGATTTGGCCCTTGTGGTGGATCGTGACGTCGCTGCCTCGACGCTGAGTGAGCATATTGTGCAGGTTGCGGGCGCGGCACTTGAAAAAGTCGTCATTTTTGATGTTTATGCGGGTAAAGGTGTCGACCCCATGCGCAAAAGTGTCGCCTTTGGTTTGACATTCCGAAACGGCTCACGCACTCTAGAAGACGCAGAAATTGCCAGTATTATTTCTCAAGTAGTTGATTCACTTAGGGAAAAATTTGGCGTCGAGCTCAGGGGCTAAAATAAAAAATATGAGTGCACTGACTAAATCAGAGATGGCAGAAAAGCTGTTTGAAGAGCTCGGTCTTAACAAGCGTGAGTCAAAAGAGCTGGTAGAGCAGTTTTTTGAAGAAGTTAGGACATGTCTGGAAAACAATGAGCAGGTCAAGTTGTCGGGGTTTGGTAACTTTGATTTGCGCGAAAAAAGTCAGCGCCCCGGTAGAAATCCAAAAACAGGCGAGCAGATTCCCATATCTGCTCGTCGCGTGGTAACGTTTCGTCCCGGCCAAAAACTTAAGGCTAGGGTAGAAAGTTTTACTGAAAGTGAATTGAGAAACGATGCTTGAGCCAACCCATAACGCCGAACTGCCACCGATCCCCGGCAAGCGCTATTTCACTATAGGTGAGGTCAGCGAGCTGTGTGCTGTGAAGCCACATGTGTTGCGCTATTGGGAGCAAGAGTTCCCGCATTTAAAGCCCATTAAACGCCGCGGTAATCGTCGTTATTATCAGCGTGAAGACGTGGAGATGATTCGCACTATTCGCAGCTTGCTGTACGAGCAGGGCTACACAATTGGTGGTGCACGCCAGCGCATGACTAGCGAAGATGACACGCCAACCCCCGTTGAGTTGCAGACCGTATTGCGAGAATGCATCGGTGAACTTGAGAAAGCGCAACATTTGCTTGAATTAGGCCAGTAGCGTTCCATTTTTCTGCGGATTGCGCGTATAATCCGCGGCGTCTCGGGGCGTAGCGCAGCCTGGTAGCGCACCACACTGGGGGTGTGGTGGTCGCAGGTTCAAATCCTGCCGTCCCGACCATTTTTTCTTGTTGATATGAGGGTCTTGCTATTGCAAGGCCTTTTTTTTGCAGATAAAGCAATCTCTAGATACTATAGAGTCGTCTGGGCAGCCAGACCTTGCCAGTGTGGAAATATAGATGAGGTGTGCTGGGATTGCTGCCAGACATTAAATTTTAACGTGCTGAATTGAAGAGAGCTAACCTTGCTCCGAGTTAATCTACTATGTGGTGGCCGAAGTCTTGAGCATGCAATTTCGTGTGGTATGTACGAGTATATGCGCGAATGTATAATAAATAATGACGGCCAAAACGTTCAAATCTGCAAAGTCTTTTTTATCGATAGGCAGGGAAGTCTCCTACACTACGATGTTGGTGACAGCGCACTGCCGACCTTAGACTCCGTCCGTCACAATGGCAAAGCTGCCAAACTAGAAAAATTAGCTGAGCTACTCGCTGCGTCAGATGCTTTTACATTCTCTTTGCTACAAGGGCAGGATGGCGAAGACGGGACAATTCAAGGCGTGGCCGATTTTTTTGGTCTGCCCTGTAATCTTGCATCGCCCGGTGTGGTCGGACTCGCCTTTGACAAACATAAACAAACGCTGATTGCCGAGGCTATGTGTGTAGACCTCCTGCAACCGATGCATGGCGTATGCATCGATGCATTGCAATGGCATAAGCAACGCGCTGACCTGCTACCTATGCTAGGTCGCCCATGTGTACTGAAGCCCAACATGGCGGGTAGCTCATACGGTGTGCAAATGTGTGATGCGCTGACAGAGTCGGTTATCGAAGAATATGCCAAGGCGGTCAGTGAGTACGATGACTTGTTTGTGGTACAACCCTATATCGAGGGGCGCGAGGTGACTGTAGGCGTGCTCTGGTCCACTGAAGCAGACGATTTTGTTGAGCTTCCCGTCATCGAGATTTCAACAACTGGCAAGCTGTTTGACTTCGCGCAGAAGTGGTCATCAGGTGCGCTACAGTTGTCGTTTGTAAGTCCATTAGATGAAGCCTGTATGAAGGCGGAAAAGGCCAGTCGCCGACTGTTTCGGTCTCTTGGCATGCTGACATATGCCCGATTTGACTACCGCATTGATAATGCTGGGCGCGTTTTTTTCCTTGAGGTAAATACGAGTCCGGGCCTGATGGAGAGCAGCCTTTTTTCAAAAATGTTGCACGCAAACCAGCTATCTGTGGTCGACTTGATTTTATTATCTTATACGGCCTATCGGCGGCAAGAAAGCCGAAAAGAAAAGAAGCGTTCCGCAATTGCAACCTTAAGAGGTGC
>CAWUXF010000094.1:0-6098 GCA_963926325.1 uncultured Luminiphilus sp. | reverse complement strand
GGCGCCCTGGCTAGTTAAAAAACTATCCTCGTGGCGATAAACCAAGTTACCGTTGCTGACATTGACAAACATCGCACTGTCGGTATCACCGCCGCCGTCACCGACGCGGTTCGCAATACCTGTGGTGTTGAGTGAGCTGTTAAGTACTCCAGCATCCGCGCCTGCTATGATTGTTGCCACTCTGCGAATTCCTATACTTTTTTTGTTTATAACAAAAGATATTATGTAGAGCAAGACCAAGACCAAGAGCAAGAGCAAGAGCAAGACCAAGACCAAGACCAGGGATAACTGGATGCGGGATGACGTGGTTAAATGATGGTGCTGCAGCTTCGTAGACGCTCGCTAGAAAAAGGGTGCCGGCAAATGCGAGTCGGGTCGTTGATCCGGTTAACACAGAGCTTATTCGCCTTGGCCGATTCGGCTGGAAAGCTACCACCCACAGTGTCCGTCATCAAGCGGCCGCGGCTTTAAACACCGACATCGGGGTTCGCACGTCGGTTCTCCCTCTCCCTGATTGCGGGCCCAAGCAAAACAACTGTGACAATGGAAGCCCGCTGATGCCCGACGAAGAACTGGATAAACTGGTGTTGTATTTATCAACCTTAGGCGTTCGACCGCAGCGCGTTTGGCAAACCGGTATAGAAGATCAAAACGTCCTTCGCGGACAGGATTTATTTGCAAGCATTGGCTGTGAGAATTGTCATACCGCCACGATGCAGACTAGTGCTTTTCATCCGCTTGCCGAAGTGCGTGATCAAACGATCCACCCCTATTCGGACCTCCTGTTGCATGACATGGGCGACGGTCTGGCTGACAATCTTGGCGAAGGGGTCGCCAGCGGCAGGGAATGGCGGACTACGCCACTATGGGGCCTTGGTTTGGCGGCCTGTGTCACGGGTGGCGTTGTCAATCCGACTGGCGCAGAGGGTGATGAAGTTTGCACACCGCATCACGCGTATTTGCATGACGGGCGAGCACGGAGCATCGATGAAGCCATACGTTGGCATGGCGGCGAATCTCAGGCCTCTAACGATGAATATCAGGCGCTGCCGGACACACAACAGCAGTTGCTGCTGGAATTCTTGAAGTCATTGTGATGTCCGACTAGCCGGACCTCGGAGTCGAGCAATAGGCTTTACTCATCTCTGCGTTCACCGAAATTAGCTTTCCACGATTGTGCTTCAAGTGGATCTCGCTCTATTGCCCCCGACGCCACATAAGGGTATTCCGCTGGTTTATTCTTATGCCGCTAGGTGTTTTAAATTCCTTCAGGAATGAGGTTCTAATGTGCCAGGGCATAAACGCACAATTTACCCGCCAAGATCTTCCTCGGTTAGCTACCATATGACTTGAATAAACGCGTTAAAAAAATGATTAGCCGCTGCACCATCACGTTTTTTTTAAGACATATCAACCATCTTTGCGCTTTAGTCCGAGACCATCCAAAGACACAGACCAAAAGCATCCTAAGACAGTCTATACCGCCTAGTTGATTGTCCGAGTTTAATCGACAACCACATTCGGGCGTGGATATCGATAAAATAAAAGGTACCATGCCGTACACCGACACTATTGCAACCGCCAGTTACGTTAGCGGATACGATCGGGAATTCTTTCGAATTAAGAAACCGACGTTGCTTTAGCCCTAAAGTCATCCACCTAAAAAAAAACAATGAACACACCCTTTTTAGGAACAAATCGATAACAATACAGGTCGAACAACTGTCTGGGTGTGCGGTGACTCGCATTAGTTATCCGAGCATTATTTGTATAAAAAGGATTTTTTATGACTGCTGTGCTTGCCACGCGACGCAACCTTCAAAGTATCAAACGCTTAATAATTGTCAGCCTAGGAATGGCTTTTACATCTGTTGTGACCATGCTACCAGCGCATGCGCTCGACCCCGGCCCGCTACAGGGCGACACCATCAAGGCGGTGATCGACACCCTCGAAGAGCGCCATTACGCACGCCAACGCTACGACGATGCGCTGTCGAGTGCGCATCTAGATGGTTATATCGATAGCTTAGACCCACAGCGTATGTTTTTTAGCAGCGACGATCTCAATTACTTTGAACAGTGGCGTAGCGAGCTTGATAACACGGGTCGCTCAGGTGAAGTGGCACCAGCATTCGCTATTTTTAATCGTTATGAAGCCAAGTTGTCAGCAAGACTGGAAAAGATCATCGCCGATTTGCCTGCGATGGTTGCTGGATTTGACTACGATCGTCTGGAATACATCGTGCTCGACGGTGAAGATCAGCCCTGGGCCGACAACGAGGCTTTACTCGATGATCGCTGGCGCAAGCGTGTCAAAAATCAAGCATTGAGCTTGAAGTTAGCCGACAAGCCCGCGGATGAAATCGTCCCTACGCTCGAGCGTCGTTATAAAAACCAGCTGAGCCGCCTCAAGCAATACAACGCCGACGATGTCTTTCAGGTCTACGCCAACGCACTGAGCGAACTATACGACCCGCATACCAGTTATTTTTCGCCTCGTCGGGCAGAGAACTTTGATATCAATATGAGCCTGTCATTCGACGGCATCGGCGCAGTCTTACAGGTTGATGACGAATACACAAAAATCCTCCGCTTGGTGCCAGCCGGCCCCGCCGAGAAGCAAGGGGAGTTAAAGCCATCCGATCTCATTATCGGTGTTGGCGAAGGTGAAGATGGCGAAATTGAAGACGTCGTTGGCTGGCGCCTTGACGAAGTGGTCGACCTGATTCGGGGCCCTAAAGAAACAATCGTGCGCCTAGAAGTGATCCCCAGTAAGAGTAAGACCGATGAGCGCCGAGTCATCGCCATTCAGCGCAATAAGGTCAAACTCGAGGAGCAGTCTGCGCAAAGTGAGATTATCGAAATAGAAGGCGCCGACGGCAAAATACGAAAGATCGGGGTCATTGATGTACCGGCTTTTTACATTGACTTTGAGGCGTTACGTCGAGGTGATGAAGACTATAAATCAACCACCCGCGATGTGCGCAAGCTTATTGATGACCTACAAACTGAGCAAATTGATGGGCTAGTCATAGATCTTCGCAACAATGGCGGTGGCTCACTGCAAGAGGCCAACGAGTTGACCGGCCTTTTCATCGAATACGGTCCAACGGTACAGATTCGCAGTGCCGAGCGCCGTGTTTGGCGCGATGGTAAACGCCGTCGATCGCCCTACTACGAAGGCCCTGTCGCCGTATTAATGAACCGACTTAGTGCATCTGCATCTGAAATTTTCGCCGGCGCGATACAAGACTATGGACGGGGCATCATTGTTGGCGACCGTTCATTTGGAAAAGGCACGGTGCAGACGCTGATTGGTATGCCTGAGGGCCAGCTGAAGATCACCGAGAGTAAGTTTTATCGTATTTCCGGTGACAGTACGCAGCATCGCGGTGTCGTCCCAGACATCAGCCTTCCCTCGCTTTTTGATCACGAGGAAATTGGTGAAAGCGCTTTAGCGAATGCCTTAGATTGGGATCAGATATCTCCGGTCCGCCATCGAGATTATGATGAATATGCGCAACTTATACCGCGCCTAAAAAGTAATCACGAAGCCCGCACCGTGACGGATCCGGACTTTATATTCCTACTCGATCAGGTAGCACTGGTCGAGCAAGCTCGCGGCTTAGATAGACTGCCATTAGCGCAGAGCGAGCGCATTGCCATGCGCGACGCCCAAGAGCAAAAAACCTTGGCGATCGAGAACAAGCGCCGTACTGCAAAGGGTTTGTCATTACTTGACAGCTTAGACGACGATGCAAGTGATGACCCAAGCGACCCAGATCATGGCGAAACCAATGTGGCTGACACCGTTGCGTTACAAGGCGACAGCGAAGTGGTCACAGAGCAAGCTGATACGGCCGCTGCCGATGATCCCAATACGGTACCCGATGTACTGCTGATAGAAGCCGGGCACATCTTGGCTGATGCGCTATCGTTGAGTGTCAGACCACCGCTGAGCGATGCGGCGGTAGCGGCCACCCGATAAGGGGCAAACCTTGCCCCTTTGTTGCGTCATTGCGTCGGCAGAGACTCTGCACCGCGATACCAACCCAAAGTGGGATGCAGCGAAACTACCGAGCCGATGACCAGTAATGTTGGCGCCTCGGGTTTAGCTGCAGCAACCGCCGCCTCTATTGTGCTTAGGGTGCCTGAGATCACCCTTTGCTGTGGCAGCGTCGCTTTTTCTATAATGGCAATCGGTGTATCTGCACTGCGGCCCGCTGCTATGAGTTCTCGTACAATAATCGCGAGGCCCGCTAAGCCCATATAGAAGACCAGTGTTTCTGCAGGGTTTAGATAAGAAGCCCACGCTAAATCGAGCTGATGATTCTTGGTATGTCCCGTAATGAAGCGCACTGACTGAGCGTGATCACGATGCGTCAACGGAATGCCTGCATAGCAGGCAGCCCCCGACGCGGCGGTGATACCGGGGACAACTTCAAACTCAATACCCGCCGCCATGAGACCTTCAATTTCCTCGCCACCACGCCCGAAAATAAACGGATCGCCACCCTTCAGACGCGCCACCCGCTTGCCCGCTTTCGCCATGTCCAGCAATGCCTGATTGATATCAGATTGCGCTACCGCGTGATCGTCGCGCTGCTTACCGACATAAATCCGCTCAGCATCTCGGCGCGCAAGCTCTAAGATACCCGGGCCAACGAGTCTATCGTAGAGCACAACATCAGCACGCTGGAGCAGTCTTAAGGCCTTAAAGGTCATTAAGTCCGGGTCACCGGGTCCCGCACCAATTAAGTAAACAGCGCCCTTATCAAGCTCCTCAGTATCCGCAAGCGCAGCATCGAAGCGGACATCCGCCTTGCGCACATCACCACGTAAGACCTGACTGACAATAGTGCTGTCTAAGAGGCGCTCCCAAAAATAACGCCGTTGAGATTCCTCTGGCAGCGCATCAGAAACCCGCCGACGGCGTTCGCCCATAAAGGTCGCTAATAAGCCATATGCGGGCGGATAGAGTGACTCAATCGTACTGCGAATTTTTCTGGCCAGCACAGGGCCGGCACCGCTTGAAGAGATGCCGATTAACAGTGGATTCCGATCAACAATGGCCGGAATAATAAAAGAGCACAAAGCGGGGTCATCGACCACATTAACCGGAATATTCAGTGCTTGCGCCGCTATTGAGACGGCGCGATTGACTGCCTTATCAGGTGTCGCTGCAATAATTGCGCGATACCCAGTCAGACTTTGCTCAGCCCAAACCGAGTTACTCATACGCAGCGGGTCGTCAATAAGCGCGCTAAGTTCATCGGTGATGTAAGGCGCAATAACATGCAATTGCGCGCCAGCACGGTGCAGCAGCCGAGCTTTGCGCGTAGCGACGATGCCACCACCGACCATAAGTACTGGCTTTTCGCGCAACTGCAGGCATACGGGCAAATAGTCCATTAGTTGATGACAGCGTCGCCATTCATGTACGGCCGCAGCGCTACGGGAATAGTCACACTGCCATCTTCACACTGATAATTCTCAAGCACCGCGACCAGCGTACGCCCCACCGCCAAACCTGAACCATTGAGCGTATGAAGTAGCTCGGGCTTCCCTGTTGTCGGATTGCGCCATCGGGCCTGCATGCGACGGGCTTGGTAGTCGCGAAAATTGGAGCAGCTAGAAATTTCTCGATAGGCATTTTGTCCAGGCAACCAGACTTCAAGATCGTAGGTCAGCGCCGCAGCAAATCCTAAATCACCGCCACACAAAATAACTTTTCGGTAGGGTAAGTCTAGTTTTTGTAAAATAGCTTCTGCGTGGCCTGTCAGTGCCTCGATCGCCGCGTCAGATTCATTTGGACGAACCAACTGCACCAGTTCCACCTTGTCGAATTGATGCTGGCGAATTAACCCGCGAGTGTCACGCCCATAGCTCCCCGCCTCACTGCGAAAACACGGTGTGTGAGCAACAAATTTCAGTCCTTGCTCACCGAGTTCAACATCTTCGAAAATACGATCGCGCGCAATATTGGTAACCGGCACCTCAGCCGTAGGGATTAAATAATAATCATCTTCCCCCGCCACTTTGAACAAGTCCTGTTCGAATTTTGGCAGCTGCCCGGTGCCGTACAACGACGCACGGTT
>CAWUXF010000093.1:0-6188 GCA_963926325.1 uncultured Luminiphilus sp. | reverse complement strand
GGAATAAGCGAACTTCGTGCGCTTGGGAGCCTCATTTGGGACTCAAATGAAAACTAACGACGTCAATGGCGCTTATAAGTAGCCACTGTCATGGTTGGATTCTGACAAGTTGTTATGGGGTGTTTAGTTCTCGCAGTAGTTCTCGCAGTAGTTGCCCCAATGATTCTCTCCCTTAAGCTCACCGTCACATTTACCGATAATAAAGCTGGCCTATAAGAATCGATTCTTTTATCTTGAAGATGTGGGTTGAGCCACATCGCACGGATGCGCTTTTATTTATGCAGAAACCAGGGATAGGAATGGACTGGGTCTGCGCGTAGAGGAGCGCATTGTATGAAGCGTCTTGTCCCAATAGCTGTGGCGCTCGCCTCAGCATCCTTCGTACCAACGTCATTTGCAGGTCCCAGCGACTCGGCTATTGCCAATGCAAATAGCAACGCTAAATTCTTGCGGTGTGGTACAGAACATCCCGGTGCTGCCCAAGCTGCCAAAGAAGAAAAACGATTCCGCGAATTATTGCGTCAGGTCAAAAACGCAAAGAAGCCTGACCGCCCTGGTGGTGGGAACGGCGGCGGCGGCGGCGGCGGTGATCCAGAACCTCCAACAACCGTTGTTCCCGCTCCAGGTTCGATTGTAATCAATACCTACGTCAATATTATTTGTGACAACGCAGGAGGAAACTGTGCAGGTGAAGAGCTGGAAGTACTCGATCAGGTTCAGGTGCTCAATGCGTCTTTTAGCGGCAGCCCCTATCAGTTTCAATTATTCGATCAGATTGCTCGAGTAAATAATACGACGTGGCTAAATGCAGGTCCTGGCAGTACCGGCGAGCGGAATATGAAGTCTACCTTGAGGCAAGGCAATCAGGGCGATCTCAACATCTATGTCAGCAGCCCCGGCGGCGGTCTACTTGGGTGGGCCACATTTCCCAGTTCCTACAACGGTAATCCCGATAATGATGGGATCGTTGTGCTTGGTGGGACCTTGCCGGGCGGTGAAACAGCCCCCTACAACGGAGGCGATACAACCGTTCACGAGGTCGGTCATTGGTTAGGTCTTTATCACACGTTCCAAGGCGGATGCCGAGGGAGTGGTGACTTCGTTGCCGACACGCCTGCCGTCAAGTCTCCAAACTATGGATGCCCTGTCGGTACAGACAGTTGTCGGAAGACCCCAGATGATGATGTGTTTAACTTCATGGATTATACCGATGACGCTTGCATGAACAGCTTCTCAAACGGACAGGTAGAGCGCGCGTACGAGCAGAGCCTGACGTTTCGCAGCTTAGACGCGATCTAGTGTTCAGCAAACTGTGTCCGATGGATAACGCCTCGGACACAGTTTCTCCAGGGCATCGCAATCGCTCAGCCAATACCGCATGTGTACACAGACTCAGGGCTAGCGGCTGCGTCAGAGCACTGTGTGCGCACTATTGAAGTTACTTGGCCTCTCGCTCACTCTCGACTGACCGCGGGTCAATGTAGGCGGCCCCAGCATAGACGGCGATAAGTATTACGGGAATTGAGACGAGGAGACCTATCAGGCCATGTATTAGATTTTCTGCTTCCACAGCCTAGTTCCTTATTTATGTAGTTTATTTAGCGGCCTTGACAGCTTGCTTTATGATTTTCTTGGCGTCAACGTGGGCGTATTCTACCGAGTATCCACCATTCTTGCTCGATGCCGTAACCCCGTGTTGTTTAATGCCGATGCAAATGCTCGGTTATTCCGGCTCGCAGAGGGACCTGCCCGACGACGCGGCGATAAAACGCGCAGGTTTTGCTTTCGAAAAATAATTTTTGGTTTAAAAAAGGGCCATTTGCGAGCATATTACGCCGGCGTATGTGCGCATGCGTATTTTAATTGCGTTAACGCAACAAAAAACTCAGCCTCCTTAGGCTTGCTAGTGTGTACTAGAGGCTATTAAACATGACTATTAATGTAGTGAATCTAGTGGACCCAGTGGAGCCAGTGGACGCAGAAGTCCGCTGCTCAACCTGTATGGCTAGCTGCTGCCGTCTAGAAGTGATGATTATTACTGACACCGGCGTACCACGTGAGCATATCTTCGTGGACCAATGGGGCGCAGAAACCATGTTGCGGTTAGATGATGGCTGGTGCTCGGCTATCGATCGGGATACCTATCTGTGTTCGATCTACGAAAATAGGCCTTTGATCTGCCGGGAGTTTGAAATGGGCTCCTATGAATGTCGCAAAGAAAGAGCTGCTTAAGCCCTCCACGGGCGCTCGATTAGGCCTTACCCAGACTAATTTACTATAGACTCTGCCGCAGACTGACAAGAACGGGTCTACCCCCTAAAGCATCTACAAGGATCGACCCCATGAATCTATTAATTGTGTTAACTTCACATGATCAACTAGGTGACACCGGCGATAAAACTGGCTTTTGGCTAGAAGAATTTGCCAGCCCCTATTACAGCCTATTAGATGCTGGCGCCTCAATTACTCTGGCCTCGCCGATGGGAGGGCAACCGCCACTTGACCCCAAGAGCAGCGAGCCAGGCTTTTTAACCGACGCCACGCACAGGTTCGAAGATGACCCAGCAGCGAAGACCGCACTGGCCAATACCGTCAAGCTGTCGACAATAAATGTAGAAGATTTTGATGGGGTGTTTTATCCCGGCGGCCACGGGCCTCTCTGGGATTTACACAACGACGCTAACTCGATTGCCCTTATCGAAGCGTGTGTTGCCGCCGGCAAACCTGTCGCCACGGTATGTCATGCCCCTGCGGTACTACTTAAGGCAAAAGATGCAAACGGCGATCCGCTGGTTATGGGCAAGAACGTCACTGGTTTTAGCAACAGCGAAGAAGCCGCTGTGGGGTTAACCGATGTGGTGCCTTACCTGCTTGAAGACGAATTAGCAGCACGGGGCGGCCTGTATCAGAAGGTTGAAGATTGGCATCCACTGGCGGTCGTCGATGGACTCATTATCACTGGGCAAAATCCGGGCTCTTCAACTGCTGTTGCAGAAGCACTGCTAAAAACACTTCAGCAGCGCTAGATCTACACAACGCGACCGCTGGTCTAGGCTTCAAGCGTCCTGACAGGTGCGCTTGAAGCGTTTCAAATATTGACCCGCGAGGCCAAACCTCACTGTCAAACGGCGTAGGTGCAAATCTAAGTTAGTTATCTAACCCCGCGCCCATCGCTGGGCGGTGTGTGCTGCCCCCACGGATCTGCGTAGTGCGTATCCATTGTGCGTGTCAGTGCCAATGAAGGTTGGCGCTTAGCTGTCACGGTGTTGCTTGTGGACGGCTCTCTTTGACGGTTAGCACGGTAAATACTGATACTAGGCACAAAAGAAGCAGGTAGGGCAGGGGACTGTAGGCCCAGTGGGTTTCGGCGACTAGGCTTTCTACTACCGCAGGTGTTGTGCCACCAAATACCGCCAATACAACGCCATAGGCTACTGAAAACGCGGTTAAGCGCACTTTTTCTGGCAGCAGCTCACTCTGCGCAGACGGGTTCACACCAAACATCATGGCGACGGTAATGCCGGACACAATTTGCGCGATGATAATGCTCGTCATCGAGGCGTGTTCGAAGGCATAAAAAATGGGCCCGGTAGTCAGTAAGATCGATATTGAGCCCATCAGCAAAATTGGACGCCGACCAACGCGATCAGAAAGCCAGCCAAAAAGTGGAATGAGGGCAGTTGATAACGCCAGGCCGGCAGTATTTAGGGTAAGTACCAGCGACTGGTCTATACCTTTGGTTTGCACCAGAAAATCATCGACGTAGACAAAGGTAAAATAGAACATAACGTTGGCAGACAAGGCTAAACCCATCAATTGCAACATACTGCGCCAGTGATCTCTGATGGCGACGACAAACGGTGATTGCTCATCGGAAATACGAGAGGTGTGCTCGGGTTCAGTCAGATGCCGTCGCATCAAAAAGCCTAGGACGGCGATTATACTGCCGCTTAAAAAGGGTATTCGCCAAGCCCAGTCGTTTAGCTCTGCACTTGAGAAGCTGCTGGTCAAAATAGCGCCAACGCCTGAACCAATTAAAAAGCCTAAGCCGCCGCCAACACTAATCCAGCTGGTCAGCCAGCCGCGCTTTTCTTTGGGTGCGTGCTCCAGAACAAAGGTGATTGATCCGGTGTATTCACCACCTACCGAGATACCTTGGAAAATTCTGAGTAGTACCAATAAAATAGGTGCCGCCAAGCCAATTTGGCTATAAGTAGGAAGCAGCCCCAGCGATACTGTGGCGAGGCCCATCATGGTCACACTGAGTGTAAGTACCGCTTTACGCCCCAGTTTGTCACCTATCCAGCCAAATATGACGCCGCCCAGTGGCCGCGCAAAATAGCCGGCGGCAAACGCGCTGAACGCTGCAATAATTGACACGGTTGGGTTGTCGGAAGGGAAGAACAGTGCGCTTAGAACGGGCACCATATAGCCATAAATCGCAAAGTCGTACCATTCGAGTACGTTGCCTATGACACCTGCGGCGACATTTTTTTGTTGCGCTTTCATGTCCAGTCCTCTCAATAAGGTAGCGAAAGCCTAGCATAATAAGCAAGTAGCACCCGCGTAGCTTTTTGGTCGTTATCAAGCAGATGAGTGTTTATTAAGCTCAAGCAATATACTTATTGGGTAATGGTGGTAGTGGCGGTAGTGGCGATAAAAACAAGCGTAAAAACCCCGTCAATACAATGAGCTGCGGCTACTGGCGAGCTGGGTCACATGGTTGCTACGCGGATATTTCGCCTACGCATTTAAAAAACCTAAGGACTATAATAACGACATAGGTTTTTTGTTTTAATCGTGTTATTTTCGGCACTTCAGTGTTGATCGCTTTCTTCGAGAATAAAGCCCATGTCAAAAATGTCAAAAATGTCAAAAATGTCAAAATGGCTATTTCTTTTGTCGTTTGCAGCGGGTTTTGCGGCGAGTCATGCTCAGGCACAGTACATAGACTTCGAAAGCGCAGCGCTCTTTAATCCTGATTCTACGGGTGAGCCGGGTGAGTTCGTGTTAGAACTCGATCCCGCAGCGCCGTTTACCACTGACGATGTCATGGGTCTGTTTCCCGGCAATAGTGTTTACGCGTTTCAAGCGGACGGCGTCACTCTGACCTTGCGTCGCACGAATAACGAGCTGTTTTCGTTGCGAACTATAGATATTGCCAGGCTCTTTGAAATCGATGCCAACAATGTTCAAGCGGTTGCCGACTTTCCCGAGGGCGATCCATTAACGCAAATACTCGAGTTGCCCGTCACGTTGAATACTCTGCAAACCATTAAGTTAATTGGCTTTGTTAATGTCAGGTCAGTGACATTCAGTAAAGTTGTGGCAGCTGAGGCCGCGGATGCTGATTTTGCGATGGATAACCTGCTCATCGACATTTCGGGTACGCCTGATGAAGATGGCGATGGCATCGCCGACAACGATGATCTTTGTGAAAAAACGCTGCGCGGTATGCCGGTTGATACGGATGGGTGTTCTGCTACGCAGTCGCCGCCTTCTGGCCTGCCCGCCTGGTTGCTGTTTGAAGCGCAGCCTAAAAAGTAATAGCGAGCCTGCTACTACCACTGGTTAATGCGAGCGCCCATGTGTTTTGTATTTTCAACCGCGCTGTGAACGTTAAGCACGCAACTGGCCGTGAGATCTTCGCCAGTATCTGACGCGGTAATATGGTGTGCCGCCATCGGAATTATTTTCCAAACAGCCATGGCGCCTACGAAACGCTCCGGGCGCTGCCTCTTAGGCGAGGCTGAGTTCCACTCCCGCAACATCCAACATTCAGCCGTTAACCTTATGGCTTACCTACAAGCGTAGGATTTGTGCCAGTCAAACAAGTAGTTACCAGCACGCTGGCTCCGGGCAGCACCGTTATTGTGGTCGAGTCATACGAAACCGCGCCGCTTCCGAAATCGTAAAATAGTCGCCAGGGCCGCCGCCGCGCAAGATTGGCTGCGCCGCCACGGTGTTGTAAACACCGTCGTGAATCAGGTCGGCCTCAATGTGAACACCAACCACTTCACCGAACACCACATGGGTATCCAAAGCCGTCCCACTGGCATCATTTAGCTGAATAATTTGAGTAACCTTGCATTCAAATGACACGGGACTCTCGGTAACGTGAGGCACGTCTATGACCTGCGATGCGCGTGGTGTGAGCCCCGCCAACTGGAACTCATCGACGTCGGGTG
>CAWUXF010000092.1:0-20367 GCA_963926325.1 uncultured Luminiphilus sp. | reverse complement strand
GTTTGGCCACGCGCCATGAAGTCGAGAATCAATGGCGTCAAAATAATACGCGATGGTACGGCGGCCGCTTCTGCTACCTGCCGGATGAGCGCTATCTCGCCCGTGGGATCACCGAATATACCAATGCCCATATCTAGTACCGTTGTAACGCCTGCCTGATGCATCATTTTCAGAAAGTTAGCCATGCCACCCGCAAAGCGTGCGGGCTCAAACAGAAAAGTCATCGCTGAAGCCAGTGCCTTCAGGCCGCCTTCGTAGTAGTGACCGCGAGCCCAGTTGCCTTCGTGTATGTCTGCTAAATCAGCCTCGGTTAAATTCAGATAATCAAAGGCGGCATCGTTACCAATAATCTCGTGAAAGGAGCGATGCCAAATGATGACGGGTTGATCGCCAAACCATTGATTTAAATCTTCGCGCCAAATTTCACCGTGCCACAGCGGATGATATCCCCACGTTATAAATGGCACGCTGGTGTCAGTGTGTTCGGCTGCCAATTCCTGCAAACGATCGCGATAGGCTTCGGGTGTTGTTGCGGCGGGAAATTCGCCGGTCGGCAGGGACCAGTCGTCAGGCGCGATAAAAGGAAATTGTGTCAGAACCGCGGGCAGTGTGGGATGTACATGGGGGTCGATAAAGCCGGGCAATATGATCCGATCTTCAAACTGTCTGTCAATTTTAGCGCCGCGCAAAGCGATGACGGGTTGTAAGCTTTTTAATGAGCCAACCGCAACGATACGGCCCTCTTCTACTGCCACAGCAGTGGCCTCGGGAATGGCCGCCTCCATGGTGCGTATGAGTTTCGCGGTGTACACGGTCATTTCAGCCAGCGACAAAGGACTAATACTAAAAATAAGCGCTGAGATGAAAAGATGGCAGAGACGGCCAGTAAGCAGGTTTTTCATGGCGACAGAGGACTCTTTTTATTATAGAAAAAAATACACAGTATTGATTGGAAAAATCACGAGATAAACTTTGTTGTCCCGCAGATGCGCGCTGACCGAAGCGTCTTAGTGCGCGCGACTTATCGAATAATTTTGATCCAGTCACCAACCCGTGGCTCACCCACTGGGTAGTAACCGTTAATCAGGCGTAGCTGATCTTCAGCATTGGGAATGCGTGCGCTGCTGGCGAGGCTGGCCAGTGTCGCTCCGCGTGGCACCTGAATATAGTGCAAGGTACGACTAGTGCCGGTCACTTTTTCGCGCGCGGCCAAAGGTCTAAAACTTTCGATCATCTGACTAAATAGTGGTTGATCGTCACTGAAACGCGATGACTCGCCTTCGAGTTTAAAGCGGTATTTGTGATCGATAACCGCTAAGCGTTTATCGACACCACCCGCACTGGCAACAGCGCTGCTGCCGACCAAGCCGAACTGGGCTAACGCGGTGACATCACTGAGTTCGCCGCTGGCGCTCTGTTTAAGATCCTCCTCAGGCGTTAGCGCTTTGTCCAGCTTAGCCAGTTGAATGGTCAGCTTCGCGTGACCATCATCGGCCTTGGCTACAACGGCGCGGGTACCCTGAATGACCGACCAACCTTCAGGATAGCTAAAGCTGAAGTCGAGTTTGTTGTGGTAGAAACGATTGGGTTCACTCTGGGTGTTTTGGCTGGCACCAAAGACCAAGCCCTCGATATGTCGGCGAAACGCACCGAGTTGTGCCGGATTTTCCGATTGGGCATCGAAGTCGAGATTATTGGCGGTCTTGATAACTGTCTGTAAGCGGAGGTCGTTACGCGGATGGCTGGCATATAAGCCGTGATATGACCCGCTAGGCTTGCCTGAGGCCTTCGCTGCACTGCGGCGATACATCTCCTGATCTTTCAGCACGCCAATGACTGACAGCAGCGCATCTGCGTCATAGCCAGCCCGATGCATACTCGTGGCGCCCGCTGCGTCGGCTTCGAGCTCCATATCTCGACCAAAGCCGCTGATCAGCTCTGCGCCATACATTTGTGTGGCGTCATAGAGATCGCCACTACCGGTGAGGATATAGGCGGTCGTCGACAGCACCGTTGAGGTCATCTGCTGACTTTGTCTACGCCCATGATGATTTTCGGTAATATGGCCTATCTCATGAGCAATGACGCCAGCCAATTCTTCTTCGTCCTCTAAAAATGCCAGCAGACCCCGATTCACATAAATAAAACCACCGGGGAGTGCAAAGGCGTTGATATCTGGTGAGTCGAGCAGGGTGAAGGTGAAGTCACCGTTGGGCATGGTGGAATAGGCTACCAGCCGCTGGCCAAGTGCCTCGACATAGGCGGCTAACTCGACGTCGTCATAAATACCGATAGTATCGATGAGCTTTTGGTGTTCCTCGACGGTAACCTTTGGCACCGACACTGAGCGCCCACCGACGGTGACCCCAGAAGTGCTGCCGCAGCCGCTGACCAAGCTGACCAAAATGAGGGTAACGAAAAATCTATAAATAGGCATATTTAGTGATTCGCGGATAAGTATTTAAGCAGTTGATCGCCGAGACTATCACAGGCGGTGTCTTGCACCGGGGCGATGATCGGGATGGGTATGACAACGGCGGGCATATAGCTTTGGCCACTGGTCGCCGTGGAGAGACGCCCGACCTCGGCGCGCCCTTCAAGATTCCAAATAGTGGCCTCATAGTTCGAGGCGTTACCCCAGGTGCCAAAGCCGAAGCAGCCAGCGCCTCCAGGGCCAACGCCGCAGGTCATAGAACCGGTGCTATTGGTTTCGATGGTCGTGCCATCAACCCAAATCATGTATTGCAAATTCATCTCGGCGATGCGTGCGGCGACAGGTTTAATCTGCATAAGCTGGGCGATTTTGTCGACCGCCAGTGGTGCAGTGCGGGGCTCAAACCAGGGATATAGAGCGTTGATGAACTCGAGCTCGCCAATCACACCGATACTTTTATCTCCGCGCGTGATTCGCTGGCCAATACACTGAATGAAGTCGAATTCAGTGTCGTAATCGGGGGCGTGTCGGCGCCCTAAGATCACCACCGTGGCATCGCCAATTCCCGCAGTGGGTTCGTTGAACGTCATCTCGTCAACGGTAGCCGTCACACAGCCCTGCAGCACGAGTAGTACGCCGCTGCCGATGAGTAATGTGCGAAGCACCCGCATCCAGCGGCTCAGATATAAGAATGAGATTGTCATGGTACGTCTACCAATTTGGCGTCTAGCCAAGTAGCCACTTCAGGAACCTGGTCGAAGCGGGTAATAAAGTGTGCGCCGGCATCGCGCAGGGCGACTACAGCGGCCATATTGACCGCGGTCTCATCTGCCTGCAAAAAGGCCGTTGGCGTTTTGCCGTACGCGGTTAGCGTCCAGTCGGCAATACTATCGTCGGGATTGAAACTTAGTGAGCCATCGGCATGGTTGTGAATCGCCTCAAGCTCAACTAAACGGAAGCGATAGCGCATCCAAATTTCGTAGACCTTCACGTTGGTGTGTAACGGAATGGTGTACTGAAGTTCATCGACTTTAGGAATGAGCACCGCATCGACTTGTTGCGCGTAGGCATGCAGATCTTCATGGCTGCGAATATGTACGATCTTGGTAAACATGCCGGCTAACAGCGTGTCCCAAAAAGCGACTTGCGCTTCGCCGGTTTTGACCAGCCATTCAGATTCATTGCGACCTTTGGCTTCGTCATAGAATTCGTGGGTGGTAAAAGCGTCGGGATAGAGTAATCCCAGTGTCAATGGCAGCGGCTCGAGCAAAGGCTCGGGGAAGGTGCCTTGCACCACGACTTGCTTGGAGGTACAGGCTGTTAACACCAGTATCAAAACAATACTGGCTGCGCTGCGCCAACTGCTTTTAGGGCCTAAAATCATTGAGTCCAACAAACGTGCCACCATTTTTGTACGTGAGCTCTCGCATCAGTGTAGCAAATCTAATGCCGGTGGTTTGTAGTTGCGGCGGTCTAATAAATTGCACTGGAAAACCCACTGCGTGGATTCTTACGCGCCGATCACCTTGATTGTTCTCTTGGTTGAGCTGATCGACCGTCCGCACGACGCGTTCAATCGATTCACCAGTGAACTCATCGCCAAAGACATAAATCGAAATCTTTTTATCGGGGTCGTAAAAGCTGCGTACCGCTGCGGTGATGCCCTCGACGGGCGAAGAATTTGAAAACACATTCCAATTGCGCAGGTTGCGTAAAATCAGGTCGCGACGCGCGGGGGTGTCGGGAATCCATTGACCCCTATAGCGACTGAACAGGTAATTACCCATGTCGTTCATTACCTGGATGCCCTTCACATTGGGATAAATATTGAGCGTCGCCTCCATTTCTCGCAACATGCGATCCCATGCATAGGAAAACATCGAGCCTGATGTATCGATGATAAAAATAATATATTCGCTGTCGACGGGTATACCGCCGATGAGCTGATTCTTACTCTGGTGTTGGTCACCGAGTAGACGTTTTTCCTCCTCGCTTAACCGCTGGCGCGCAACGGCTAACTCTTGCTGAATGACGCTATTGGTATTGCGTGTCAGTGTGAGTGCATCGTAGCGAGATTGTGCCTTGGCCAGTGCGCCCTGCAAAATGGCGATGCGCGCCTCAAACGTAGAAATCTGCTCTTGCTTGGCGCTTAAGTCGCGATTAAAAATTTTGGTTTCACCGCGAATCTCAAATAGCTGTTCGGTGAGCGCGGCCACACGCCCGGCCGCTTCAATTGTTGAGCGCTCTAGAATGAGTGGCTGTACTGTTTTGGTGATCATGATCAGCAAAATGACGGCGCCAAAGCCGCAGCAAATAACATCCAAAAACGAAATCGAAAATTCCGGTGTGGCGCGTCGCTGTCTCATGGCCAGTCCTTCGATGGGCTCATAAAAGAGCCACCGCTCGCCTGTGCAAGCTGCCAGAATTCAGAGGCCGCCATGGGGTCACCCTCCATCGGCGCCAAAATAATATTGACCGGTACGCCGCTCGGTAGCCGCCGGAGCGACTCTCGGTAAAGTTTCAGTCGATCTGCACCTGAGATGGTGCTTTTATTGCTGGCGCGATCTCCTTGAGTGGGCAGTCCATCGGTGATCAAAAAGATATTATCGGGTTTTGGAGTCAGCTGGCTAAGTGCCGCAAAAGCTTGATGCAAACTGGTACCACCTGCCGGTAGTTGCTCAGCCAATGTGTCAGATATGCGTGTCAGCGTTGCCGTGTCGGCAACTTCTAGCCAGCGGATACTCTGAGCGCTCTGATGTTCCGCAATGATAGGCGCCGCTTGGGTATTAAAGCCAATCACCTGGTAGCGGGCATCTATTGGCAGCTGGGCGGTGAGCCAATCAACCGTGCCAACTGAACGCCGCCATTTTGCCGCATTGCGCTGTAGGGTGGGGTTCATATTCCGCAGGCGAATGACATTAACCAGTTTATCGTCGAGCATACTCGCGGAGGTGTCGATCAAAATGGCGATATGGCGTCCGCCAAGATTCATACCGGTGAGATATTGACGATTGCCCTCGCCAACAAACTCGCGCGCGCTGCGTCCCGCCTCAGCTTCGGACGCTTCCCGCAATTGCTGCACGCGGGTTTCCAGCCGATTTATCTCTGCCTTGAGCGTCTCAACATCTGTCGATTCACTGAAACCCGCTTCTTCTAGCGAGGCGACCAGCGCCTCGTATTCATCAAGCTTATCGGTGACGCGTGTGGCGAGTCCTTGCGCAGCCACAATTTCAAGGTCTGTGCTGCTGACTGCATTGCGCAACGCCACCAGCCCGGCTTCGCCGTCGCGAATATCTATTTCGAGCAGGTTTATTTCCGATAATACATCCGTATTTTGGCGCTGACTCTCGACCTCTACCGAGTGGTCGATGACTAAAAACACCAACACAACTGCACCGAAGCCACAGGACATAACGTCTAGAAAGCTAAGGTTGAAGGTTGACGTTGCGCGCTTACGGCGTGCCATATTCAGCGCTCGACAATAATCAGCTGCGCGTCAAAGCCCAGGCTGTCAGTCAGTCGATCACCCGCCGAGAGGCGTTGCCCAGATTGCGCGGGTTCACCGTTGACGAAGACACCGGCTGCGGCCTCGCCGTGCAGTGAGAGGACGCCGTTCTGCAGTATTATTTCGGCACCGCTCTCTAGGGTAGTCTCTAAATCAAGCGCCTGCGCAGTGTGACCTGTCAGCAAATGCGTCGCTGGCTGCGCTTGTTCAACCGCTGTCTTTAGGCTTGGGTCGCTGCTTTCAACGCCGTGCTGCATAGAATGGCTGAGGGGAACGCGTGTTTGAAATGCTAAAGCATCTGCCCCTTGGCGCAGCTGTGAACTATGTTCAAGTAGGGGCTGCAGCAGCGATTCCGGGACAACTTCGCAGGCATTACCTGAGAGTTTAAGTCCTGGGATTCGCGCCAGCATTGGGTCCAGTAATAAGGTGCGCCCCTCGTGGGCTAACTGCGCGTTGATGGCGGTACCCATCTGCTGCCCTATTGTGTGTAAGTGTTCGGTCGCAATGCGTGCTTGGTAGCCATCGATGGTCAGGCGCGTCTCGCCCTGCGCATCAATGTCGGTCAGTAATTGGGGCAGAGCGTTGTAGAGCAGTTGTTCGCTCTCTGCGCGTCGACTCGGGTCGAAGCGTGTCTGCAAAACGAATTGCTCGGCAATTGCGCTGGCCAGCTTATCCATTAGGTGAATGAAGCCAAGGCCGGGGAGTACCTGTGAGCTTTCGGCATGCGCATGGCCATCTTCAACTCGAGTCTCGGTGACCACCATTTGATGTAACTGCAGCTCTAAATGAGTGGCCTGGCTTATCGCCGTGCCGCTGCAGTGCATCGCGGCGGCGAGTGCGGATCGATGCACAATAGCGTCGATGGAAAAAGGCAGTGCACCGACAATACCCAGCAGTAAAGATAACTGCTCACGGGACATACTGCCCGGTGCTATCAAGGTGATGCTATTGGGCTGTCCGGCGCCTTGATGTAGCGCCTGTAAGTGGTTGTGTACCAAGTCTGCACTGTGGCGTGCGGGACCGAGTGCGGGTGTCAGTGCTTGCGTACTCAACTGCCACCAAAAGCGTGTATTGTCGGCGCGCGGCTGGCGCCGGGCGCTATGCATGGCGGGGCTGCCATAGTGGTAGTTCTGGTCATCGAACCAGACATAGCCCGGCGAGAGCACGCAGTCGTCCCCATGCCAGAGCCGAATGGCAGTATCGTGTAGGTCGAGCACTGCGCCGACGCTGTTATCTGTATCAGTCATGAGCGGGGTACCGCCAGATGACGCAGTAATTTACGATCGATATAGCGCTGGGTACTCAGCACCAAGCGTTCTTGTGAGAGCTGTAACTGGTGCAAGGCAAACATAATAATAATGCTCAATACCAAGGCGACAAAGGTGCTGTTAAATGCGACACCAAGGCTGGCAGTGACGCCAGAAATGTCGCCCTCGACTGCCTTATAGGCTTGGCCTAGCGCGTCGCCAATACCGCGCACCGTGCCAATAAAACCAATCGACGGGATCGCCCAAGAGATGTAGCGGACCATCGATAGTTCTGAATCGAGACGATCGGCTTCGATATCGCATTGCTCGCGTACCGACTCTGAAACGGCGGGAATACTACTGGTCGTCGCAAAGCGCTGCAGACCGTTCATCAGCGCCCTCGGCAGCAAGAAATCCTGTTCGGCTTCCGGTAGCGCTTCGAGGGAACGTGAGTACTCGCGGGCGTCTTGGGGTAACAGACTGGTGCCCTCGGGGATATCAAGCAGGGACCGTTGCAGCATGTCGGCTTCTGCGCGGCTACGTTGTGCTTTGAGCCCCATAATGGCGAGCGCCCAGATCATCAAAATAAAGCAGGATTCTTGTTCATAGTCACGGATGACAACCGCCAGGGTTCGTTCCGGCACATAGTCTTCGCCTGCGGCTTGCAGCGCCGCTTGCGCCGCTAGCTGTGCGTCGGCGCTAGGACGAATGACGCCAACATAAGCCCCATGCACAATGATGATGGCGAGTAATAAGGCGAACAGCTGAAAAAGAAAATCTGAAGAAAACCGCAAGTTCATCATCGCGTCCTATTTAAGTTATATATCCACCGGGAACGATACCGAACTGTCTTCCGATATCGATTCACTGGATTGGTAGGTATCGGCCTCGGCCCTTTGATCGACCTCCAGAGGCGGTTCGGTCACCCGTGGTAGCACGGTATCATCTTCGGTGTCCGCGGCGTCGTTGGGCGGCGCTGTTTCTGCATTATTGTCACTCACCGACGGTGTCGCAATGGGATTGGTCGGGTTGGATTGCGCGAGCAACGGTGTCGCGGCACTACTGAGCAACAGACCGATCAGCGCGACCATCGCAATCGTTACCGATTGAGGTGTCTGGGTACATGACCCTACCAAAGGCGGTGTTCGTTGGTGGTTACTCCGCATAGCGTGCAATCCTAAAGCCCAAATCGTCACGTCCTCGCTGACCATAGTCGCGATAGGTTAAGCGCAGTTCAGACAGACGACTGAGCCCCCAACTAGCACCGCGGACCGTGTAGTTATCACCCGACTGCGGCCCCAGCGGATCTACTTCAACCTGCGCATTCGCCGAGGGGATCTGATAGACATCGTGAACCCATTCGGCCACATTGCCACCGATATCAAATAGACCTCGGTGATTGGCAGGGAAGCTCGCTACTGGCGCGCTCACGATATGGCCATCGCTGTAACCGTTGAGTATGCGACCTGTCACAAAAGCAGAGGTGTTATCGGCGACATTAGTCACCGGCTTGCTGGGAGGGAACTCATCACCCCAGGCAAAACGGTAAAAGGTTTTACCGTCGACCCTACTGGCATACGCCCATTCCGCTTCTGTCGGTAAACGATAGCCGGTACTGGAGGGGTTATAACCAACAACAATGCCTTGGTTCTCGCGGTAAAATACCGGTAGACCTTCTTTTAAACTCAGCCAGTTACAAAACGTCGCCGCCTGTTGCCAGCTGACTTGCGCTACTGGTTGATGTTCGCGGTTAAGGCTGTTGCCCTCGATTTGACCACTGTTATGCGTACTCAAAAACTGTCGAAACTGGGCGTTACTCGTTTCGGTACTGGCGAGGTAGTAAGCGCGCTCAAGACGTACGGCATGCAATACCTCATTGGCGCGCCGTCCCGGCTCTCGGCGGGAGGCGCCCATTTCAAATTCGTTAATCGGTTCGGCGCTGGGGTCTATCAAGACAAGGGTTTGTCCCAGTGCATTGGTGATCTCCGGTGTCATTGAAGCCTTGCGTGCCTCAGATTCGGTGAGCAATGCAATATCGATAACTTGTTCGAGCCCAGGTCTTGGCTGGACACGACTACGTTGGCTGGCATAGCCCGATTTGCGTACTTCTATTCGATGTTCAAACGCGGGGAGTGCAAGCTGCTGTGAGCCGATACCCACGACTTCACCATTGACCACTAATTGCGCATCGGCTGGGGTGATATTAAATGCCACGTCGCCGAGTTCGGGGCTTAGCGACAAGCTGAGTGACTCACTGACCCCCTGCGCTAAATTGATGCGCTGACTCTTGCGGCGATAACCCGGCTTGGCCAGCTGCACTAAGTGTTCTCGGTCGGGACTTAAGCTCAGGGTCAACGGCGTACGACCAAGAAACTTGCCATCCACGGTCACGTTGGCGCCGCCGGGCTGGCTATCGAGTGTTAAAATACCGTCGGCGGGTATTAGCTTAATGGTGCCCAAATCTTGATTGTAACCGGCAACAACTGTCAGCGAACGCTTTGTAGAGACAAAGCCGGGCGCACCGATAGTCAACTCGGTCTCTCCCGACAATATCTCAATACGCTGCTGGCCTATGCTTGGCTCCGGGGATAAGTCAGTGCTAACAAAACGTAGATCTACGGCTTCGTCGTTGAGCAATAGCGCTGCATTGTATGGCTGTGTGATAACGGTGATCACGGCCCAGTCTGGTGGCATAACCACGTCAACACTTTGGCGGATGCTGCGACCAGTAATGTCAATTGTCTGGGTCACGGGCTGATAGCGCGACAGCTGTAGTGTTAATTGTTGTTCGCCCGCGTCGATCATTTGCCCTGTTAACGGTGTAATGCCCACGGCTACATCGTTCACGAACACGGTCGCGCCCGATGGCTGACTGTTAATGCTGACATCGCCGGGCAATATTTGAGGCGCGATATCAAAGCGTTGATTATCCGCGTCGGTCACTATTATTTGCCCGTTATAGGGTAAATAGCCGTCGGCGGTGATGCTGACTGTGTATTCCCCCGGGCGCATTAAATAACGACTGCCCAGCGGTAAATTGATGCCCTGTATATCTATTTTTGACGAACCTATCACGGCTATTTCGATAGCGACAGAGCGCGCGGTTAGTAGAAAAAACAGCATCGAAATGATCACTATTGCTGCCGTTCCGGCGGCGATCATGGGCCAATACTGACGCTTCGGACCGGTAACATTACGACTATCTAAGGGCTCAAATAGTGCGGCAGATAGGGGTGCCTCGGATCCACCTTCGGCGGGTGTAAAGCCCTGCGCCTTAAGTGGCACTAATGAATCCGTATCCCGATCGTTATTTTTGTCTGAGGTCATGCGGGTTAAATAGCCTCGCTGCAGCTGATGTAGACGGGCGCTGCCACACTGTTCGGCGCGACATCGAATTCGATGCGTACATCTCTAAACCCTGTGCGAACACCTACTGCGGTATAGCGTCCGGGCCGCAGTGTTAGCGCAGTATTTTCAAAGGGCCCTAAGCGCTTTACGCGCAGCAGTGTGACATCGGTGACGCCATCTGATCTGAGCGCAACCTGCACGGGTGTCTTGGCATAGTCTAACGCCGCTTGTACCGCGGCAATCTGCTGGGCGAGAACCGGCCCGGGTGCTTCAATCTGAAGTGCAACTAATAGGGTGGCGTCGGCTTCGCGAATAACACGAGGGTCAATTAATCGCGCTTGCTCGGCAACAATGGTCTTTAATGCCGTCGCTAACTCGGCCCGCGGCTGACTGCGCGCTATACCTTGTTTTGCAAACACCACATTGGCATCTAATTGCATGGCTTGCTGATAGGTCGCAAGCGCTTGTTGCCACGACTCTCCTTGCTCTTGCTTTTTGCCTGTACGCTGAAGTGATTTTAATGTGGCCGCGGTACGTGCGGTTGCGAGTTCGATCAGTGCCGCGGTGGGTTCGGGCGCGCCGGCGCGGACGGCTAGCGCTGCTTTGAACGCAGTCTCGGCCACATCAAATTGTGCGGCGTCGAGCGCGACATACCCTTTACTCATCGCCCGACGAAAGCGCGCGTCAGTCGCTGATTTTTGATAATTGCCCAGTATTTTGCGGGCGCCTATATGTGCTGGATCAGCGGTTAACGCCGTTTTAGTGGCTTCAACCGCTGCGGTGAAATCATCGGCGGCAGCGGCGTCATGCGCTGCACTCAGTGATTTATTGACTGCGGGTATTGCCGCTACCCGGTTTGTCAAAGTTGGTCGCTCGGGATGGCCTGGCGCCAGTTGAATCAGTTGGTCTAGGTTGATTTGTGCGTCGCTGCTGTCTCCGGCTTCAATGTCAACGATAAGAGCTGTTAGCGTGGCGTCGATACGCGCAGGGATCGATTCTTCAAGTGCTGCAAGTCCTGCCGCTGCACGTTCATATTCGCTGATGGCAACGGAAAATTCGCGATCGCGATAAGCGGCGTCACCGAGCTCGGCAATTGCCAGTGCCGCTTGGTAATCCGCTTCGCCCCATGCCATTACAGCACGGTCTTGAAGCAGGGCTTGAAGCTCGAGTACTTGTTCTAGCGCAGCTTGAGCCTGACGCCTAGCTTGGCTCTCTTGCGCCTCGGCAAAGGGACTGCGCCCCGGCACATTTTCTTTTGATGCAGATTGCATGGCTGCGCCATTCGCGCCCTGAGCCGTATTGGGTGTCACGTTATCAGTAGCGGGCTTTTTGGCATCAACCCAGTTGGGTAAAATGAACACCACGGCAGCGAGTGCGATGATACCCACAGCCAACCCAATCAGTGCGCCATTCGGCAGCCGTTTTTGGACTGTTGCGGGTATCACAGCCTCGTTTTGTGGCGTGAAGGGCGCCGCTTTTAGCAGTTGTGGATCTTTGTCGCTCACAGTTGTGACATTACCTTAGCGTTGCCGCAGTTACTTTGTCGTCTGTCGCTTGTACATCGAGCGCTGCGCCGGCGTCATTGTCGCTTGCGGGGTCTATTTTTAGTGGTTCTTGTTCTAGTGGTTCTTGCTCTGCTGGTAGTGGCGAACTTAATGCACCCATTTCAGCCGCATAGATGTCGGCCATCAGTTCGCGCCACTGGTCATATTGATCCTCCACATTGCCGCTTAAGCGCACGGTGCGGTCATCAAGTTCAATCACGCGGGGGGTAATCTCGGCCTGCAGTGATTGGCCGATCTCCTCTAATGCCAAGGTGTGGATATTCGCCTCGTTGCGTTTTTCGAGACCGCCTTTTAGGATGGCCGCGCCGCCCAAAATACCCACCGTACCTGCCGCTCGGGTGTAATCACTACTTGAGCCCTGTGCTGCGATACCGGCGAGTATTGCGACACCGCCAGCGATCATTTGATTGCGCGCTTGGGTTTGCAGTTCGCGTTGCGCAACGACTTCATCGTAACCGAGCTTGCGCCACTCCTGGTAGGGGACATACATATCCTCGGCAAAGCCACTGTAATAGCCTTGCAATGTGTCGACAAAGACATATTGCCGCTGTCTAATGTTGCGCAGACGCTCAAGCATGGGATCATTTTCAGCGGGCAAACGCTGGATTTTATAGATCCCTTCGCTATTTTGAACGAGGTAATCGGCGAAGGCGTCACTGGCAAATTCTCGGGCAAAGCGCAGCTCAGCTACCTGCCGTATCGCTATCCGTTCTCGGCTACTTAGCGTTTCGAATGCTTTGAGTAGGTCGTTGGCAATTTGCCGATACACCAGCGTAAAGGGATCCTGACGGGTGCGTGTTGCTTGGTCATAAGCGTACCGACTGGTGACGCCGGAATAGACCTTATCGATCCAAACTTTGCCACGCGCGTCAGTCACTTTGACGTCGAGCATCAGTTGCTCACCATCACTGCGGCTAATACTTGCGGCCACTAATAAATCCGTGAACTGTTGGGTGTCGGGTACAACGCGCACCGCCCCCCAGGCACCTGACTCTTGCAATGTTTTGCTTAGCTCGTGGGCCATGAAGCGCGCTTCGGCTTTGCGTACTTCAGGGTAAACAGGCACATCGGCACTTTCATCGATAGTGGCAATATTCGGATCAAAAACCGCCACACCGACATCGAGTAGTTCGGCATCGGGTATGGCTTGACTGGGGTTGTTTAGCGGCGGTACCGAGGTACTTTTAACGGTCTGGCTAACACAGCCACTTAGCGCTAACGCCGCAAGACATATTGTCAGGACTTTTAGGTACCCGGTAGTGTTCATTCGGGTGCCTCTATGCCCTTGTACTTGCGATACTCGACCCACAGTTTCTCACGGACTTCGGGGTCGGCTTCACGCATGGCTGCCTCGCGTAGTTGGCGCGCAACTACGTCATCATCGCTGCCCTCAGGGATATCCTCAGGGGGCGCATATATGGCGGGATTCGCGGGGGGCATGCCTCTGCCACCGCCAATACCACCGCCGGCCATCCCGCCGCCGCTGGCCGCGCCACCGATACCTGATTCACTGCCATAGCTGCCGCCTGAATCACCACCGCTGGCATTCTCCGCACTGCCAGACGTTTGTGTCTGCTGGGTGGTGCGCTCGCGCTCAAGTTCACGTTGCTTGTTTTGCTCCGCCAAAATGAGACCGTCAAACTCACCGGTACTCTGTTCTAACTGCCGATCTAAAATAGCCACTTGCTCGGCAGCGGTCAGCGTGCCTTGGCCATTGCCAAAGCCTTCAAGACCGCCTTCGGCGCGTGTGCCTAGGGTGCCATTGCCATTGCTATGGTCACTGCTATTGTCACTGCTACTGCCCTCGCTGGCCGAGGTGCCATTGCTGCCTGACATACCTGAGGTTTCGCTATTGCCATCAGCTGGGTTGGCGTCGGTGCCATTGCCGGCAGCAGAAGACGCGCTGGCTGTGGTCTCACTAGATTCGGCGCCGTAGGCGTCATCGAAGGTGGGGAGGGCGTCGCGCATGTCTGGCAAACTCGAATCAGCACCGGTGCTGCTGCCACTTTGTTCAAAGCCAGGTTCTCCTGCCGCACCGGCATTTGCACTGGCGGTCTCAGAGGATGCCTCTGCACCGCCCATATCTGGGCGTAAATCACCATCTGGACTGCCATTGGACGATGGTGAACTAGAGGCTGTTGTTTGACCGCTAGTGCTCGGGCTCCCACTGGGACTTGAACTTGAGCTTGCGCTGGGACTTGAGCTAGAACTTGAGCTTGGACTTGGACTTGGACTTGGACTTGAGCTTGAGCTTGAGCTAGAGCTGGAACTGGAACTGGAACTGGAACTGGAACTGGAACTGGAACTGGAACTGGAACTGGAGCTAGAACTGGGTGGCGGTGGTGTCGCCGACGGCTGCGTCGGATTGCTGGCGCTTGGGCAGCCGGTCAGCAATGTTACGGCCGTCACTAAAAGGGCAAGCCGATAACGGTTTCTAGCAGTACAAAACCGCCGCTCAATGATTCGTTGTATTTTCATTGTGTCATCACCAATGGGTTTGTTTGCCAGGTCTGTGGATTAAACGACCAGACAATGTCGGTTCTCGATTTTAACTCACCTTCCTGAAACGTCGGTCTGAATCGTACTCTACGCAAGTGTCGCAAAAATCGATCGTTTGAAATAAAAGCGTCTTCGGGTTCATTTTCTGGCGCCCGTAACTGAGTTATGTCGGTTACCTGCCCAGTGTCGGTCACCCCAAAACGAATAGCCAAGACACCTTCGTCATTTGTCTCATTGGTATTGTACGCTGGTAATGGCTCGATGCCGTCGATATCAGGTAATGGCGTTGGCGCGGCAAACAATTCTTCAAACAGTGCCTCGGGGTCGTCGGATTTAGCGATTACATCGTAAGCAGCCCGATAGTTTTCTAGCGCTTTGTTACGCGCACCAAACCACCATGACCAGTCACTAAGTTGGGTCAGATCACGGGCACGCTGGCGCATATCATTTGGATTGTTGGCGATATTGATCTGCATGATGGCCTCTAAAACTGAAACGCCTTGTTTGTAGGCAAGCCCGTTATTCGCTAACTGGCGGTCGTCTGTGCCAAGGCCCGCCAAGACTTCGTCAAAGCCTTGATAGCCCGCCATTAAGTATTGAGACTGCAACATGCCATATAGGGGCGTGAGCAGTGCGGGCGATGTATCGCCCTCGGTATTAATCACTTCTTCGAGCGCCATCCTATTGAGCTGCCACATGGCTTGTAAGCGACCGAAGCGCGCATCGTTTTCACCAATGCCTAGAACATAGGCCTGTCGTTGCCAGCGGGCTTGGTCGAGTAGCGCCTGTGCCGACGCGGTACTGTTAGCGCGTAGCGCTCGTCGCTCGACACGGTATAGGTAGCGCTGACGCTCATCCGCCTGAACGAAGTTGCCCAGCATTAGGTGACTGTTGATCTCGGCACGCAGCATAGTGAGCTGTTCTGCACTGTAAAGGCCCGTGTTGACACGGGCTATATGAACACCGCGTTTAAATACATCTACTGCTTCTTCGTGGCGTGCCTGCGATTGGAGTGCGGCGCCCAAAGCGAATAGTTGTTCACTCAAGGCCGGGTCATAGGCACCTTGCAGGTCTTCGAGGTCTGCAATTAGCTGCTGGTAAGCAGATGTGGTTGCATCTTCTTGCGATGTGACTGAATCCTCGGATGCTAAGTTTTGGCGCATATCGAGGATGAGCGCCTCATTAGTACTGAGGTTAGTACTGACATTGGTACTAATATTGGTACTAATATTGGTACTGGGATTCTTATTTTCGGCGTCGTCTGCCGCCGTTGCATTGCTAGGGCTTGCTTCGCCAATGATGATTGTTGCCGACACGCCGATGTACAGCGTGGCCTTAGCTAACCAATTCCTATTGAGGCTGATATTCATCGCTACCCTCCCGCTACGTGCGTGTGCTCTGGCAGTATAACGATAGCTGAATTAAATAGTGGCTGCTTTGCGGCACAATGAATAATATCTGCGCACGTTGCACAAGGTGATTTAACACGACGCAGCGTCCCATTGTTACAAGGAGAGACCGTTTGGGTAAGTTTACTGATGACACCGCCGTTCATAAAATATCCGACAACCAATTTGCAACTGAGTTCCAGCGCGGTTGGCGTATAGGACAGGTGCCTAACGGCGGTTACACCATTGCAATTATTGGGCGTGCACTCCGAGAAGCCTTGCCTCATCGTGATCCCTTGTCGATCAATGCGTTTTATTTGGCGCCCACCACACTCGGGCCCGCTGAAATTGTTATTGAGCCTTTAAAGCTGGGTCGGGGCACCAGCTTTGCTTCGGCATCTTTGTGGCAGTCGGGGGAGTTAAAAGTACGCGCTACCGCCGCTTATACCGAACAGGGACGATTAGAGGGTGCCGATTGGCTAAACAGCGCGCCGCCAGAAGCCCCTTCATTTGCCGATTGCGCTGCCCCGAGTGCGGCAGTACTGGAGATTCATCAAAATATTGAGATGCGGTTTGTGGCGGGGCAGGAAGTGTTTCAAGGCGCCGAGCCACCGGGTACTGGCGAGTTTATTGCCTGGCTGCAACACACAGATGGTGCCGATCTCGATACCATCGATTTACTGATGATGGCCGATGTCATGCCGCCACCAGCATTTACATTATTTGGGCCTTACGGTTGGGTGCCGACGATAGAGCTGACCGTGCAAGTGCGTGGTGTGCCAGCCCCAGGGCCACTTTTAGGCCGTCACAAATCGCGTCATTTAAGTAAAGGTATTATCGAAGTCGATGGCGACTTTTGGGACAGTGAAGGTCAATTGGTCGCGTTATCACGGCAGATGATGAAGGTCCGGTTGCCGAAAGAACCGCAGACTACACCGTTTAGCTAACGCTAGGTAGACTTGTGTAAAGGGCTACCTAAGCCACTTTCACACCGTACCGCTGCCGATGATTATTTAGCAACATGACCATCTGGGCGACGCATGTCCGCATAGCCAAAGAACCAATCCTCTTTCATCATGATGGCGTTATTGCGTCCCAGCGTACGCTGTGTGGGTTTCACGGTGTGCCCCATGGCTTCTAGCAGGCGAATAGTGTCTGGGCTGACACCTTCTTCCGTGCGTGTTACATCGGGCTGCCATTGATGGTGCACGCGTGGCGCAGCCACCGCAGATGCCACATTCATATCAAATACCATGGCGTTGAGCAGGGTCTGTAAAACCGCAGTAATAATCAGTGAGCCGCCGGGACTGCCTGTTGCGAGCCACGGCTTACCGTCTTTAAACACCAGTGTGGGTGTCATAGAGGATAGCGGTCTACGCCCCGGCACAATGGCATTGGCTTCACCCTGAATGAGCCCGTACGCATTGGCAAAACCGGGGCGCGCGGCAAAGTCATCCATTTCGTTGTTGAGTAACAGACCGGTACCCGGCGCAACAATATGCGCCCCAAAGCTGAAGTTGAGGGTATAGGTATTTGCGACTACGTTGCCGGCGGAATCGGCGGTGCTGAAGTGCGTCGTTTGAGTGCTCTCTGGGCTGGTCGGCTGCCCCGCAGCGATGTCGGCTGCAGGCGTTGCGCGCACTTCGTTGATTAGCTGTCGTCGCTCATCGGCATAGGCTTTTGAAATCAATCCGGCCAGCGGCACAGCGTGTTCATCGGGGTCGCCCATATGTTGACTGCGATCGGCATATGCCAACTTCATGCTTTCGATGAGCCGATGTAAGTAGGCGGCACTATTGTGTCCGTATTCCGCTAGCGGATAGGGCTCCAGTAAATTGAGCATTTGAATAATGTGAACGCCGCCCGAAGAGGGTGGTGGCGAGGAGACAATATCGAAACCATGAAAGCTGCCACGGACAGGCTGGCGCTCAATTGGTGCATAACCGGCGAGGTCATCTAAGGTCATGAGGCCACCATTAGCCGCCATATCGGTCGCGATTAATGCTGCAGTTTTTCCACGGTAGAAACCATCGTGGCCCCGATCGCGAATACGTTTCAATGTTGCGGCTAAATCAGATTGCTTAAAAATGGCGCCTATTGGTGGCGCTTGGCTACCGCCCAACAGGTAGATGCGTTTAGCCTCGGGATTTTTTGCCAGTCGCTCGGCGCGGGAATTGATGGTCATATTAAGCCCGGCGGTCATTGCAAAACCCTGCTCGGCAAGGTCAATTGCCGGCTGAATAACCGTCGTCAGATCGAGCTTGCCATAGTGAGTTTGCGCATGGACAAGTCCGGCGACTGTGCCGGGTACGCCCGCCGCTTGATGGCTAAAATAGGCGCGCTGTTTGTCGACGCTGCCATCGGGTTTCAAAAACATATCGCGGGTTGCCGCTTGTGGTGCTTCCTCTCGGTAGTCGATGAAAATCTGTTGGTCGTTCTCAGCGAGGTGGATGAGCATAAAGCCACCGCCCGATAAATTGCCTGCACGGGGAAGCGTGACTGCGAGGGCAAAGCCCGTTGCAACCGCCGCATCAACCGCATTGCCGCCCTGTCGAAGCATCAGCATTCCCACTTCGCTAGCCAGCGCTTCAGGGCCCACCACCATGCCAGCGGTACCCATCTCGGGTATAAATCGTGTCTTAAAGTCAACGAGTGGCGCCTGGTCGGTTTGCGCCGCGACAGGTTGTCCCAGTGCAGAAACAAGTAAAAAACACAGGCCAATTTGGGGTAGGGCGTTACATAGTCGTTGCAGCATTTCATCATCACAGTTGGCAAATTAGGTGCTAACGCTAACGGTTCGGCAAGGTTTTCGCTAGCCATCCCGTGAAACTGGTTCGATTCGGGCTACACTTCGCCAATATACGGGGGGGAATCTCGATGAAATACGACCATTATCGTCGCAACTATCTGCTCGGGGGTTTGCTGCGCCCAATGTTAAACGACGACCCATTTGCACAGTTTGATCTTTGGATGCAGCAGGCGGTAGCCGCTGACTTGGCCGACCCTACGGCGGCATCACTGGCGACGATCGAAACCGATGGCACTTTGTGGCAGCGTATTGTGCTGCTCAAATTAGTTGATTCAAGCGGATTTGTATTTTTCACGAACTACCAAAGTAATAAAGGCAGGGCTATTGAGCTAGATCATCGTGCTTCAATGTTGTTTCCCTGGAACGAACTTGAGCGCCAAGTCATCGTGTCTGGCGTGATTGAGAAAATCGCGGCGAGCGAATCTGATGACTATTTCGCAAGCCGACCCCGAGCCAGTCAATTGGGGGCCTGGGCGTCGGATCAAAGTAGACCGATTGAAGGGCGTGACGCACTAGTGGCGCAATATGAGACTGCGGTGGAGCGATTTGGCGATGGCGATATTCCCCGGCCAGCCCACTGGGGTGGTTTTCGGTTAAAGCCTCAGCGGATTGAATTTTGGCAGGGCGGTGATAGCCGCTTGCATGATCGCTTCCGTTACACCTTAAGTGGCGATGCTTGGCATGTTGAGCGATTACAGCCCTGAGCTTGCAGACAGCCCTGAGCTTGCAGACAGCCCTGAGCTTGCAGACAGCCCTGAGCTTGCAGACAGCCCTGAGCTTGCAGACAGCCCTGAGCTTGCAGACAGCCCTGAGCCTGCAGACAGCCCTGAGCTTCTAGACAAGACCACACTGATAGACAGCCCTGAATCTACCAAGACGGTTATTAGGGCCCTGAAGGTTGACGTTTGTGGACCATGAGATTCGCCTGCCGCGGTTGCGCCTCGTTGCGCAGTTGTTATTGTGCCCTACTATTTCGAACGCAGAGCCCTTTTAAACGCGGCACTTTAGTGACCAGTCGTTGGCTCGAGTGCCCCGCAAGGTCTGGCATACCGCCCAACCCATTCGGCACGCTAGCTCAGTGGTACACACCCTAAGTCTTCTTGTGACTGCAGGTCATTATTGGTGACGCATACGCCGCTGGGCAATGTTTCTGGCACATACCTCATCAACGTTGAATCATACAAACTCTGCTCTAAAAATATCACTAAGTGACTCACTTTCTCCTCAGTTAATTCTAACGGTATGAATCGATAGTCGAGGTCAGTCATCTCGACATCCACATGTTCAGGGACCGCTGCAATTTTGTATCGTACAACGTCTTCTAGCGAAGTAAATGAGACACAGCGCAAAACCCGCGGTGATAATTAGTTTCTTCATGGCGGCTGTTTTTAATTTTTATGTGTTTAATAGGGTACGTGCGTTTTCGCCGTCGTCAACGCAAAGAGAACAGTCAATGGCGCCACTGCCGTCGTAGAAATTAGCTGTCCCACAGTCCAGGAAACAAACTCATAGCGTTGTCCCTCAATATTTTCTGGCGCAGAAGCTTGCGCTTGGGCGTATCAGTCGTGATAA
>CAWUXF010000091.1:0-24107 GCA_963926325.1 uncultured Luminiphilus sp. | reverse complement strand
ACTAACCCCAAACGATTGACGAAAAAACAGCCCCAAGAGGGCTGTTTTTTTTACTCACGTTTTTATCGTCGACGCTCATGGCTAAGAAATACTAAACGCTATCGGCTAAAAGCAGGCATGTTGGTCAAATGTGGGCTGTTTGGTCAATCTGTCGGTTCAACGCTATAAAATGCCAGAGCATCCTGAGCCCTACGACTTTGCCACTCACTGAGAAATTTGGGATCGGCTCAAAGTATGGCAGCTACCAGTGTGCGAAAACCGCTGCCGGCATAGCTGTCATTTACCAACCCACGGGGCTGAAACGCCGACAACCATAAAACGGTATTTTTGCCGACTAACCACCCACCAATAGAATGCGCAGCGCCTATCAGGCACAACCTGTCTCGATGGACCGGAGCGCTAGGGCGGGCTGTTCGACTTTGAGCAGCCCACGTAAAGCGATATTAGTCCTGCAGAAGACCTGCCACGTCTGCGAAACTGAGTCGCATTGCACCAGCTACAGCGTTGAAGTAATCAATTTCTGCGTAGCTGATTCGCTCGTCAGCGCCCATAATTTCTTTTAACGCGCCAATGGCTAGAACCCGCAAATTTTCGGGCAACTTTGCAGCGAGTTTCGCAACTGGGCGCAAGGAGGTCTCTTGGGCCTGAATTGCGGCTTCGGCACGGATAACACCCGTATCGTAAGACTCTCCCGTATATTCCAGCATTAGCGTCTGGATCAGCTCCACCTCACTAGTATCGGTGTGTAGATCAATACGCGCAGCCTTTGTCAGAAGCTTAAAAAGCAATTGTTTGAATATTTCGCATTCATCAGCGGCACTTAAACCGGTATTCACCAGTGACTTCAGTTTTTGTAAATCAACGAGCGCCATAGTCAGGAAGTCCTTTTAAAATATGAAAGATAAAAACAAGCAGTAGAGTCTCGCTTCACATTACCCGAGAACATAAGAATTATAAACGGGATGTTGCGTATAAAATAGTAGGGGCGGTGTCGAGTAGCTGGTCTTCGCCTATCGCCCAATCTAAACAGCTAACGTGTTACCTACAACGGCGCGCATCCGCGCACGCTCACTTGCGTTAACATCGCAACGGCCACATTCGGCAGCTGCCGGTAAATCAACCCTTACGCCAGTACTGAACGTTTCAGCTGCGCGCTAACTCAAAGGTGTAACGCGGTAACGAGTCGAGAATAGCTCGGCCATAACGCTTGCTGACGATACGACGGTCAAGCAGGGTAATACAGCCACTATCATCCTCTTTTCGCAATAATCGACCCGCCGCCTGCACCAGCTTTACTGCCGCGTCAGGAACGCTGATCTCCATGAAGGGGTTACGACCCATGCGCTCCAATAACTCAGCATGAGCCGCTTCAAGGGGGCTGTCGGGCACCGCAAATGGTAACTTCGCGATCACAACATGCACACAATAGGCACCCGGCAAATCAATGCCCTCGGCAAAGCTAGCTAAGCCCATAATCAAACTGGATCGGCCAGCATCAACATTGATACGGTGCCGATCAAGCAAAGCCCCCTTACTTAAAGTGTCTTGTACCAGCAGCTCATGGGCTAGCTGATCACGGACGCCATCGACCACGGCCTCCATTTGCTTACGTGAGCTAAATAAAACTAAAACACCTTGATCGTCGGCGACGATGCCCGGTAACAGCGCAATAATTTCGGCGGTATGTGCTTCTGCATCGCCTGGCTCACTTCTCAGTGCCGGCACAACAAATCGTGCACGACTGGTATCAAAAGGACTCGAGACCTGCTTAAAGCGACTGGCCATCGGTACTCCAGAACGCTGGATAAAACGATCGAATCGACCCAAAGCTGACAGGGTCGCCGAAGTAATCACCACACCTGCTGCGCGCTGCCAAAGATGCTCACTGAGCAGCTCGCTGGCCAATATTGGGCTAGCTAAAAATTCGACAGTATCGGCACCACCGAAGTGATGACACCAACGTGCCCAGGGTTGCCCATCAGAAATATGATCAGCAGCGGCATAGCTCTTCCACAAGGCCAGTTGTGACTCTGCCCGTCCAGCTAAACTATTGGCGTTGGTCAGCGACGCCTCGAGCTGTTCGCGGCGATCAGACTCAACCTCTTCAACAGCACCTTCCATGCGCGCTTCAAGCCGTAACGCCAACACATGCTGTTGCTCCCAAGCGCTGGCAAGGGTCGATGCACGTGTTAGTAGCTCGTCTGGGACAACACCATCGACAAACCGTAACTCACTATTATCATTCGCCTGCTGCTCTATATGAACAAGGGTCCAATCACCTACTTCGGCCAGCAATTGCTCGAGCTCCAACAGCGAGGCGTCCAGGGCATCGAGCACCTGCTCACTACCCATCGCTTCGCTGAGCAGCTCGCGCTCTTGTGTCAACCACTGTGCTGAGGCGCGTAGCGCCTGACAGCTACTTCCTGTGCGAACAGATAGCATAAAGTGATTAAGGCACTTATCAGGCAACTGATGACCCTCATCGAAAATATAAATACAGTCCTCAGGCGGCGGCAGGATCGCTCCGCCACCAAGTTTTAAATCTGACAACACCAGATCATGGTTGGTGACAATGACATCAACCTCCTGCAGCCCGTCTCTCGCCTTGAAAAAACTGCAATGGTTAATTTGTGGGCAGCGTCGGCCACCGCATTGAATGTGGTCTGTGGTCACCGCACGTTTCACTGCCGGCTCTAGGGTCGCGGGCCAGCTATCTAAATCGCCATCCCAACTACCCCCAGCCAAGCCATCTAGCATGGCTTCAAATAACGGCGCTGAATTGTCTAAACTAACGTCACCAATCTCGTCGGGATATAAGGGAATAAGTGCCGGCGCGGCGCTGGCACCGGCCAGATGGCCATCCAGCTTATGAACACAGACATACCGACCTCGACCCTTGGCCAGCTGAACCTTAAAGGCCAGCCCGCTATGGCTGAGTATGTCCGGCAGATCTTTACTGATCAGCTGCTCTTGCAACGCAATCGTCGCTGTCGCGACCACAAGCGTTTTACCCCGGGCCCGCGCAACCGGTAGTGCCGCAACCAAGTAGGCGATCGTTTTACCGGTGCCAGTGCCCGCCTCGACAACAGCAATAGGCTCGGGTGCATCTGGGTCGCCCAACGCATTAGCCACTTCTGCGATCATCTGTCGCTGACCCCAACGGGCACTCAGACCACGCGTTTCCGTCAACTGTTGGTATGCATCACGTATTTCGGTCTTTACCACTTCATCTAGCAAAGCACATCACCTATACGCCACGTGCAAGCAATGAATTGACAGGATTTGCGTACATAGCGAGTACTAACTTCTGCTGATCCTTCGGTAAAGCAGCAATGCGTGTGTCAAAGGTCGCCTGACTATCAACACTACCCACACGTCGGTAAGCCGCCAGACCTTCTAGCGGCATCCCATTAAGCTGCTCCCACGCCCAGACGTTCGTTGGGAACAGTGCATAGTGCTCAATCACTTGACGATCGATTTCAGTAACGACTTTTTCAATACTTAAGTCATCGGCGATAATAGGCGTGCCAAACTCAAGGTGCACTCGACCTTTTTGGCCGGCAATACCCTGACCAATCGATGCGATATCTTCATCTTCTGCCTTTACGTAATCCGGTCCCGCCGCCAGCTCAGCCGCCTTCATACCATCACAAGGATCAAGCTCGTAAGAAATAGATAACGGGACAATACGCAGAGATTGCAGCACCCGTCCAACATCCTCAGTCTTGGCACGACTCAATGCCAGCATTTTAATCACCGCAGGTTCAGTGACATCGATACCTGTCTTGGCACGGCCCTCCCGTTGCGCAATCCAAACGGGGCCTTTGTCATCAACCACCATGTGACGAATAAATCCAGCGAGCTGCTTCGATGCCGCAAACAACTCACGCGGGCCTTTTAGATCACGACGCACGATAAAACTCTTATTGAGCCGCATGACATCGGACACCCAGGGCCGTTTAAGCAAGTTGTTGCCAATAGCGACACTCGAGGTGCGATGTCCCGTCCGTCTAAGGGCATAGTTCGCGTAAGCAGGATCCATCGCTATATCACGATGGTTACTGACAAATACATAGCATTGCTCAGTGTCTAGTGCCGCCAATCCACCGACGGTAAATTGTGAGGTGCGCTCAATAACCTCCGAGAGATGCGGCTCAACTAATGCCTGAAAATCATCTATCGTCTTAACTTCTCGCGCCTGCTTGATTAGCCAAATTCGAACTATGCGGCGCGCAAGCCAAGGCCAAAGAACAGAAATACGAGGTAATCGAAGTAACGACAGAGCCCTAGCGAGCGCCGGATCGCGCGCCAAGCCAGAGATAACCGCAGGGACTTCCGCATCGATATAAGGTCGAATATCGGCAAACGGATCGGACTCTCCTGGATGAATCATGTAGCTCCTTTAAACACAATCGAGTATCAGAACGCATGATACCTGCGAAAACTACTCACTTAGCGACAACTTTCTGCTACGCTTGCGCGCCAAACCGCAACGTACACTCTCTGGGGAGCAAGATGGAAGCATCCAGCGCACTTTTGATGACTCTTGGCGCAGCCAGCCTACTCGTAAGCTGGGTTCTGTTGTTAGTCATATCTTGGCAGGAAGATTATGCATGGGGTCTATTCTCCACGCTACTACCTCCCGTAGGCTACTTTTACGGGTTATTTAGACTCGATAAAGCGGGTCAGGCCTTAGCAGTTGCTATGCTCGGCTGGGTTTTGATTTTTCTCAGCTGGTAAACATTGGCGGCGCCGATAAGCGCCCCATTGGACACCATCCGTTTAAAAACCGCAATTTGTTACACTAGAAGCGGCCTAGGTTGACATTACGGCCGCCTTCGCAGATCATTGCGCGCCTTTTTATATAGCAATTTTTGGAGAATACCGTTGGCTAATTCACCTCAAGCCCGTAAACGCGCCCGTCAAAATGACAACCGTCGCACTCACAATGCTAGCTTACGCTCGCTTGTTCGCACCAAAATCAAGCGCGTGCTCGCTGCCGTTGGTGCTGGCGATGCGACGATTGCCCGCACAGCCTTTGATGAGGCCGTTCCGGTTATTGATCGCATGGCCAATAAGGGCATCATCAATAAGAACAAAGCTGCGCGTCACAAAAGCCGACTGAACGCGAAAGTTAAAGCGCTCGCCAGCTAACTTAGCGTCACTCGGCGCTCAGACGGGCGTCGAGTTGGCGGTTAATCTCAGCCTCCAGCTGTTTTTTAAAGGGCCTTGCCAGCAAGCCTAGCTTAATTCGGCCCAACGCCGTCCCCGGTTTAATAACCACCTCTCCCTCGAAGCCTTTACCTTTGAAGCGCAGCAAACTTGCTTGCCGCTCAACATGCGCATTGAACTGACTGCACAGATAGGCCGACAACTCATCTAATGCCTCCTGACAAACTGACGCAGGCAGATTGTGTGTTCTGGCAATATCTATGGTGTGGGCCATCACTACTCCGAATTTTTATCGACCTTAGACTACACCGCACTATAAGACGGTAGGAATACCAATTTTGACCGTGTTTAGGTGATTTAGCACCCCCTAATAACACGACAAGTATTAAACTGCAGCGTATGAATACAACACAAACATCTGATCAAAGCACCCGCTTCCTGTTCGAGCAAGCAGATATCCGTGGCGAGACCGTGTCCCTGCATACCGCCTTTGGCGAGTTACTGGGAAACCATAGCTATTCTTCAGCGACCCGCCGCCTGCTGGGTGAATTCGCCGCCGCTGCCGTGCTTATTAGTAATAACCTGAAGTACAAGGGGCGCATCATACTGCAAGCGCGCAGCAGCGGTTTGCTGTCACTGGTCATGGTGGAATGCACTAGCGACTCCGAAATACGTGGAATTGCTCGCGGTGATATTGGTGCCAACCCCGAGGACTATTTATCACTTATTGAAGCGGGGCAGCTGGCCATTACAATCGAGAGAAATGGGGGTCAACGCTATCAAGGCATAGTCGATCTGGAGGCGGGATCGCTGACTAAAGCCCTAGATAGTTACTTCCTACAAAGCGAACAGTTACACACTCGCTTTTGGCTTGCTGCCGACCAACAGACTGCCTCTGGAATGATGCTTCAGCAGCTGCCCGCGCAACTAGTTAAGAGCCCAGAAGACCGAGAGAATCATTGGCAAAGGGTTTGTGCGGTTGCAGAGACACTAAGCCAAGCAGAGCTGATCGAACTCTCAGCTCCGGTAGTGCTGCACCGGCTCTATCACGAGGAATCGGTTCGATTATTCGATCCACAACCGATCTGCTTTAATTGTAGCTGCTCAAGGGAGCGAAGCCTCAATGTATTGGCCTCTTTAGGTAGTGGTGAACTCGCCGAGATATTAGACGAACAAAATGTTATAAACATGAATTGTGAGATGTGCGGTAGCACATACGAATTTAAGGAATGCGACTTAACTGGACTCGCTCAAAGCGGCGTCCTGCATTAGACTTCAGATCCCCAATTGCATCTAGACGATGGGAAAAAAAATGACACATCAAAATGAGGGCGTTACGCCCCAGAAGCACTCAGACTTAAAACCAGCACAACTGATCGAACTTGCATTACACCGCAACGAAGGGGTGTTATCCGATACGGGCGCGCTTCGCGTCGAAACCGGACAGCGGACAGGTCGTTCACCAGCAGACCGTTTTGTGGTCCGCGAAGCGTCCAGCGAAGATGCGATCGAATGGGGTAGTGTCAATAGACCTTTTGACGAGGACAGATTCGATGCACTTTGGGATCGTGTTAAAGCTTTTGCCGGCGAGTCCGATACGTTCGTACAGCATTTACACGTAGGCCAACATAGCGAGCACTACCTGCCGGTCAATGTGACCACTGGGACGGCCTGGCAATCACTGTTTGGGCGCAACATGTTTATTCGGCCCGAACAATTCAACCCCGCCAACAAACCCAAGTGGAAAATACTTAACGTCGCTGACTTTGTCTGTGACCCCGAGCGTGATGGCACAAATTCTGATGGCTGCGTGATCATCAATTTTGGCCAGCGCAAAGTATTGCTCGCAGGTATGCGTTATGCCGGAGAAATGAAAAAAGCCATGTTTTCGGTACAAAACTTTCTGCTACCCGAAAAAGATGTCATGCCCATGCATTGCTCAGCTAATGTTGGCGACAATGGCGACACCACCTTATTCTTTGGTCTATCTGGCACCGGCAAGACAACTTTGTCCGCCGACCCGACACGCTACCTGATCGGTGATGACGAACACGGCTGGGCAAAAGGTGCTGTATTCAATATTGAAGGCGGCTGCTATGCGAAAACCATAGACCTAAGCCATAAGAACGAACCCATAATTTGGGATGCCATTCGCTTTGGCGCAATCGTAGAAAATGTCTTTCTCGATGAGGCGCGACATGCGGACTATTGCAATACCAGTTTGTCGGAGAATGGACGCTGCTGCTATCCGCTAGAGCATGTAGCCAAGCGTACCGACACCAATGCTGGCGGCGAGCCAAAGTGCGTTATCTTTCTGACATGCGATGTCTCTGGTGTTTTACCGCCTATTTCGATTTTATCTAAAGAAGCCGCGGCGTTCCACTTCCTGTCTGGCTATACCGCACGTGTTGGTTCTACTGAAGTTGGCGCAGAAGCAGGTATACACCCTACTTTTTCGACCTGCTTTGGTGCGCCGTTCATGCCTCGCCCCGCCGCTGATTACGCCGAATTACTGATGAAGCGCATCGAGGACTTTGGCAGTCAGGTATACCTGATCAACACCGGTTGGACCGGTGGTTCGGGCGCGCCCGGCGGCAGTGGCTCGCGATTCCCCATTCCGGTGACACGCGCCGTGGTAAACGCCGCGCAGACTGGCGCCCTAATTGGTGCTGAGACACGGCACATTGAATCTCTCAACTTGGACTTCCCCGTATCTATTCCGAATGTTGATGAGCGGTTTGTCGATCCTAGAGCAGGTTGGGACGACCCCGCCGCCTATGAGGCGCAAGCAAAAAAACTCGCGCAGCTATTCCAAGAGAACTTCAAACGTTTTGATGTTGGCGACGCCATCGTCGCAGCGGGGCCTGAGAGGGTCTAAAAGCCCCATCAACAATGGGGTCGTACCTCTGAACCGGAGGTGACACGCAATGCATGTTAAAGGGCCCCTTAGGGCCCTTTTTTATGACTGTCGGTAAAACGAATACCTGCACGCACCAGCACCAGACAAGCTTCAGCTATCGCCTATTAGGTTTTGGTCAGGAGTTTTAGGAAAAATACGTAGCCAAAACGCCCCGACATCATCCGCCAGCAGGTACAGCGCGGGCACTAAAAAGAGTGTCACAAACGTTGCAAATAACACACCAAAGGCCAGCGAAGTGACCATAGGAATCAAGAACTGCGCCTGAACACTGGTCTCCGACATAATCGGAATGAGGCCAATGAACGTCGTTACGGATGTTAAAATAATAGGCCTAAAACGATCTTGGGCACCCTGCACTAGCGCCTCCAGGCCAGCATAACCACGATCGCGTAAGGTGTTGATTCTATCGATCAGTACCAAATTATCATTGACCACCACCCCAGCACAGGCGATCACTCCCATCATGGAAAAAATACTGACCTGCCAATCCAGGATCGCATGGCCGAAAATTGCACCCATAATGCCAAAGGGAACCGCGGTCAAAACCAATAGAGGCTGCCAATAAGACCTAAATGCCACGGCCATCAGGGCGTAGATCACCAACATTGATAGCGACATATACTTCAACATAGCCTGAGCGAACTCTGCCTCTTCCTGCAACTCACCATCGAGTTTTAAGCTAAGCCCAGGATACTCAGCCTGCCAGCCGGGAAAATCGTTCTTCACAATCGCTTCAACGACGGCGCGCGGGTCAGCTTCAAACGGAACTACGTCGGCAGAAACCTCTAGCGTACGCATACGATCCAAACGCTCGAGCTTTTGATAACCCGGTTCAATACGATATTCAGCGACAGCCTCAAAAGGCACCTCGACGCCACCTGGCGCTCGGATATACATACTGTTTAGACTAGCCAAAGAACGGCGCTCTTCTTCCGGATAACGAACCATGACTTTGACATCTTCACGATCGCGAGGGATTCGCTGGGCCTCGGCACCATAAAATGCCTGTCGAACCTGCCTAGCAACTTCCGCCAAGCTGATACCTAAACTCTCTGCAGCCGGTTTAAGCTCAAGCAAGATCTCATCGCGAGGACTATCGAAGCTGTCACTGACGTCAAACACGCCCGGATACGCTAGGAGTGCTGCGCGCACACTGGGTACGATTTTTTCTAAGTCGGAAGGATTACGCGACGCTAATATCAGGCTAATGGGCTTACCTGGATCTTGAATGGTGAAATCCATGCGCACTTCTTTCGCCTCTGGCAACGGCCCTGCCGCTTCACGAAACTCCCGGGCAAGTGTGGCCGTATCGACAGCATCTGAAAGCGACTGGATGGCCACCGTCACCTGATTACCCTCAGCCGACGCTGAGATACTGCCTATAGCCGGCTTATCAGCGAACTCAGGTTTGCCATTCCACTCAACCTTAAGCTCGTCGGCGATTATTTCCAGACGATCGCGCACGATTTGGCTTTCACTAAAAGCACCGCCTTCTGGCATATCAATAGTGGCCAAAACATAGTCCGAATTAACTTTCGGAAAAAAGCCAGTGCGCAACCAACCGCCACCATATAAAGCGATACTCATTGCGAAGGCGACGCCAAAGAGCGCAATAACCAGTAAATGATGGCGCAAAACCAGCGCCAGTAATGGCCGATAGCCATTATCTGCAACGTACTCTAACCAACTTGCACAGGCTTTGCGTCCTTTCTCTAACCGACGTAGAAAACTATACTTACTAGGCTTTTCTGGCTTCATATGAGCTAGGTGTGCAGGCAAGATCAAAAGCGATTCGACCAATGAGAAAAACAGTGCCAACAAGACGACCGCAGGGATTGAGACCGCCGCCGTCGCCCAATCACCGGGGAGCATTAGCATGGGGGTGAAAAAGACCATGGTACTAATCACCGCGTAAAGCACAGGCTTATAGACACTACGTACACCTGTCAGGGCAGCACTTTCCCCAAGCCGTCCCCGCTCATGTTCAGAGTGAATCGCCTCGCCGACAATAATCGCGTCATCGACTACGATGCCAAGGACCAGTAAAAACGCGAATAGCGACACCATATTGAGGCTGACGCCGGTATAGGGAAGTAGAAATAACGTCCCTAAAAAAGCCACTGCAATACCTGAGCTTACCCAAAAGGCAAGCATCGGTCTTAAAAACAGCACTAGGACTAAGGAAACTAAGGCCAAGCCGCCAATACCGTTCTTCAGCAGGGTACTGACTCGCCCACGAAATTCTTTGGACATATCTCGCCACACCACCAGCTCAACACTTGAAGGTAAATTCACCGACTGGCGCTCAACCCATTCATGCACAACTCGGCTAGTCTGGAGCACGTCGGGGTGGGCGCTCACAAAGACATTCATTGTTAAGGCCGTACTTCCATTGAAGGTATTTTCGATATCTATATCTTGAAAGCCATCGGTAATCTCGGCGACATCAACAATACGAACTTCAGCACCGTCGCGGGTAGTGAGTAAAATAATTTGCTCAAAATCTCGGCGCTGATAAGCCTGGCCAAAAGTCTGCACACGAATATCGCCATCGACATCTTTAATCGCACCTGCAGGTAAATTCAGTGACGCACCGCGCACCGCGTTGACGACGTCGGTCATAGTCAAACCAAAACGGCGCAAATTCACTTCTGCAACGTTGATCGAAACCTCATAGGGCCTAGGTGTTTTTAGATCCACCAAAGACACCCAAGGCTGCCGCGCCAAATCGTCGCGCAGCACTTCGCCCAGCTCTTTTAATTCTCGCTCATCAAGATCGCCCGCCAATTTGACGACCGCCATAAGGTGCTTATAAGTAATTTCGGTAACCGTCGGCCGTTCCGCATCAACTGGGAAGGTATTAATCGCATCAACACGCGTTTTGATATCCGATGTCAGTCGCTGCATTGGATAATCAGCGATAGCCTCTATCATCACTGAGCCGAGGTCTTGTCTTGAGGTGGACCGTATTTCCTTAATACCGTTGAGATCATGAATCGCGTCTTCAATTCGCGAAGAGATTTGCTCTTCAACCTCTTTGGGTCCAGCGCCGGGAAATGGCATGCTGACACTGACCATTGAGATTTCAGGCGTCGGGAAAAACTGTTTGTCAGTGCCTGGAATAGCCAAAATTCCACCCACCAACAACAAAATCATCAACAAGTTTGCCGCTATGGGGTTATGGATAAACCAGCGCAGTAAGCCACGATCTTCCATGCTACAGCTGCCCCTGTGTGAGGTTACTCATAATCTCTACTAATGATCCCGCCGCCAAAGCATTGCTGTGACTGGAAACAACTCGCATGCCGGCAGCCAGGCCCACCACCCATACCGTGTCAGTGCGGCGCAGCTTCACGTCAACTTCGTAGCGCTGAAGACGCTGCTCTTCACCCACCACCAATACCGTGTTATCCGAGCGCAGCGCATTGGCAGGCAATTCACTCACGCCAAATATCGCACGCGAGGGAATATCTGCAGTGACAAACATGCCAGGCACTAATGGCGGCCGACCTGTCTCTGAGAGAGCGAATGGCGCTGCGATTTCAGCAATGGCGTATACGACGCGACTGTCTCGATCGACGCTCGCTTGTATACGCTTGATAAGCCCCTGCCATTGCCACAATTGACCGGCAAAACGGCTGCTTATAACAACCGATCTGCTCTCGATGTCGTCCATCTCACGCAGTGGTAGATCCAGTAACGCTAGTTGGCTATCGGTTAGCGGCAGACGCACTTCCATCAAATCGGTTGCATAGATATCAGCAACCTTAGTGCCGGCGGACAGGTACTGCCCGACGTCAGCGTGTTTACTCTCGATACGCCCATCAAAAGGTGCGGTAATCGCCGTGCGCGCAAGCGCCAAGCGAGCGGCATCTAAATCGGCTTGCGCCGCAGCTAACGACGCCTGTGCAGCGCGTAACTGAGGCTCCCTCAAAAACAATGCGTTGGCGTCTACTGACTCTAGATCACGCCACTCTCGTTTTGCTTGTAAGTTACGCCCCCGCTCCTCGGCGACACGCTGTTCAGCCGCAGCGACTTGAGACTGTGCGCGGGCTATCGCGAACTGATAGTCATCCTGCTCTATTTGCAGCAGTACTTCACCGGCCCCAATAAAGCTACCGGCACTGAAGTGATTGCTCACCTCGGCTATCTTGCCGCCCACCTGAGCCACTAAATTGATCCGCCTACGCGGTTCGACCGTGCCTTGAGTCTCGACAGGAAGCGCGACTGAAATAGGGGTTGCGACAACAATAGTCACTAAGGTCGGCGGCAGCGCATCAGCTAGCTTGGGCTGCGGCGCGGGCTTACTCACCAACAGAAAAAAAGCTGCGGCCAGTCCCACCGCACCCGCTAATAAGGCAAAGAATAGTTTCTTAAGCGAAAACCGAGCGGGGATCGTTCCAGCCGAATGCGTTGTATCAGTCAAAGTATCTTCCTACCGTATATCGTTCGTTAACCAGCCGGCACTCAATCACGTAAACAATGATAAGGGGCCTTATTTTATTTTTTTGCCAAGGCTCACCTATTGAGGTGCCTTTAAGTCATCAAAAATGCAGCACCCAATGCGAAGCCTTGGAGCGCAACAACTGTCGGAATAGATGTACGCGTGGATTGTACGCGCGGTTTCGTGAAAACCCGTCATATGTACAAAATAAAACCTCGGTTTTTAGAGTGTCGTTTCTAATTATCCGCAGCAAACTACATCCATGGATTAAAGGCCTAAAGCGTTTAATTAAACTACTGTGTTAACCGGAGAATGAATCATGGCTGAAAATACGAGCGTTCCAACTGCCAAAGTTGCCAAGGTTGCCAAGGTTGCCAAAGCGACACCAAAGCCGAAAGCTGCCGCAAAACAAGCACCCGTGAAGGCTACTGCTAAAAAAGTTGCTGCAAAGAAAATTGTTGCGAAAAAGACACCTATCAAGAAGACCGGTGCTAAAGGCAAGAAAGCTGCGGCTAAGAAGCCTGTAGATTTGCGCACAATCGCACTAGACACAGGTCGTAACGCGTTTCTCGCCGGCTTGGGTGTTTACGGAAAAGCATACGATCAGATGGCTGATCAGCTGGACGGTATCCAGAAGCAAGTTGAAGACGCGCAATCTCGCCTCGAGGTTCGTCGCAAGCAGGCGGAGTCAATCTATGATTCGCTGGTTAAACGTGGCGAAGCCGTAGAGAAGGAAGCCAGAAAAGCGATCGACGACATGGAGTTAGATGCAATCACCGATCGCATTAAGCTCGAAGAGCAAATGAGCAAGGCAAAGAAACGTTTCGAAGAGCTCCGCAGCAAGCTTGTTAATGCTGTTTAATCCACTCAAGGTCCAATCTTTTGGGGGAGCTTCGGCTCCCTTTTTTACGCATTAAATATAGGTGTTCCAGAGCTGCTCGCAGCTGCCATCATCAAGCTCAGCGCTAATATCGACGGGGCGCACAGCGAAGCGTAATAAAGAAACTGTTGCTGCTCACCGGGCCTTTGTACGCTTGAAAATACGTCCTGATGAGATGTTCGCTTTTGCGGTTTTTGCAAATACCCCAACTGGCATCCCCGCTAGCACACTGACACAATTCACACACAGCAACATTGCACCCACGCACGCAGTATCCCAGTAATCTCACAACATTATAAATTCGAGCTACACTGGCAGGATGAAAACTGCCGAGCGCATTTTGTTAGTTGCACTTACTCTGTTTAACGAGCGGGGTGAGCGAAATGTCACGGCCGCCGATATTGCACTCGAGCTAGACATGAGTCCCGGTAATTTGTATTACCACTTCAAAGGCAAAGAAAGCATCGTAATCGCACTCTACAGTCAGATGCAGGGCTATGTTGCGGGACTACTCAGCGCTCCGCTCGAAGACCCTACTTTGTTCGAAACGAAGCATAGCGACAATGTAGAGCGAAGCTGGCTATTTTTGACAGTTGTCTTCGAAAAAATGTACGAATATCGATTTATTTATCTTAATCTCATCGACTTAATGCAGCACTATCCAGAGATTAATCGTGGCATGCGACGACTGATACGATTAAAGCGGGCTGCATGTCTCGCGATTGGTATTGACCTCGTCGCCAACCAGATGCGCGGGCGCCAAGATCCCAGACTAGTGGGTCTTGCTGATTCGATGACCCTGAATTTGACCTGGTGGCTCTCCTACAACCAGTTATTGCATCACAACAGCAGTCAGGCTTCGATCATCCATAGCGGTGTACTCCAAATTCTGTCGTCTTGTGCGCCATATCTTGAAACTGAAAATGACTTCTTTGCCGAATGCGAACAAATATATGCGCGCATGTTGGCCAGTGACATTGACCACCACTAACCCGTAGAATCCAAGTAGTACGCTCATACGTGAGCTTGATAACCCAACCGAGGAGAACCAACTGATGACTATAGCTGTAGGCGACAAAATCCCAGAGTGCACACTGCATGTGATGAATGAAAACGGTCCCGGCCCGGTAACGACCGCAGAACTTTTCGATGGTAAGAAGGTGGTTTTCTTTGCTGTACCCGGCGCGTTCACACCCGGCTGTAGCATGACCCACCTACCTGGCTACGTGGCCAATGCCGATAAAATCAAAGCCAATGGTGTCGACAGTATCGTTTGTATGTCGGTGAATGATGCGTTCGTGATGGGTGCATGGGGTAAGGCTCAAAATGCCGAGGAGATCATCATGCTGGCAGATGGTAACGGCGATTTTACTGATAAAATTGGTCTGCAACTCGACGGTCGCGGCTTTGGTCTCGGTACGCGCAGTCAGCGCTTTGCCATGATTGTTGAAAACGGCACCGTCACCGCCCTCAATATCGAAGAGGGACCGGGCGTTGACGCCAGCTCAGCTGAAACCATTATGGCGCTGCTCTAACGCACCTAGTGTAGCTAACCAAACGGCTGGGCCTCTGAGTAGCACCTCACGGCCCCGCTATTACCCGCTATTACCCGCTATTAAATAAAGCCTGAATTCGGGAACACCCGGATTCAGGTTTTTTTTTACCCGCAGCACGACATCTTTGACCTAAACCTCCGTGACCCGCGAGTCAGACTAGAGCGGCAATGGGGCTGCGACTAACCTGGTAATAAAATCAGCATTAAGGTTGTGATCAAAAAAGCACCGAAGATATTGACTACAAATCCCTTTTCCGCCATCTGTCTTATCGGTACGCGGCCCGTACCAAAAATAACGGCGTTTGGCGCTGTGGCAACCGGCAGCATAAATGCACAGCTTGCGCTCATTGCTGCGGGTACCATGAGTGACAAGGGGTTGAGCTCGACCGCGACAGCTGCAGCGGCCAGTATTGGCATAAGCAAGGCCGTGGTCGCCGTATTGGAGGTGGCCTCTGTAATAAATGTTACCGCCAAACAGACCAATAAAATCATTAGCCAGAGTGGCAGGCTCGTCAAATGTGTCAGTGCCTCTCCGGCCATTGCGCTAAGCCCTGAACTCACTGACGCTTTAGCCAAGCAAATACCTGCGGCAAATAAAATCAATACGCCCCATGGAATCTGACTCGCCTGGTCCCAAGTAATGAGCTGTTTACCATCGCGATCACGCGTAATAAACAGTGCGACTACAGCCAAAAATGCCACCGATGCATCATTGGCGTTGGGCAAGTTCAACAGCGCCCGCCAGCCACCAAAAGGTTCGCTGCGCGTCATCCACACAAGCGCCGTCAGCACAAATATAATGAGCACGCGCCGCTCGGCCGAGCGCCAGGCGCCGATATCTGGCAGCGAAACAGTGATTTTTGCCGGCAACCCGCGACTGAGCCACCAACCTGCAACAGGCACCAAAACAAGTACGACGGGAAGTCCCCATGACATCCAGCGCGTAAATGAAATTGTTTCACCCGTCACTTCAGCATAAACCTGCATAAAAATTAAGTTAGGCGGTGTCCCTATTGGAGTGCCCAATCCACCGATAGAGCAGGCCCATGCCAATCCGAGCAAAAGGGGTACCGAGAGCATGCTGCGCTGTTCGCAAGAATCCAGCACTGCCATCGCCACCGGCACGAGCATTAAAATAGTGGCGGTATTGGAAATCCACATACTGAGTATTGCGCCAGCCCCCATAAAGCCAAAAATCAGCCGTCTTGGGCTATCACTGCCGACCAATCTCACCACGCCTAGCGCCACGCGCTTGTGCGCGCCAGTCGATTCCATACCCCGCGAGAGGAGGAATCCACCGAGTAACAACAAAATGAGTGGTGAGCCATACGCCGCAGCTGTCTCGGTGGGCGTGAGCACACCAAATAGGGGCATGACAGCAAGCGGTAGCAGTGATGTGGCAGGTATTGGGATTGGCTCAAAGATCCACCACAGGATGCACAGCGTGGCTGTCGCGGCCGTGACAACAAGATCAATCGGTTGTCCAGACCAATTCAGCGCCGCGGCAAGCAGTCCTGCAATGATCAAGCCAGGTATAACCGATTTTCTAGGATCCATGAACGCTTCTCATTATTGGCTCTAAGGGCGACTGTATTGTGACTAAGCAGCGACGATGTGTAAATTTACTTTGCACCCAGGCTATTGCGTCACTAGACTGCGCTCCCCGTGAAGGGCTTGGTTGGTCAGCAACGCAAATCTCTTAACAACATCTTGTCGTTCAGCGGCGCCCATGCTGCTGGACAATCGCTGCCATTTTGCGCCCCTTGGCGCAGTCATTTTCAAGCGCATTAGCGCCTTGGAACGCAATACAGGTGAGTTATGTTTGACTTAAAAGCGGCGCGTGTATCGTCCGTAAAAAATGATGTGCTATCAGGCTTAACCGTCGCCTTGGCGCTAGTACCCGAAGCCGTGGCCTTTGCGTTTGTTGCGGGTGTTGACCCACTGGTCGGCCTTTACGCCGCCTTTATGGTGGGTCTGATTACGGCAGTCATTGGTGGTCGGCCAGGTATGATTTCCGGCGCAACAGGCGCATTGGCAGTGGTGATGGTGGCCTTAGTTGCCAACCATGGCGTGGAGTATCTATTTGCCACAGTGGTGCTAATGGGCTTCCTTCAGATCACTGCCGGTGTTTTACGGCTGGGTCGTTTCATTCAGATGGTCCCACATCCCGTCATGCTGGGTTTCGTTAACGGTCTCGCTATTGTCATCTTTTTGGCGCAACTCAGCCAATTTGGCGTTGCAGGCGAGCCTGGCTGGCTAGCAAATACGCCACTAGCCGGCAGTACAATTGATGTTGCCTGGCTGCAAGGTTCTCAGCTCTTCACTATGCTCGGGCTGGTATTTATGACGATGGCGATCATCTATTTCCTACCCAAAATTACCCGCGTGGTGCCCTCATCCCTAGCCGCTATTGTTGCGGTAAGTGCACTGGTTATTGGCTTAGATATCGACACCCGCGTGGTCGGTGATGTCGCCAGCATCGCCGGTGGTCTACCTCAGTTCCACTTACCGGTGGTACCGCTGAGCTTTGAGACCCTTTTCATCATTTTGCCGTACTCGATCATTCTGGCCGCAATCGGTCTTATAGAATCGCTACTCACTCTGCGCTTAGTCGACGAGATCACTCGAACCCACGGCAATGGTACCCGCGAGTGTATCGGTCAAGGCGTAGCCAACACGGTGACGGGTATGTTCGGCGGTATGGGCGGTTGTGCCATGATCGGGCAGAGCATGATCAACGTGAATTCCGGTGGTCGAGGGCGCCTGTCTGGCATCGTAGCTGCACTGAGCCTACTAGCCTTTATTCTGTTTGCCTCATCACTCATAGAAGGCATCCCACTCGCAGCACTTGTTGGGGTAATGTTTATTGTGGTTCTGGGTACGTTTGAATGGTCGAGCTTTCGTATTATGGGCAAAGTCCCCAAATCCGATGCCTTCGTTTTAGTACTGGTCTCAGCGGTAACGGTGATCACTGACCTAGCTATAGCCGTGGTGGTTGGTGTGATTTGCTCCGCACTAGTTTTTGCCTGGGAGAACGCCAAGAATATCCGCGTGACGCGCCGGACTCACGATACCTCGCAATACTACGAAGTACATGGCCCTTTATTTTTTGGTGCCACGACGAATTTTTTGCAACAATTCGATGTGAGCGCCGACTGTGATGATGTCATTGTGGACTTTATTAATTCCCGTGTTGCTGACCACTCTGGGCTTGAGGCGATCGACACGCTTGCGGAGCGTTATCTCAATTCGGGTAAAACACTACACCTACTGCATCTGAGCAAAGACTGCAGAAAACTTCTGAAAAAAGCCGGTAGCCTCGTAGAGGTCAATGTCATTGAAGATCCCGACTATTTAGTCAGTACCCTTGAACCCGTAAATTAAGGCACTATAGCGGTAACTATCAGAACCTTAATGATTTGCCAATGGCCGAGCTCAAAAACGACATCGTCACCCCTCATCAGTCACCTTTAATTGACAGCTTCGATCGCTCGATTTCTTATCTGCGGCTGTCGGTGACCGATCGCTGTGACTTTCGTTGCCAGTACTGTATGGCAGAAGAAATGACTTTTCTGCCACGCAGTCAAGTACTCAGCCTAGAAGAACTGGCACGTATCGCCAAAGTCTTTGTCGGACTTGGCGTACGTAAAATTCGAGTTACAGGTGGTGAACCATTAGTTCGAAAAGGGGTTGATCATTTATTGCAGATAATAGGGAAAATTCCGCAGCTCGAAGAACTAGCCATTACGACTAATGCCAGTCAGCTATCTCAGCGCGCGCCGGCACTGCGCGCTGCCGGGGTAAGCAGTCTCAACATCAGTTTAGACACCCTCGACCCAGATAACTTTAGGCGCATTACCCGCACAGGGGATTTAGCACGCGTGTTATCGGGAATCGATGCGGCAATATCTGCAGGCTTTGAGCGTATTCGCCTCAACGCAGTGATTCTCAAAGATCAGAATGAAGATCAAATTCTTCCGCTCTCAGAATTCGCTATCGATCGCGGCATCGACATTGCTTATATAGAGGAGATGCCACTGGGCCAAGTCAATGTTGCAGGTAAAGCGCTCGAACTCGTCACCTCAGATTGTGTGCTGGCCATGCTGCGCGAGCAGCATACGCTTGACGAAGTGTCCGCACAGGTACATGCCGGCCCGGCGCGCTACTTTGCTGTCGCAGGCAGCGCATCAAAAATAGGGGTCATTTCTCCACATAGTAATAATTTTTGTAGCAGCTGCAATCGTCTACGGGTTACCGCTGAGGGTCAGCTACTACTCTGCCTGGGAAACGAGCATGCGATTAGTTTGCGGGATATAATGCGCGACGGTGCAAGTGATGATGAGCTCACTAAAGCGATTCATCAGGCGCTGTACTACAAACCCGAGCGCCACGTGTTTGACCAGCCCAATGAACCACAAATCCTCCGGTTCATGAACGCCTCCGGTGGTTGAGAGGTTAAGCTAGCCACGTTTTTAAGAAGTCATTACATCAGCCATATTTCCATGGCTTAGTTTGATCAGCATTACCGTTTTTGGGAGTCAATTTGAATAACAGTCATTATCCTCAGCTCGACAATGTCGAGCAGATTATCCGCGCTTTTGAAAATGCAGGTTATATATGTACCCAGCGCATAGCGACAGTCGTGTATCTAGCGGCAGCCCTCAATAAACCGATTTTGGTGGAAGGGCCTCCCGGTGTTGGCAAGACCGAACTCGCCAAAACCTGCGCGTCGGTCATCGACAAGCCCCTTGTACGCTTACAGTGTTATGAAGGCCTAGATGAATCCAAGGCTTTATACGAATGGAAGTACGGCAAACAGCTTTTATACACGCAAGTACTCAAAGAACAGCTTGGCGAAGTACTCGAAGGGGCAAAAGGATTAAGTGAATCGATTCAGCGGCTACACAACATGGCTGATGTTTTTTATTCCTATGAATTTCTTGAGCCGCGGCCACTTCTAAAAGCAATGGAGCAAGAACATGGTGCGGTGCTATTGATCGATGAGATCGATAAAGCCGACTTTGAGTTTGAATCACTATTGCTTGAAGTGCTATCCGATTACCAGGTGTCGATTCCTGAAATTGGCACCATCAGTGCACGCTCTAAACCGATTGTCTTTCTAACCAGCAACGACACTCGAGATCTATCAGATGCACTTAAACGTCGTTGCTTACACTTACACATTCCATTTCCATCGGTTGATCTAGAGCAGAGAATCGTCGCTAGCCGCGTACCCGATTTACAGCAGAATCTTAACGATCAGCTGGTCAAATTTGTACACGCCTTACGAGAACTTGATCTTAAAAAAGCGCCAGCGATCTCTGAAACGATTGATTGGGCGCGTAGTCTGCTGCTGCTTCATGCAGATACACTCGACCCCCAAATAGTTCACGATACGCTCAATGTGTTACTCAAATACGAAGAAGACATTGCCACCACCGAGGGACAGCTGCACAAACTGATTGGCCAGGCATCGGCGTGACACCCGACTCTGGTAGCGGTAGCGACCAACTACTGGTGTTTATCAAGTATTTGCGCGGACGAGATATTCCTATCTCGCCCGCCGATTCACTTGATGCAGTCCATGTCGCCAGCCTTATAGGCTATCAAGACCGCGAACAACTAAAGCACGGCCTGGCGGCAGTATTAGCCAAGTCTCGCCGCGAGGCGCAGTTGTTCAATGCAGCATTTGACAACTTTTTCAGTATCGAACATTCCGCCATCAGTAATGGCTCGGATCAAGCAAACAGCGAAGCGCAATCATCTGATGCCAGGCAAACACAATCGAGCGAGAATACAGAGCAACCCTCAGCGCTAGCGCAGCTCGCCGATGAAAGTAGTAGCGTCGCGGAACTGATGCAGACGCCGTTGATGGAAGCGCTGACACAAGGTGACGAGGGCGCGCTTGCGGTAGCCATTGAGGCAGCCGCGGGTGCCGCTGATATTAAATCTATCCGTTTATTTACCCAGCGCGGCCAATACATCCGCAAGCTGCTCGATGCCTTGGGCGAACAGCAACTGAGAGATGTGGCGATCGAACTTGAATCAAGCGATCAAGCGGCTTTTGATGAGTTGCAAGCACTGCGAGCCGAACTTTTAGAGCGCGCTCGCGATCGAGTCGAGCGGGCCTATACAGTATTTGCCAGCGGCGATACTGACGATTTTCTCGACGAAGCACTCAGTAAAGTCAGACTGGGCAACATAGCGCCACATCAAATGGCGCGCCTAAAAAAACTATTGGATCGTATGGCGCGCAAGCTCGCCGCACGACACGGTAGACGCCGCAGGAAATCCCGGCGCGGTCAACTCAATATCACCGGCACCTTACGCAAAGCGGTTACCACTGATGGCATTCCTTTTGAACCACGCTTTCGCACTATTCAGCGTCGCAGACCGCAGGTCATTGCTATTTGCGATGTCAGTGGTTCCGTCGCGGCTTATGCAAAATTTTTGCTGATGTTTTTGTATGCGTTACAGGATGTCCTTCCACGAACTCGAAGCTTCGCTTTTTCGTCAAATTTAGGGGAGGTGACTCACTGGTTTGACGAGCTACCCGTCGAGACTGCTATTGAACGGGTGAATCTCAGCTATGGCGGTGCCACCGATTATGGGCGCGCGCTCACTGACTTTTCAGCGCTTGCGCTGCAAGACATTAATCGCTCCACAACCGTTATTGTCCTGGGCGATGCACGTAATAACGACTCCGATCCAAGACTCGATATTTTGGCTGACATCAAGAGCCGATGTAAGCAGTTTATTTGGTTAAACCCCGAAACACGACGCGCATGGGGAAGTGGCGACTCAGAGATGTTGTCGGTAATTAGACACTGTCACATCGCCGCGGAGTGTAATAATCTCAAACAATTAGAAAGAATCGTTGATAAGCTATTAACCGATATGCACAGCCGCTGATCGGATGTATCCCGCGCAGTAGAAACGCAGCTTTAGGAGCTGTTGGTGATGAGCAACGTTGGGGTGGTATAGAATATGCAAGATGGCGATCGACTGCCGCTAACAACCACCATTGAGGCCGATGTTAGGTCTGCCTTTGCTGTGCCTAATCGCCAGGGGGGAATGGAGCGCAGTAGCCTGCTGTCGGCGCTTGAGAAGCTCGAGCCCGGTGAGCAGCCACTTGAAGATGCACTGGCTAACGCTGGGTTCATGCCAGCAAATGCCGAAGATGCCGCTATTCTTCGCTGGATAGATTCCAGCTTTGCACATTGGCGTCAGGAATACCCACTTGAAGATACCCTGCAGCAGCTGATAACGAATACTCGTCCACTCGCGGCCGCTTTCGCTATTACCGACGATAGATTTTTCATTCCGGGTGGACATGGACTACACCGACTTCTTGATACGATATTTAGCGGCCTAAATGGCTGGCAATCAACGCTAAGTGGGAGTCAAAATTCGTTAGATGGTATCCGCGAGACGCTTCAAATGTCGACTCGAGATTTCCCCAGCGAGCCCCAGGTCGACAACACACGTACAACATTTGATCAAACGGTGCAGGAGCATCAAAACCGACTGAAAAACCTCGATTCAATAATATTGGAGCGGGAGTCTGCCTTATTAAAGGACAGTAGCGCGAGACTGAGAACCGCTATCGTCATCAATCAATTACTCGCCACGCAGCAAGTGCCTGGCTCTGTTGCACGCTTCATAAAATCTGACTGGTTCGAAAGCGGCGTCATCATCGCCGATCGTTACGGATTTAATAGCGATGCATGGGACAATTACACCCGCACCGGCCAGTTGCTAGTAGAGGCGGTACAGCCGGTTGCGGAAATTGATGCAGAGGGGCAACGGCGGCTGCATCAGACCATGCAGCAGCTACCGCACACCTTATCGCGGCAACTCGAAAGCCTACTACCTGACTCAGAAGCTGTAGCCGGCGCTGTGGGCCTCATTGAATATGCCCTTATTCGCAATATGCGTTCGGAGGATATGGGCTTGGTAAGCGCCGATCCCATCCGGGTAAGCAACCTACCCGAGGAAGGTCCGCCTAGCGATCAAGACTTAGCTGAAGCCGGAATTCACCCCGGACATTGGTACTTACTCGATGGCGTTGATGGTCCACAGCGTATACGTCTCGTCAGTAGTTTGGTCAGTAATATTTATCTCTTATTTATGGACTACAGCGGCGCTCGAGCTGACCGTATGTCCTCAGCCAATTTCCTCACGTTGCTCGACTCCGGTGAGGCGCGATGCATCGAGATCACCGATAGTTTTTGTCGCGCAATGGTCGAAGTAACGAATATTCAAGCGGTCGAACGACGCGCAACCAGCGTACATGAGATGGCAGAGCGAGCCTCTCACGAGGCCAAAGAACGGGTCGACATGGAACACCAACTGCGCCATTCCGCATCATCAGATCCGATCATGACGCAACACCTAGATCAAGAGGGTACAAAGCACGACACGGTGGCCGCTACACATCAGCCTGACACAGAGCACTACCTTGACATCGACCCATCACCAAGCGCGACGCAAGAAGACGAGACCCAACAAAGTGCCTATAGCGACGCTGGCGAATACACGGACAACACTGCGCAGCCTAACGCGATACTTAATAGCGCTGGCAGAAACAACATGCCGACCGGCGAGCCCCTGTACGAGAATCGGACGATAGTTAAATTGCAGATTCCGGTGGGTACTTGGATAGGTTTTCACGATCGCAATCCACCACTGATGGCCAGAATTGCTGTGCGTGACCCAGAAAAAGATAGTTATATTTTCACCGATCGGGAAGGCATTAAATTACGTGAACTGACGGCCACCCAACTTATCGCACTAATCGATCGCGACATGGTCGATATCCTTGAACGCAAAACAAATTTCCGAGACACGGTGAATGCGATGCGCCAGGAACAGCAGGAGCGTTTGAATTGATTAATTCAGCGCTGTCTCGGTCTGCCAGCGGACCTAAAAAAATAGCGTCCTGCGCGTTTATTCAGGTCCGCGCAGCGGCCCATGATGATAGTGAAGCTGCCCTGATTGAGGTCGGCACGGTCGTGGGAATGGCCGCCCGAGACCTGCGCATTAGTCTATCTAGAGCACTGAAACTGGGCACTATCCACGATGTTGCGGTCGAGTCGGAAGATGATCCAGAGCCAATTTTTTTATCCTGTGAAGT
>CAWUXF010000090.1:0-6459 GCA_963926325.1 uncultured Luminiphilus sp. | reverse complement strand
GCAGTGATCCTTGGTGGGCTGGTTGGACGCTGCCTGGTACCTTGTAAGCGGCGCTGGTGGATATTCAAAAAGGCGACCCCTTGGGGTCGCCTTTATTTTATGGGGTTGATGCTAACTAGTATTCAAGGTCTGGGGGTCTTGGGGTCTTGGGGTCTTGGGGTCTTGAAATTCAAACACCTAAAGTGACCGATAAATTAAATTAATTCTGTCTGCGAGTGATCCGTCTGAAAATCACCGTCGTAACCTCAGCAACATAGGAGCACCTGACTATGATGCGTTCCTCGACATCTTACTGCAAACCATCTTCACTTAGATGGCCATCGTTCCTCAGCTTATTTAGTTGCGGTTTTTTATATCGCCTACTGGCTTTAGTTATCGGCACTGTATTTCTAGCAGGTTGTGGAAATATATCGGTTAGTCGCTATGCCGGCACCACCCCAATCTTTGATCCGCAGACCTATTTTCATGGCCAGCTTTCGGCGCATGGTGTGGTCAAGGATTTTTCTGGCCAAGTGATTCGCCATTTCAATGCGGATATTAAAGGGTGTTGGCAAGACGGCATTGGTACGCTCGACGAGCAATTCGTCTTCGACGATGGCGAGCAGCAGTCACGGATTTGGACGCTGGCCCTTAGCGGCGCCAATAAGTTGGTGGGTACCGCTGGAGATGTCGTTGGCCAGTCTGCCGGTGAGTGGGCGGGCAATGCCTTGTTTATGGAATATGTGTTGCGCGTTCCCTACGGTGATGACGCTATTGATTTGACCATTGATGATCGTATGTACTTGGTGAGTGATTCAGTCGTCATTAATGAGTCGGGTATGTATAAGTTTGGTCTAAAGGTGGGTGAAATTGTGCTCACCATCGTCAAGCATAGCGACGAAGCTGTGGTATGCAGGCAAAGCTAACGGCGCGTGTTTTAGGCTTTGCTGGCCTGGCGCCTTTTTACCTGTTTTTGTTGGGTTTTTGGCTCACTCAAGACTATCCTCGCTCGTTCTCTGTCCAGGGCTTTGTTATTTATTCCCTGGCGATCTTATGTTTTCTGTCGGGGGCGCTGTGGGGTAGTGTTAACACTATCGCTTATTGAGCAGCCATTACGACTAGTGATCAGCAATGGACTCGTGGTGTTTGCGGTGGCGAGCGTTTTGACGGCGCAGGCGATGATGGCCGCGGGTCTGCTTATGCTTGGGTATATTGCCTTGCTTTGGTACGAACGCAATGTCGATGACACGACCGGTTGGTATGCGCAACTGCGGTTGCAGTTAACATTGGGCGTGGTTGTCGCTCACGGCTTGTACCTTTGGCTGCATGTTGCTACCGATTCCAGTGCCTGACAGGTTATGCTGAGGCTGTCTTAGTTACCCAAACGATTTGGAGAACAATAATGAACCAGCCGCTCTTTATTTTGCATCACTACGAAGCTTCTCCTTACGCTGAAAAAATTCGCTTGATGTTCGGTCTTACCGGATTGTCATGGGGTTCTGTATTGTCGCCCGTGCAGCCGCCGCGCCCAAATGTGGACCCATTAACGGGCGGCTATCGCCGGATTCCAGTCGCGCAACTAGGCGCCGATGTATTCTGCGATTCTGTGGTGATTGCCGCTGAAATTGCGACGCTAGCCAATGATAAGCGCGTTGCTGCGGTCGTTGAGGAGGCCGCGGCTGATGCACTGGTAAAACGGGCGGAGGGCGATGTTTTTTTCTGCGCCATCAGCCGCGTATCGCCACTCAAATTAATGGGTACATTGCTTATGCGCTTTGGCCCCCTGGGTACGATTAAGTTTGTGAAAGATCGGCAGGGCATGATGAAGGACGGCACTGTAAGGCCGCCTCAGGGCGCTGCAGCACAAAAGCTGCTCGACGATTTTATGGCCGATGTCGACGTTCATTTAAGCGAACGAGACTGGATGACCGGTGAGACTGCGAGTTACGCAGATTTCGCGGTTTTTCACCCCTTATGGCTAGCGAGTGGCGTTGATGGCTTAGTCATCGCCGAGCGTCTTTCACGTCTCAAAGCTTGGTTTGCTCGCGTTGCGGCGATAGGCTCAGGGGCGCGTCAGGAGCTTACTGCTGATGTGGCTTTTGCTGCTGCGCGCGAGCACGAGCCACGCGAACTACCTGCAGATAGCGAAGATACTCCGCTGATGAATCAACCCGTAGCTGTTGCTCCAACCGATTATGGGCGAGTGCCTGTGACTGGGGTATTAGTGGCTTACACGGCCACGCGAATTATCGTCGCGCGCCAGACCGATGACTTTGGTTGCGTGCATGTGCACTTTCCGCGCACGAATTATGCTGTGGTCGCGCAATGACTCATACAGCGCTCATTACCGGCGCTTCAGCAGGTCTAGGTGCGGAATTTGCTCGACAGCTTGCCGCCCAAGGGTTGCGACTTGTCTTAGTCGCCCGCCGGGAAGATCGGTTGCAGGCGCAGGCCGAGTTGCTTCGCGCTGAATTTGGTGTTGACTGTGAATGGATCAGTGCCGATCTCAGTGATTCGGCTGCAGGCGCTTTAATTGAAAAGACCTTACTTGACCGCGATATTAGTGTGGATTATCTGATCAATAACGCCGGTATTGCGGGCCCTGATTTGCTGCAAGATCGCGATTGGCAGGCGCAGCGCGAGTTTTATCAGTTGATGATGACGTCGGTCGCTGAACTTTGTCATCGCTTCATTCCAGCGATGGTTGAGCGCGGCTTTGGTCGTGTGATTAATATCGCCTCTGTGGCGGGCCGGATTCCTCGTTCAGGTGGCTGCAACTACGGCCCAAGCAAGACCTACCTAGTGGCGCTATCGGAAGAGCTTAATCTGACGTTGAGCGCTCAGGGCGTTAATGTTTGTGCCTTGTGCCCTGGCTTTACGCATACGGATTTTCATGAAACCGCCGGCCTTGGGCCGATGAAAGCTAAAATGCCTAAATGGCTTTGGTATGGTGCCAATGTTGTGGTGAGCGATGGCTTGAAAGCGGTCGAGCGGGGCAAGTCCATTGCTATTTCGGGACGTTTATACCGTGTAATCGACCCCTTTTTGCAATCCGTGTGGACGCGGCGCTTTTTTAGAATTAAGGCGCGACCGGATTAAGCGCTGTGCGCTGACTGGCCAGCCAGCGACTCGGGCTCATCCCCGTGTGTTCACGAAATGAGCGACGGAAATTTGATGCGTCGCCATACCCCAAGGTTAAAGCAACTGCCTCGACGTTAGTGTCGTCCAATAACAGCCGCATTGCCCATTTGTGCGTGACCTCTAGTCGTATCTGCCTAAAGGTGCTGCCTTCTTCCTGAAGTCGCCGATTCAGTGTTCTTGTCGATAAATGGAGCGAGCCAGCAGTGGCCTGAATATTTGGCAGGGGCGGTTCATAAGCGCGCATGTAACTGCGCAAATGGCTGGTAAACGGTGCGGTATCGGCACCACTTTTAGCTTGTAACCCCAGCGCCAATTGTTGCCGCGACATTGTCCACAGGTCTGTGTCGGAAAAGGGCGAGCGCAGTGTCAGCCAACTGGCTGGGAATTTAATAGCATCAAAAGCTTGGTTAAATGTGATGGCCCCGTGCAGAAACTGTCGATAACACGCGACCAGCGGTGGTGGTGGATAGCTGACTAGAAATTCTGCCTGGCTGCTTGGCCTGCCAGTAACGCTTTCTATGTAGTGTTGAATCATGATGAATACCGATTCCACATGAATATCATGACAGTCAGCGAGATTATCAAAGTGCAGTTTAATCGTCGCTGTGTGAGGGCCGGCGAACAGCTCGCTGCGCACATAATCTGCGGCCAACGATGAGTAACTGGCCATTGCCTGCAATCCGTCACGCAGCGTCGGCGCTGAGTACATGGCAATGCCCATCATGTTAGTCGTGGCCATATTTTGGCGACTACCGATTAAAAAGCCTAATGACTCATCGGGGAACCGCTGCCGAGCATTGTTGAGTAATTGTAAGAAATCGCGATTGTCGACTCGCTCGCTGCTCCAGATGGCTGTTTCGGTCAAAGCTGTACCGGCAAATAAGTCCTGGTCAATCAGCCCCCGATGCCGGAGCTCGAGATGTAAAACTCTAGCGTAAACGCTGTTAATCATCATTAAGTCCATTTTTGGCGGATTATGACATGCTATTGTCAGCTGTTAAACTGTTGCCAAATCTTAGAGCGTCTATAGTCGACCTATTCAAGTAACATTTTGCGGTAAGGAGTAAAACGCAATGCCCGTGATTACCTTTATTCAGTATGACGGTACCGAGCAACAAGTTGATGCGGAAATTGGTGCATCTATTATGCAGACTGCCATGAAATACGATATCCCAGGTATTGATGCAGATTGTGGTGGCGCCGCCGTATGCGGCACCTGTCACTGTTTTATCGATACCCTGCAGGCAATGCCTACTGTCGATGAGCAGGAAGCGGTCATGCTTGGCCTGCGCCCTGATCAAGAAGACAGTTCGCGATTGGCGTGCCAAGTGCAGGTAACCGATGACATGTCGGACTTTACGGTGAGGCTGCCTGAATTTCAGATGTAAACGACTTTTGTTTCCTCAAACAACAATAATTAATAGGTTGAGCCATGAATCACAGTGCAACGGAAATACTGCCAGACCCTATAACGACGCCTCTGGATCAGATCGACGTCTCTGACCCACGTCGATTTGAGCAGGACAACTGGCAGCCGCTATTTGCGCGTCTACGCAAGGAATCGCCGGTGCACTATCAGGCCGAGAGTCCTGCGGGCGATTTTTGGTCGATTACCAAATACAATGACATTGTTGAAGTCGAGCGCGAGACGGAAATTTTTTCGTCGGAACCATCGATCGCAATTTTAGACCCAGAGCCCGACATGATCTTACGCATGTTTATTGCGATGGATCGTCCCGAACACGATGACCAAAGAAAGGCAGTACAGGGTGCGGTGGCGCCGAAGAATCTGCAGGAGTTTGAGAAACTTATTCGCGTTCGCACACAGGAAGCCCTCGACGCCCTACCTGAAGGCGAAACGTTCGATTGGGTATCTACGGTATCGCGAAATCTAACCACGCAAATGTTGGCGACACTATTTGACTTTCCCTTTGAGGAACGCCACAGACTGAGTGATTGGTCGGATCAGTTCACCTCGGATGAGCGCCTCACAGCGGGTGCGGGACTCACACTAGATGAACGCCGCGAGGCGGTGGTAGATTGCCTGACTTGGTTCACTGAATTGTGGCATAACCACAAAAAGGACGACAAAGAATCTTTCGATCTAATCCGTATGCTGCAACGCGACCCTAATACCGCGAATATGGTTGACGACCCACTGACCTATATGGGCAATATTATGCTGCTGATCGTTGGCGGTAATGACACGACCCGTAATTCAATGACTGGCGGTGTCTTATTCCTCAACGAAAATCCTGCCGAATACGACAAATTACGCAATAATCTGAGCCTGATACCCTCGATGATATCGGAAACTATTCGCTATCAGACGCCGTTGCCACATATGCGGCGAACGGCCACTAGAGATGTTGAATTTCGTGGGCAGCAGATTAAAAAGGGTGATCGTATCGTTATGTGGTATGCGTCTGCTAATCGTGATGACGAAGTGATTGCGCAGCCCGATGATTACATTATTGATCGAGAGAATGTGCGTAACCATTTGTCTTTCGGTTGTGGTATTCACCGGTGCATGGGTAATCGTTTAGCTGAGATGCAGCTGCGCGTATTATGGGAAGAGGCCATGTCGCGCTTCAAAGAGATCCGTGTTGTAGGAGACCCGATACGTACACGCAATAACTTTGTGCGTGGATACAACGCTTTGCCGGTACAGGTGTTCCGTCACTGAGTGGCTTTGAATCACATAAAAAAACCGAGGAAAATCCTCGGTTTTTTTATGTCTTAGGTAATGCCAAGTGAAGGACTTAGCTGGCGACCTTCAGCATGGTGTAAGACATTAGCTGTCTACTCAACAATGAAACCGCGCAAGTCATCACTGAACTGCCGCAATGACTCAGGATGCAGGTACATCATATGGCCCGCAGGGTAGTACTTGGCAGTCAAGTTGTCGCGCAGGGATTCAGGTAGCTCCATGTGGTCAATAAAATAATCAGTGGCCCCATAAGGGGTGGCTAAATCGAACCAGCCCTGCTGCACAAGAACCCGCATCTTAGGGTTTTGGATCATGGCGTAGTTCAGATCTACTGCAGTATTCGGGATCGGGAGCTTCCAGCCACTGCCCGGTTCACTGTGAGTCTGCTCCCAGCTCTGCCAAAGACCTGCTGAAGTCACGTAGCGCATGTCGGTGTCTACCTTGAGCGCTTCGCGGTAGTAGTCGTTAAAAGTCGCGACAAAAGCGGGTCCTACTGCAGGAAAGAAGGGGTCATAGCTGAAGCTGTCTTTGGTGTGGTTAATACCTTCGCCGACAAAGCGGCCATCGATACGGCCTACTGTCTTGCGCTGCGAACGTAATAACTCTTTAGCAAATACGTCTTCAGCAAT
>CAWUXF010000089.1:0-9891 GCA_963926325.1 uncultured Luminiphilus sp. | reverse complement strand
TGATCGTGGGGCTGGGACTTGCGTGCCAACTGGCTGCAACCAGACAAGATACTGATGCTGCCCTTGCAACGGTATTACGAGATGAATTTTTGCACCAACTTCAGACCGTCGTACCCGACATCGAACTAAACGGTAGCCTAGTCCACTGTGTGCCCCACATCTTGAATTTTCGCGTCGCAGGGTTGAGCGCAGAAACACTGGTAGTACGGCTTCACGATGTCGCAATCTCAGCAGGATCGGCCTGCTCTTCTAAAAGTGCAAAACCGTCAGCAGTGCTTACCGGGATCGGGCTTTCCGCAGAGCAAGCACAGGGCTCTGTACGTGTCTGTTTCAGCCGCCATCTAAATAATTTAGATGTTCAAATGGCTGCCTCGAAGATTGGTAGTGCAATTCTCGCCATACGCGACGATTGGAGCGCTGAGCAAACTAACTCAAGCGTGCAGCAATGAGTTTTTTTACTCGATCGGAAACAACGCCCAAGGCACCCGGGATAATGTTAGGGCTGATGATTGGCATGGATGGCGTTCACTCGGCTGTCGCCATCGCCGCGTTGGTATTTACGGGGCATATCGCTATAGGAGTTGGCCTCGGTGTGGGCACAGTGCTTCTATCTGGAGCCATATCGGCATTGGTTTATGCATGGTGTAGCAGACTGCCGAATACGATCAGATTGGTACAAGAGAGCAATATAGCACTACTTACGCCCGCTATTGCTGGCATGGTCGCTGCTTCTCAGGTGTCTGTAGATGCCACTATTGCCACGACGATAGCAATCATAGCAATGGCCAGTCTTGCCACCGGTAGCGTTCAAATACTGACGGGGTACTTTAAACTCGGTGGCCTATCAAAATATGTTCCATATCCGGTTCTGGCGGGGTTTCTTGCGGGAGCGGGTTGGCTGATGATCGATGGCGCCAGCATCATCGTTACTGGGCTGCCTATAATTTCTGACATAATCAGCCCCTCTAGCGAACCGCTACCAATGCTACTCATTGCCTGCACTATTGCCTATGCGCTGTTGCTTTTAGCTGCATCAGAGTGGAGTAGAAGTCCAGCGCAGGCCATTCCCCTGGCTATGCTGTTAGCTATCGGTATATTTTACGTCGTCATTTGGATTATGGGAATTTCAATTGATACTGTTCGTGCGCTCGGCCATCTCCCGGAGACAACGGAAGTGGGGCATGTGAGTCTACCGAGTCCTTCGTTGCTTAGTGCGGTCGAATGGCAAGAAGTATTAAAAGTCACTCCCAATATTCTCTTAGTCGCTGTCCTGAGTACTATACACCTTATGTTTATTATCAGCGGTTTTGATCTAGCCACAGGTCGAGACTCCGATATTAATCCGGACTTGAAGGCAAATGGCTTAGCAAATCTTGCCTCGGGTTTAGTCGGCGGTCCAATAGGTTATACCGGGATGGCTGTGTCTGTGCTTGCAAGTAAAACATCTGCCGGTCGACGAGTTATCGCTATATCGGCCGCGATGGTTATGCTAACCGTGCTTGCAGCTGCCGATCAGCTACTCGGCTATATACCTGCATTCTTACCTGCTGGTTTTATTCTTTTCCTGGGTTTTTCCCTGTTTAACAACTGGTTTCTTAAGGCATTCCGCTCGCTGCCGCTGCTCGACTGCATGCTTATAGGGCTGATAGTAACCAGCATAGCGCTAGTAGGTTTTTTCGAAGGCGTCATGGTCGGGATCGCCTTATCGATGCTGGTCTTTGTTGTCAATTACGCCCGCCAACCGGTAGTACGTCTGCGTGCGAATGGCGCGGAACGCAAAAGTACGGTTGACCGGTCTAGCGCCTGCAACAAGTTTCTGGCGGAAAACGGGGAGCAGATCGAACTTATTATATTGCAGGGTTATCTTTTTTTTGGCACAGCCGATGGCGTAGCATCAATGATTAGAGCGCGAATTAGCAGCGATAGCCTGCCATCACTTAAGTATTTGATACTCGATTTCCAGCACATTAGTGGGGCTGACTCAACGGCGATTTCAAGTTTGATCAAAATTCACCGGATCGTAGCCGCTGCCGGTGCGACTCTGCTGATCACGCGACTACCCGAAAAAATGGAGCGCACTTTACGGCTCATGATGGGTGATGGCTCTGACGGCGAAAGGCAGTATCTCAGCAGTCCAGATGCCGCACTCGCACTGGCCGAGGAAGGGCTGCTATATGGTCAAGAAAGCCTTACCAATGAGAAAACTCTAGAGAACTACTTAACCGCTTATATCGGCGAACATCCTCGACTTCCTGAGCTTATCGAAGCAATGAGTCGTGAAGTCGTACCACCCGAAACAATGTTAATCCACCACGATAATGCCACGCACGATTTGTTCGTTTTAGCAAAAGGCAGAGTGCGGGTTCAAGTTACGCATGCAAACGGTAAATACCAAAGGTTGCGCTCAATGATGGAAGGCGCCATTTTTGGTGAAATCGCCTTCTGCTTGCGCCAAACAGGTACCGCCGATGTAGTCTCTGAGACAACGTCTGTCATCTATCGTCTGCGGTCGCAGACTTTTGACGAACTACAAGTAAGTGACCCGGAATTGGCTTCTCTGATATACGAAATGATGGCAAAGGCACTGGCACAAAAACTGGCGATCGCTAGCAAAGCGCTGAAATCTCTTGGGTCGTGAGCAGGTTGCCATCGATTAACCTGCTGTCTGTTGGAGCAAGGGGAGCTCACCTTGAAGTATCAAACATCGGTTGGGATTAAACGATTGTTTTGCGCTGCTTTGTAGCGTTTGATCGGCAGGATTTTCAGTCGGGTGTTCTATGTATTGACCCTGCTAACAGACACGCTGTGCCTGTCGGCACCTATGCAATGCTAAGCTATTGCACTGACAGTATGTCTAAAGCGGTGAAGTCATGGGCGAGCCAGAACCGGTGTAGTGCTTTCCATAATAGAAAAACCTTTGAGAAGCACTGAGCGCTTGCCGTGTTCCGAGACCCTTAACTACAGATCGATAGGCGTCCCGTACTCTCCTGCTGCTCGCGAGGCCCAATAGGCTTCATCAATGGCCCGGGTTATAGGACCTGCTGTATTCTTTATGGGTCGCCCCGACACTTCCTTAACTGGCAGCACACCCCCTGCGGTACTGCAGGTAAACACTTCGTCTGCGGCGTAGAGGTCAAAGCTGGTCAGCGATGCCTGAGCACAGGGGACGCCAATACGATCGGCCAGTTCGAGTACGGTGGTGCGCGTAATTCCGTGCAGTATGCCGTTGGCAGGCGTCAACAGCTGACCCTTCTTTACCACGAATATGTTGCTTGCTGCGGCTTCGGCCACATAGCCCTGAGTATCTAGCCAGACGGCATCATCGTAACCCGCCTCTAGCGACTCTAATCGAATTAGCTGTGAATTGAGTCTATCCAGACACTTAAACCGGGGGTCGAGCGTATCGGGGCTGAAACCACGGGTAGCGCTAATCATTAGTCGAATACCCTCCCGGCGTTTGGTCTCGTCTGCCAGAAAAATATACGGCGCCGCCCACACCATTTCGGTCGGGGTGATGACTCTAGGGTCTGCGACAACGCCGTCGGGAACACCCCGAGTGAGAATAAATCGAATACTAGCGTCGGCGAGTTGATTCCTTCGGGCGGTTTCAATAATAGCTTCTCGCCATTGTTCACGTGTCAGCTGCGTTTCTAATCTTGCTGCGCGTACCGAGTCGAAAAATCGATCTAGATGCTCATCGAGTTTGAAAATCACGCCCTGCCACGCAGAAACGACATCAAAAATACCGTCACCCAACAAAAAACCCTGATCGAGTGGGGATATTCGTGCAGAGGATAGCGGTAGATACTCGCCATTCATGTAAAGGGTAGGTTCGGATGAAGCGGTGTGGGATGTCGTCATGGAAATCACCTCAAATCAATGTGAAGGTCTGTTCGCAGTCTCTCCAATGAGCGATGCGAAAGAGAATTCAAAAACGAATACTGGAAAGAAAACCACAATATGGCATTTAAGTCTAAGAAATATCAACGGTGCGTGTCGAGCAGATGGCTTAGCCCACCTGGGTATTTGGTTGTTGCCGTATTGCAGGGCTACGCGCGATATTCAGGTAGTGGCGCTAGCCACTGAAAAAAGATTGCGGCGAGCGTGCTGTGTCTCTGCCGCGGGAAGACCCCAGCTTAGTAGGTCGCCGTTGCTTAATAACGCTATCTTTTACTTTGATGCTCGCTCGCCATATCGGCCCATTCGCCCCATACTGTTGCCATTAAACGCCCACTAATGTGGTGAGGAGAAACAATTGATACTGTCTGATGTTATTCAAAAAGCGATGCTTATTGGCGTGTTGTGTATTGGCGCTGCGGCCCATGCGCAGTTACCCGTGTCGATTGCACTCCACGGTGGCGCGGGCACTATCACCCGTGGGCAGATAACCGCCGAGCAAGATGCCGCCTATCGGCTTGTGATGGACGAGGTGGTGTCTTTTGGCTACCAGCGTTTAAGTGAGGGGGCCAGTGGCAATAAAGTGGTGGTTGAGGTTTTGCAAAAACTTGAGGACTCACCACTCTTTAACGCGGGAATTGGCGCGGTGATGACTTGGGATGGCGTGCATGAACTCGATGCGGCCATTATGGATGGCGCAACACGTCAGGCGGGTGCAGTAGCCGGTGTGCGACATATTCGTAGCCCTATCGCGGCGGCACATCAAGTGATGGTTCATTCTCCGCATGTGATGCTCACCGGCGTTGGTGCAGAGGAATTTGCCCAACAGCAAGGCCTAGAATTAGTCGATAACAGTGTCTTTACGACCGAGCGTCGGCAAAAGGCACTTGAAAAGTATAAAGAGCGTCAGTCCCAGATGAGCTTAAACGACGCTCAGGATGCGACATATCGGGACTATAAGTTTGGCACTGTGGGTGTGGCCGTGAGGGATAGCCGCGGAGATTTATCGGCGGGCACATCAACCGGTGGTATGACGGGCAAACGTTGGGGCAGAGTAGGTGACTCACCCATTATTGGTGCGGGAACTTTTGCAGATAACGCAAGCTGTGCGGTATCGGCTACCGGTCACGGCGAGTACTTTATACGCTATCAAGTAGCGAGCGATATTTGTGCGCGCATGAAATATCTTGGCATTAGCTTGCAGCAAGCAGCCAATGTTGTCGTTAATCAAGTGTTGCGTGATGCCGATGGTGAGGGTGGCATTGTGGCTGTTGATTCCGAGGGCAATGTTGCACTGGTCTTCAATACCGAAGGTATGTATCGCGCCAGTATTGATACCGCGGGTCAGAAGACTGTGGCTATTTATCGAGATGAATAGTTAAGTTGATGTTGTTTGATTATGCTTCTAGCGCAGGTTAATCAATACAGCTGAATTTTGTGAATAGGAGGTCGTCATGGGCGATGCGGAAGTAAGGCAACTCAATGTATTAGGCGAGCCTCTGGAGTGCTGCTGTAAGGCACCAATGACAGGTTTTTTCCGCGACGGATATTGCCATACTGGTCCGATGGACGTGGGGCGGCACACCGTTTGTACGAAAGTCACCCAGGAGTTTCTGGCATTTTCTGCGCAGGCGGGAAACGACCTGGTTACCGCACGTCCTGAGGTTGATTTCCCCGGCTTAAAGCCCGGAGATGGTTGGTGTTTATGTGCTTCGCGTTGGGCGGAAGCCGAGCGCGCGGGTTATGCGCCAAAAGTCTATTTACAGCGCACGCACATACGAACGCTTGATGTGGTGCCGTTAGCGCTACTAAAACCTTACGCGCTTGATTTAATTTGAATAGCGACGATGACAAGACCTGTGTCTGTCCGTAGCGCAGTATGCTGAACTTTGTCATTATCATTGAATCAATACATGCAATATGCAGCAGCGTGATGCCAGCGGCTGCTGTAGTTGTTAATCGAAAAACAGAGTGGATTTAAGCTTATGACAACGCCAACCAGTATTCGCGATTGCATGCACAGCAATCCCATCACCATTAACAAAGATGCGCCGCTGGTACAGGCGATTGAGCGTCTTGTTGAATTTAAATTGACAGGCTTGACGGTCGTTGACGATACGGGTGCCGCCTGCGGAAAAATTACTGAGCTCGACTGTATTCGCGCGATACTTAACGCAATTTATAATGATGGCAACGCCGATAATCAGCGCGTCGAACAAGCAATGACCCACGAGATTTACGCGTGTTCCCCCGAGGATTCAATTGTTGAAGTGGCTGAGCGTATGTTAGATAGCCATCAGCGGCGCAGTGCTGTTATTCAGAATGGCAAACTTGTTGGGCAGGTGAGTTCCAGTAACATCCTGTGGGCGTTAATGGCGCACTCAAGAGGGCGCCGGCCGGCGGAATGATTTTTACCCGTCTACTCGGGATTTGACCAGTTCGAGTACGCCGGCTATCCACATGCCAAAAACCATCGCGCAACAAAAGATGATGGTTGACTCATAACCATACGCCAGTGCGGCAATGGCTGGCCCGGGACAGTAGCCCCATAAGCCCCAGCCAATCCCAAATAATACGCCGCCGCCGATTAGGCGTCCGTCAATGACTTGCGTGGCTGGCAATGAAAACATGTCGGCAAAGAAGGGCTTTGCACGCTTCATGACCAGTGGTGTTGCACTTAGGGTAATGAGTAGTGCCGCGCCCATGACAAACATTAAATCTGGGTCCCATGCGCCGGCAATATCAAGAAATCCCTGAACTTTGGCGGTATCAGTCATGCCTGATATTGCAAGTCCCATGCCGAATATGAGTCCGGTTAGGAGTGCTGGCCACTGTTTCATAGCGAACCTCCTATCACGTGTCGAACAATGAAAACGGTCACTACACCCGCTGTCATAAACGTGCCTGTGGCGACCATCGAGCGCAAAGAGAGCCTGCCGATCCCGCAAACACCATGACCGCTGGTACAGCCACTACCCATGCGCGTGCCTATACCCACCAAAAGTCCAGATACAACAGCGAGCCAAACGGGGGCGATGGGTGCGTCAGGTATGGGTTTGCCTGTTAGTGTATGTGCCAGTGCCGCGCCGGCTATTAATCCAATGATGAACAGCAGTCGCCAATCTCGGTCAGGGCCGGCAATAGCGCCCCAGGTAATTCCGCTAATACCAGCAATACGGCCCAGCCCTGCCAGTAAACCGATCGATGCTATGCCGATCAATAGCCCGCCTATGGTGGGAAAAATAAAGGCTTCCATAGATTTACTCCTAAGATAAAACCAAACGCTCAAAAAGTTTTAGGTTGCAGTGACTTATAACATACCCGCCTAGTACTCCAGAGTAATTCCCGATACCTCAGCTAATGGGCTTGCCTTAGGTAAGATCTACTTATAGTTGGCCTCTGGCAAATACTGGGGAAGCGTTGCTACATCGGGATAGTATTTGTTCAGCGGTACAGGTGCGCCCTGATCGCTCACAATATAGGCATGTGTGCGACCGAGATCCTGAGGGTTAAGGACGCCACAGCTGTGCGCAATAATTTTGACCTCATGGATCAAGTTGGCTGCATAGTTACTTACACGTATGGCTTTAACCGTTGGATCCAGTCCCTTTTGCAGGTTGGCATCATGTGTCGTAATGCCGGTGGGGCAGGTATTTTTGTTGCACTGAAGTGCTTGAATACAGCCGAGCGCAAACATAAACCCGCGCGCAGAGTTGACGGCATCTGCGCCGAGACATAGTGCCGCCGCAACTGCGGCTGGTGTTACCAATTTCCCCGAAGCGATCACCTTAATACGTGCTCTTAGTCCGTACTCGTTCAGTTTATCCACTAAAATCGGTAGGCTCGCATTTAAGGGTAATCCGACCGTATCCATCAGGCTTTGGGGTGCTGCACCGGTGCCACCGTCAGCACTGTCTAGCGTAATGAAATCCGGTGCAAACTGCGCGCCCATTCGATGTATTTCCAAGCACATTTCATCAATCCATTCCGCTTGCCCTAAAACAAACTTAATGCCTGTGGGCTTGCCGGTCACTGTTCGCACCCGGTGAATCATTGCCAGCAGATCTGCTGTACAACTTATATCTCTGTGACGATTAGGGCTAATGGAATCCTCTCCAGCAGGAATTCCACGAGTTTGGGCAATAACATCGGTGACTTTGGACTTGGGTAAAATACCGCCTTTGCCCGGTTTGGCGCCCTGTGACAACTTGATCTCAAACATGCGCACTCGCGCGTTGCTGGCGACTTGCCGTAATCGGTCGTTACTCAGATCACCATTAGCATCACTGACACCATATTTTGCGGTGCCGATTTGAAAGACCAAATCGCAGTCTCCCGCAAGATGAAAAGGTGAGAGCGCGCCTTCACCGGTATTGAGCGAGATATTGGCCTGTGCGGCACCATGCGAAAGCGCATCAATGGCGGGTGCGGAAAGGGCGCCATAGCTCATCGCTGATATATTGAAAAAAGAATAAGTTTTGAATAGCTGTTCTGCATAACCTTCGCCAAAAATGATGGGGTTTTTAGCTTCAACGGCGACTTCCTCGTCCAGCTTTGGGAACATGCTATTAAGAAAAAGAATTTCACCGGGTCGGTCCAGGGATTTGGTCGAACCGAATGCGATCGTGGAATCATGGTTCTTTGCCGAGCGCGCAACCCAGGTTCGCTGCGCGCGATTGAAAGGGAGTTCTTCTCGATCCATGGCGAAAAAATACTGCCGAAAAAACACCCCCATATGCTCAAAGAAATAACGTAAACGCCCCACGACGGGGTAATTGCGGAGAATGGCGTGTTGGGATTGGTGTGTGTCAAGAAAGTACAGCACGATGATGCTAATGAATCCGACCAGTATAAGCATCGACAACACCATTACGCTGACATGTGCGACGCCTTCAAGTAGTAAAGTGATGCGCTCCATAGAGTTATCCTTATCTGCGATGGATGTCTTTGCAATACACTAATTCGCCAGCACGATATCAATAAGCCAACGCTACGTTTTTCATAGTAATGACTTAGGCTGAAAGTGGTAGATTGGATTTGATGGCGCCTCACTGCAATGGTTTTCGCCATTTTTGTAACATGTAGCCAAAAATTGGGTGGCACGTATTTAGAAAGGGTAGTTTGTGGAGACATTATTAATACTGGCGCCAACGATTGCGGTGATATCGCTGACGCCTGGCATGTGCATGACGCTGGCGTTTTCGCTTGGGCTGACTCAAGGCTATCGTCGAACCTTGTGGATGATGTGGGGGGAGATGCTGGGCGTTGCGTTTGTCGTCTCAGTGACCATGCTTGCACTGACTTGGTTGCTGGCACTCGATCCGCGTCTCATGCAGGGACTGGCCGTGATAGGCGGTTGCTACTTGCTCTATATTGCTTGGCGGCTCTGGCATGCTGATGATCAATTCGGTGCGGATCGCTATGAGGGCGACATCAGCAGAAAGGCATTGGCGCTGTTGGGCTTTACTACAGCCATAATGAACCCTAAAGGATGGGCGTTTATGCTGGCGCTACTGCCAGGGTTTACCGACACTTCGCGTCCTGTTCTGCCACAGCTAGGTGTTTTTTTAGGGATTATGCTCACCACCGAATTTCTGTCCATGAGCCTCTATGCTAGTGGCGGGCGTCAGGTCAGGCAGCTGCTAGGAAAAGATAGAAATCTAAGTATGCTCAATCGCATCGCAGCAGTTTTGATGGTCGCTGTTTCGGCTTTCGTGCTCTTGAGTTGAACTAACTTAGCGTTTGCTCCGCGCTTCTATCGGACGTGGTCCACGCTAGCGAAGGTTGTCTCAACGAAATACTGCGTTGGATCTGGTGGGGGTCTGGGCAACTGCGGTGATAAAACACACCGCATTGAATATGGTACCGAAGGACGGACTCGAACCGTCACGCTTTTAAGGGCGGGGGATTTTGAATCCCCTGTGTCTACCAATTCCACCACTCCGGCAAGGAAAATGAAGGTCGCGGAGTATAGCAATTATTTAGCAGACGGCA